>NZ_OX365700.1:303750-607500 GCF_947241125.1 Nitrospira tepida | reverse complement strand
GGATCGTGTGGGGAATCAATTCATCCTTCAGCTTGGATTTGCCGACCCGGGCGACAAAGGCCGGGAGCGTTTCCTCTCCCTGGCGGTCCCGACGGAACACCTCGACCAGGTGCGAGACCGCCGCCGGCACGTTCTTCGCCGGCAGTTTGACAACCAGTTGCCCGATACGCGCCATGCCGTTCACCCCGCCGCCGACGTGGAGTTCGTAATGGGGAGCCGTGTGGTCTCCGATGCGCTTGCCGACTCCGTGCAGCCCGATCGTGGCAATGTGGTGCTGCGCGCAGGAATTGTGGCAGCCGCTGATCTTGATGCTGGTGCCCTTGAGATCGTCCAGGACAGAGCCGGCAGGGAACACTTCGGCCAGGGCTCTGGCCAAGCCCTTCGACGAGGTGATGCCGAGGCCGCAGGTGTCCGTGCCCGGGCAGGCCACGATGTCCTCCACGAGTTCCGCACCCGGCTCGGCCAAGCCATGGGCGGCGAGCAGGTCGTAGAGCGCGGGGAGTTTCGATTCGGGCACCCAGCGGATAATGAGATTCTGACTGATCGTGGTCCGCAGATTGCCGTTCGCGAACTGCTCGGCGGCATCAGCCAGGACGTACATTTGATCGACGGTGGCGTCCCCCATCGGCAGCTTGATGAACACGGCCGCATAGCCAGCCTGCTTCTGAGCCAAGACGTTGGTGCGTCTCCATCGATCATAAACTTCGACCTCCGTGAGATGCATGCCCGGCACATGGCCGTTGCCATGGCCGCCGCCCTGCCCGCCGTTCTTCGACGGCATGATCAGCGGACCCGGCTCATCCCAATGGTCCAGCAAGCGGAGGGGTTCGGTGCGGGGAACGCCGTGCCCCATCGAAACATAGGCCTCTTCCCAGCGCCGCTTGAACTCCTCGAAGCCCAGCTTGTCGATGACGAACTTCATCCTCGCCTTATGGCGGTTTTTCCGGTTGCCGAGTTGGTCGAAGACCTTGATCACGGCTTCGATCGTGGGAATCAGTTCGGGCATCGGGACGAAGTCACGCAGGACCTGCGCGAGGCGCGGCGTCGAGCCGAGTCCTCCGCCAACCACCATCCGAAAGCCGATCTCGCCGTTGGGGCGGCGGGCGGCGAGCAACCCGATGTCGTGAATCGGGGTAAGGGCGCAGTCGTGCGCGCAACCGGAAAAGGCGATCTTGAACTTCCGGGGCAGGCTCTGGTTCAGCGGGTTACGCAACAAATGCAACGCGACCGTCTTCGCATAGGGCGTGACGTCGAACACCTCTCCGGCGCAGACTCCGGCCAGGTGGCAGGCCGTGACGTTGCGGACCGTGTTGGCGCAGGCTTCCCTGGTCGTGAGACCGACTTCGGCCAGGCCTCGCATCATCGTGCCCACATGTTTGAGTTCGGCGTAATGCAGTTGAATGTCCTGCCGCGTCGTGACATGGCCGACCCCCGTCGTATACAAGTCGGCCAGCTCGGCGATCCGGCGCAGTTGGTTGCCGGTCAGCCCTCCGAAGGGAATTTTGATCCGAAACATCTGGACGCCGGGTTGCCGCTGCCCGTAAATGCCGTGCTGGAGGCGGAAGGGTTTGAAGAGATCGCCGGACAGTTCACCCGACAGAACCCGTTGCGCCTCGATTTCGAACGCTTCAATCTCTTCGAGAATGTTCTGGGGGATGGGGGCCGTCTGCACCGGCACCCGTTGTATGGTGGCTGTGGTCATCGTCGTCCCTCTCGGCGCCGTGACAAGCAGGCGCGCGTCCGCCGCGATCGTCCGTCGATCGCGGTTAAATGTGATACATCTGGCTGTCCGCCTGGTGGGCGGTTTGATAGCGATCGATCAGTTCTTGGAGCGTGATGCGGTTGAGCACGTCGTTTTCCGCCTGGCGAAGCCGTTCCGTGACGACCCGAAGAAGCAGGTCGATCTGAGTCGGCCGGTGCAGGTGCGCCGGACCCCGCGCCGCCGTCCGTCCCATGATCGGCCCTTCGACCGCTTCAACGATCTGCGCCAGAGAGAGTTCGGCCGGCTGCTTGACCAAGAGATAGCCGCCTTGCGCCCCGCGCACGCTCTCGATCAGTCCGGCTCGCTTCATCGCATTCAGGACATGTTCGAGAAACCTCGCCGGGATGGATTGTCGTCGCGCGATGGTCCTCGCCTGAATCGGGCTGATCCCCCCATAAAGTGCCAGGTCGATGACGACCAAAATGGCATAATGGATTCGCTTACTTAACATGAAGATCTATAAATCCTACATATCCGATAGAGATTAAGGTTCGCATGGGGAGATTAGCGTATCACGCTGGGCGCTGTCAAGACGCTGGCACCAGGTGAGGAGCGACCGGCTGATGTGATCGACTTGCGAATCGAAGATGGATGGTCTTCTGACAGCTCCACCTGCTTCCGCTTGAAGCATGGTTGCAACCTTTGAGACGAGTCCATCGGTCGATTCGATCTATCTGTTTGCAACTTGGTTCACAGAATGAACGTCGTCTCGCGAGTTCCATTCGGCACATTGGCGCCATGCATCATCATTTCACGTTGCATTTCATGCTGTTCTCATCGTCGATGCCGATTGAGTCGAAAATACGTCCAATTCCAAGTTATTGAAATGGCTGCGCGCCCGCTTGTTCTGTTGATTTGCGGCGATCGAACACGCGCGAACAGCATCGGCTCCGATTTTTTTCGAATGCGATATTCCGAATTGACATCGTGCTGGACCTGGGACATAATCCCGCCCTCTTCTCCTGCTGGAATCCACACCATGGTTCGTGCCGTACCCCTGAATCTTCTGCTCGTGACTTCTGATGCGGATTTGCAGGCGCAGGTCAAACAAACGTTCAAGGACGCCACGGTCACCCATGCGAAGGAAGTCGGAGGGCTGTCACGGCTGATCCCCAAGAAACGGTTCGATGTGGCCTTGGTGGAATGTACGACCAATGCTTTCGCCGAACCGGGACCGCTCAAAGCGATCGTCGATTCGCACAAGCCGCTCGTGGTCGCCGGATCGCGCCAGTCCCTGCAGCAAGCCATTCGCTTTCTCCATGCATCGCCCGAAACCCGCAACGGCCAGAAACCCAATGGCCGCGTGCTGTCGCTGGAGGAACTGATCGAATCCAAAGTCGGAGATTTCGTCAAGGGCATGCGGAACGGATCCGCCAAGAATCTTTATCCGATTCTCATGTCGGCCGTCGAGCGGCCCCTGCTGACCCGCGCGCTCAAAGAAACCAACGGCAACCAAATTCAGGCCGCTCGATTGCTGGGGATGAACCGCAACACCTTGCGAAAGAAAATCACGGCCCTGCACATTCCCGTTTCCAGAACTAAAGCGGTTCAGACCATCGCCTCGTAGATTCAGGCCTGTGGCCTGCGTTTCATGTCACCATTAACCCGTGAGGGCGCCCCCTCTGAGCGAAACGGGGCGACCCTTGTGGCGCGTTACGGGAGGAATCAGCGATGACCAAAGAGGAACTGATCGCGAAGATGTCTGCGTCGGCCGGCATCACCAAGGTGGCGGCCGGGACGGCCCTCGAAGCCTTCACCGCGGCGGTATCCGCGTCCCTGAAAAAGGGTCAGCGCGTCAGCCTGGTGAATTTCGGCACGTTCTCCGTGAGCAAGCGAAAGGCCAGAACCGGCCGAAACCCGCGCACCGGCGAGCCGCTCAAGATCCCGGCCGCCCGAGTGCCCAAGTTTTCAGCCGGCAAGGAACTGAAGGCCGCAGTGAAGTAACGCGCCTCTCTCCGCAGCGCCATCGTCCAAGACCGGAGCTGGCAAGCAGGTCCCAGAGGTCCGGGCTCCTTCCAGCTCCGTTTCTTGACACTCAAGAAGACCATGTATTAGCATTCCGGCTTGGATTCTAGGCGCGTAGCTCAGGGGGAGAGCGCTACCTTGACACGGTAGAGGTCGACGGTTCAAGACCGTCCGCGCCTACCATGTAACCTGAGGCATCGAACCGGTGGTGCCGGTTCCGGTGCCTTTCTTCTTTTCCAGGCCATTTGTTTTGAGTTCAGTGCAGATCACAATCACCCTCCCAGACGGGTCTCGCCAACAGGTTCCGACTGGTTGCACGGTACAGGACGCGCTGGCCCAAGCCGGCGCGCGCCTGGATCAGAGCATCCTTGCAGCCAAGGTGGACGGGCGCCCGATGGACCTCTCGGCGCGGTTGACGAAGGACGCGGCCATCGAGCCGCTCACGTTCGACTCGCCGGACGGCCGGGAAGTCTATCGGCACAGCAGCACCCACATCATGGCGCAGGCGGTCAAGGAAGTGTTTCCGACCGCGCAATTGACCATCGGCCCGGCGCTTGACGAAGGGTTTTACTACGACTTTGCGTTCGATCGGCCCTTTACGCCGGAGGATCTGGAAAAGATCGAGGCCCGCGCGAAGGAGATCATCGCGCGCGGCCTGACCGTCAAGCGGACCGAACTGCCGAAGGACGAGGCCGTCTCCTTCTTTCGCTCGCGGGGCGAGCAGTACAAGGTCGAGATGATCCAGGGGTTCGAGGACGGCCAACCCATCTCGCTCTACAGCCAGGGGGAGTTCGTCGATCTCTGCCGCGGACCGCACTTGCCGACGACCGGGCATGTCGGCGCCTTCAAGCTGCTCAGCACCGGCGGCGCCTACTGGCGGGGCGACGAGCGGAATCCCATGCTGCAGCGGATTTACGGGACGTCGTTTCCGACCCAGGCCGAGCTCGACGCCTATCTCCATAAGTTGGAGGAAATCAAGCGGCGCGACCACCGCAAGCTCGGCAAGGAGCTGGACCTCATCACCATCCAGGACGAGATCGGCCCAGGGCTGGTCCTCTGGCATCCCAAGGGGTCCCTCATCCGGCTGCTGATCGAAAACTTCTGGAGGGAGCAGCACCTGAAGCAGGGCTATCAACTGGTCTACTCGCCCCACGTCGCCCGCCTCGACCTCTGGAAAACCAGCGGCCACGTCGACTATTACCGCGAGAACATGTTCGCCGCGATGAAGGTGGAGAACAGCGAATATCAGCTCAAGCCGATGAACTGCCCGTACCACATCATGGTGTACAAGTCCCATCTCAGGAGCTATCGGGACCTGCCGATCCGCTACGGCGAGCTGGGGACGGTGTATCGGTACGAGCGCACGGGGGTGCTCCACGGCCTCTTGCGCGTCCGCGGCTTCACCCAGGACGACGCGCATCTGTTCTGCCGCCCCGATCAAATCCAGGAAGAAGTGAGCCGGGTCCTCAATTTCACGTTTTTCATTCTCAACGCGTTCGGTTTCACCGAGTTCGAGATTTTTCTCTCGACCCGCCCGGAGAAGTCGGTGGGGTCCGATGAGAAATGGACCCAGGCCACCAGCTCGCTCGAAGCGGCCCTGAAGGAACAGGGCATTGCCTACGAGAGGGACGAAGGCGGCGGCGCCTTTTACGGACCGAAGATCGACATCAAGATCAAGGATGCGCTCGGCCGTTCCTGGCAATGTTCAACCGTTCAAGTCGATTTCAATAATCCGGAGCGCTTCGATCTGAGTTACATCGGCGAGGACGGGAAGTCCCACCAGCCGATCATGATTCACCGGGCGCTGATGGGGTCCATCGAACGGTTCTTCGGCATTCTGGTTGAGCACTATGCCGGAGCCTTCCCGACCTGGCTGGCGCCGGTCCAGGCCGTGATCCTGCCGATCTCCGAGAAGCAGCACGCCTATGCGGAGGCCCTGCGCGCGCAGTTGTCGGAAGCCGGCTTTCGGGTCGACGCGAATGTGCGCAACGAGAAGATCGGGCTCAAAATCCGCGAGGCGGAAACGTCCAAAATTCCCTACATGTTGGTCGTGGGTGATCGCGAAGTGCAGAGCGGCACGATCTCCGTGAGGGGGCGTCACAAGGCCGATTTGGGCAGCATGACCGTTCCGGCCCTGCTTGACATGTTGCGGGCGGACATGACACAACCCTTCGGCCGGTCTTAATTCATCCACGTTCTAAAGAGGTGGCTTATCGTTCCGAAGCTGAGAGTCAATCGGGAAATTCGAATCCGCGAAGTCCGCGTCATCGGCCCTGAGGGCGAGCAACTGGGGATTCTCCCGACGGTTGAGGCCTACCGGAAGGCTCAGGAGATGGGGTATGACCTGGTCGAAGTCGCGCCCATGTCCCAGCCTCCCGTGTGCCGGATCATGGACTATGGGAAGTACAAGTACGAGCTCAGCAAGAAGGAGCATCAAAGCCGGCGGCATCAGAAATCCACGCAGGTCAAGGAAATCAAGCTGCGCCCGAGAACGGACAAGCACGATCTGGAAATCAAAATCCGCCAGATCCGGGGATTCCTCGAAGAGGGCAACAAGACCAAGGTCAGCGTGAACTATCGAGGCCGCGAGATGGCGAATCAGGAAATGGGACGCAACGTGATGCAGAGCGTGATCGCCAATCTGACCGATTGCGGCACGATCGAGTACGCTCCCAGGATGGAAGGGCGGAGCCTCATCATGGTGGTGGCGCCGAAGAACTGAGAAAGCCACAGGAAAGACGAGGACACAGCATGGCGGGCAAGAAACTCAAGACACACAGCGGAGCGAGCAAGCGGTTCAAAAAGACGGCGTCAGGCCGCGTCCTGCATAAGCCGGCCGGGAGGCGACATCTGCTGACCGGCCGGACGCGCAGCCAAAAGCGCCGGCTGAAGGGGAAGAGCGAAGTCTCTCCGACCCAAAGCGGGACGATCGCCAGGCTGCTGCCGCACGATTGACGTTCCGGCGAACGACTACAGATCACACGAAGGGAGCACATCGCCATGCCACGGGTCAAAGGCGGGCCAAAAACCCGACAACGAAGAAAAAAACGGCTGAAACTGGCGAAGGGCCAATACGGCGCCAAGAGCCGGCTCTTTCGATCCGCCACCGAATCGGTCGATAAGGGCCAAACCTATGCCTACCGGGAGCGGAAGAAGCGCAAGCGGAACTTCCGGCAACTGTGGGTCGCGCGGATCAGCGCGGCCACCCGCCAGCACGGCTTGACCTATAGCCGGTTCATGAACGCGCTGAAGAAGGCCAAGGTGCTATTGGACCGGAAAGCCCTCTCCGAACTGGCCATCAAGGACCCCGGCGGATTCGAGCAGCTGGTCTCGTTGGCGCGCCAGCACGTGGCGACCGCCTGATCCATCACGACATACACAATAAAGACGGCCCTGGGACGAAGCTCAGAAAGCCTTGCCCCGGGGCCGTTGTCTATCTTCGCCCCTGCCTTGTTTCTGCCGCCGGTTGACTCGGTCGCGCCCTATTCCTCTTCCTCCTCCGCCAAGGCCGTCAGATCAAGTTCCAGTCCCGCGGCAGGCACGCCGATCTGCCACTGTTCCAAGACTTCAGGGTGGAACTCGCCGATGAGACCGATGCCTCGATCACGGATCACGATCTCGCCCACGCGCCCGTCCATGAACGAGGGGTGCGCGATCGGTTTCAATTCATACTCCAGCCCGAGATAGTACAGGAGCAGGTCCAGCGCCGAGTGCACCTCCGAAAATGAAACCGACTGATGGGCCGCCAGCACCCCCAGCGATGTCAGCGTCCGGGAGCCGATCGAACGGCTCTCGTCCGGCCTGGCCAACTCGCCGACCTCAAACAGTCGATGGGGATAGAAGGCCCGATTGGAGGCCGCCTCCACCCGCAGCAGAGACGGCAACAAACTCTGGCGGAGACAGGCGTAGGAGAGGGACATCACATTGTCCACCTCCACGACCCGCTCCCAAGGAGTCCCGGCCAGACGCATGCGGTCCACCAGTTCCTGCCGGGAGGCCATGATATTCGACATGACCTCCTGGTACCCGAGCCCGACCATGAGGTCCCGGACCCGATCGGATCGCTGTTCGATCTGCGACAGCCCTCCCACGGTAAACTGCTGCGGCATCACGGGCGTAAAGCTTCCATAGCCCCGGCTGATCGCGACATCCTCGACCACATCGACCGGGTGCATCACGTCGTTCCGATAGGGCGGCAGCTTCACGACCACCTGGGTTTTCTTCAGAGCCACCTCATAGCCGTAGGTCTCCAACGCCTTCCGGATCTCCTGCCCGCTCAAGGCCTGACCCAGCGCGGCGCCGATCTGGTCGAGGGCAATGGCGCGCGCCTGTCCGATCTCACAAGGGGTGACGACCGATTTGCCGAGCGGCGTCTTGTAGCCGTACCGCACCTCCACCGGGTCAATCCGCGCGCCCCGGTCAGCCAGATTCACCGCAAAGATATTGAGCGCCAGGACGACCATGGGGAGGTCCGTGCCTGTCACCTCGACGAACAGGTCCCGATCGCCGACCTGCACCTCTCCGATTTCCCGGCTGTTGATGATCGGCGGAAAACTCAAGGCCTGCCCCTCCTCGTCCCGCAACAGAGGCAGCCGTTCCGCTCCGGCCAGAATCCCGCCATACTCGACGCCCTTCGGATGCACCATCAGCATCTCCCCCAGCGTCATAGGGGTGTCCAAGCCCAGCGGCGTGAAGCGGGTCTCGTCCGGCTTGACCAATTCGTAATGGACCGGGAATCGGATCTTCGCGAGGCGATAGATGCCGATCGACACCGTGCGCCGCTTGCGCCCGAACATATCGGCCAGTTTTTCCTGCGTTTGAATCAATTGAGCCAGGCCGGCCTCGGTCACCTCATAGCCGCTGGCCGAACAGGCGGCGACGTAGGGACGGACCTGCTCGATGCCGGGACCGACCAGGATGCGTTGCGTGGCCTTGGTCTTCTTGGAGAAGAAGGGGTACGAGAGGAGTTTCCCGCCTCGCTTGATGCGAATTTGGCGGGCGATGCCTTCGCAGCACCAGAGATCGGGACGGTTGCTGTCCTGGAGCTCGACCCGCCACTCGCCCGTGTCCGAATCCTGTCCCTTGTACTCGCCCTTGACGAGCTGGAGCAGCTCCTCCAACTGTTCGGTCGAGATCCGTTCACGCCCCCGCGCCTCCGGTTTGCGCGTGGATGCCCCCGGCCCCTTCGAAGCCTCGATGAGCGATTCCAGATCGGTACGGTGAACACTAATCGTCGGCATGGTTTGATTTCGTCTAGAATTTACCCCGGGTCGTCCGGATCAGATCCAAATCCGCGGCAAACAAATCGCGAATGTCGTGAATGCCGAGGGCGACCATCGCCATCCGGTCCAACCCCAAACCCCAGGCGATCACCGGCACATCCACGCCGAGCGGAATCGTTACTTCCGGCCGAAACAAGCCCGCGCCGCCCAACTCCATCCAGCCCAACTTGGGATGACGCACGTGCAGCTCGACGGACGGCTCCGTAAAGGGAAAATAGGCCGGCAAGAACTTGCTTTCCTTCGCCTGCGCCACTTCCCGCGCAAACAAGTGCAGCAGCCCGAGCAGGGTTCGGAAATTGATGTCGGCTCCGAGCACGATCCCTTCGATCTGGAAAAAATCCGTGGCGTGGGTCGCATCCACCTGGTCGTAGCGAAAGCAGCGGGCGATCGAAAAGTACTTGCCGGGAATGAGCGGCCTGCTCGCCAAACAATGGGCGGAGACCGCCGTGCCCTGGCTCCGCAGCACCAATCGCCTCGCCCTGGTTTCGTTGAACTCATAGCCCCAGCCGGTCGAGCCGGTCTTGCCCCCGGATCGGTGCGCGGCGCTCACGCGCGAGAGGAAGGGCTCCTCGATCGCGGAAGCATGGGTCGGGTTTTTGACGAAGTACACGTCGTGAATGTCGCGCGCCGGATGAAACTGCGGCATGTAGAGCGCGTCCATGTTCCAAAATTCGGTCTCGACCAGCGAGCCCCGCATCTCTTGAAACCCCATGCTGACGAGTTGCAGCTTCACCAGGTCCAGGAACTCCCGATACGGGTGCCGCTTGCCGGGCGCCACTCGCGGCGGCCGTAGGCTGATCGTGTACTTGCGAAATCGTTTGTGACGCCAGGACCCGTCCTTCAGCATCTCCGGCGTCAACTGCGAGACCTCCTCGATCTCGCCGACTTGCGCCAAGGCTTCGGCCGCTTCCCGGCCCTCGCCGGTGAGCGAGTATTCGCGCGTCACCCGCTCGTCGATGCGGAACGGTTCCTGCGTATTGCCCCGTCGAACCGCGTACTGTTTGAGGACCGCCTGCGCCGGCTCCGCGATCGCCGCCAGATCGGTCGGACCGTCCTTCAACTGTTCCAACAGGCCGCGCAACGTCTCCGCCGTAGGGCTCGGGCGGCCGGTGGCCTGCACATAGCCGCCCTGGACGATCCGGATCGCGCCTTCCTTCTTCAGGGTGCCGACCACGCCGCTCATCTGCGACGGCTCGATCTGCTCCTTGGCCTGTAGTTCCTGAATGGTGTAGCTCTGCCCCAGATCGCTGGCCGTTCGTAGGGTTGCCAAGGCCCGTTCGATCGGGGAGTGGCTTTGGAGAAATTGTTCACCGATCTTGGTGAGGGAGACCTGAGAAGTGACGACTTCCGATTCGACGCGGATCAGCTTCTTGGCGAGAAGCCATTCCACCGCCATGCTGAGTTGCGACGGCTCGAGCTGGGTCGCTGCGGCGAGGGCCTCCAGGGACTGGGCTTGCTGCACCTCCCGAGCCAGGGCCGTGAGGACCTTGCCCTCAAGGGGATGGAGACTATCGATCAATGCCCTGCGGTCCACGCCACCTCGACTTTCGGCCGGTTACCTGGAGACGGAGCTGCGTCCACGAGACCCGTCCGGCATCGCATGGCCCGCCTCGCGCATGGCCTTGATCGTGCCCGCATAGTCGGCGCTGCAAAAGATGGCGGAGCCCGCCACCAACACGTCCGCGCCGGCCTCGACGACTTGAGCCGCGTTGTCCACCTTGACACCCCCGTCCACTTCCAAGAGGGCCTGACTCCGGGCTTGATCCAGCATCGCGCGGATTTTTTTGATCTTGTCCAGCGAGCCGGGAATGAACTGTTGCCCCCCGAAGCCTGGATTGACCGACATGACGAGGACCAGATCGACATCGGGAAGGATTTCTTCCAGCGTGACTACCGATGTGGCCGGATTCAACGTGACGCCGGCCTTGACCCCGCGCTCCTTGATGAATTGCACGGTCCGGTGCAGGTGCGGACAGGCCTCCACATGCACCGTGAGATAGTCCGCGCCGGCCTCGGCAAAGGCGCCGATGCAGTCGTCCGGATTCGTCACCATTAGATGCACGTCGAGCGGCAGGCGCGTCACCTTGCGGATCGATTCGACGATCGGCGGCCCCACCGTGAGGTTCGGCACGAAATGCCCGTCCATGACATCGACGTGCAGCCAATCCGCCCCGCCCTGTTCGACGCGGGCGATTTCGTCGGCCAACCGCGCGAAATCCGCTGAAAGGATGGAGGGTGCAATCTTGAGAGTCGAGCGAGTCATCACGAAGACCGACGGAGGCGCGCCGCGAAAAAGCCGTCCATGTTGAATGCGTTCACGGCTGAGCAGAATTCGCCGCGCGCGTTGACTAAAGACTGGGCAACGGGAGGAAGCTCCGGCGCCACCGACTCTCGCACAAACTCCGGATGCGCCTCGGAAAAGCGGTCGATCACCTGGGTGGTTTCTTCTGGCTCAGTCGAGCAGGTACTATAGACGATCACGCCGCCGGGCCGCAAGAGATGGCCGGTCCTGTCCAGGAGATCAAGCTGCGATCGATGCAGGTCGGAGAGGCTTTCCGCACTCTTCTGCCACTTCGCTTCGGGATGACGGCGCAACACGCCGAAGGCGCTGCAGGGCGCATCGAGCAGAATCCGATCGAACGGCTGAAGCAGGTCCGCCGGGAAGTCGGCCTCAGGCTGTGGTCGATCGTGTAATCGATCAGCGCGCGGCAACGTCGCGAGGTCATAAACGAACGACTTCACGTTGGTCGCGCCCAATCGAAGGAGATTCTCCCTCAAGAGTCGCAATCGCGACGGGCTGCGATCCAACGCGATGACTTCTCCTTCATTCTCCATCAGCGCCGTCAAATGCGTGGTTTTCCCGCCTGGCGCCGCGCAGGCATCCAGGATCCGTTCTCCCGGCTTCGGACCGAGCAGGCGCGGGATCAACTGGGCCGCTTCATCCTCAATATAGAATCCTCCCTTCCGGAACAGAGGAAGCTCGGCAGGATTGCCGCCTCGCTCGACCACAACCCCATCCGGGCTGACCTCGGTCGGCCGAGCCGCGATGCCGGCCGCTTGGAAAGTCGACAGCAGCTCGGCCTGTTGGAGCCGGATCCGATTGACGCGGAGCGTTAGCGGGGGTTCTGCCGCCACCTGCCGGCAGAGGGCCGCGGCCCCCTCAATGCCCAAGCGCGTGATCCACCGCTCGACCATCCAGGGCGGACAGGAATAGCGGACACTCAACGCCTCGATGGGCTTGATAGGATTGATCTGCGGATCGGAGGAAGGATCGGGCAACAGCATATCGGAAGACCGCAACAAGGCCCGGAGCACGGCATTGACGAATCGCGTCCAATGGTCGCGATTGTGGAGCTTGGTTCCTCGAACCAATTCCACCGTCTCATGCACGGCCGCGCGAGGCGGGATCTTAGTCAGCCACAGGATCTGATAGGCGCCGAGCCTGAGAATCCACCGGATCGGAGGGGGCAGCCGTTCGATGGGACGATCGGCCACCCGGTTCAGCCGCCAATCGAGCAGGCTCCGTTGCCGCAACACTCCATAGACCAGCTCCAACAGCAGTGCCCGGTCGCGCTGATCCAACGAGGCGGCGGCGCTCGCGCGATCGAGCTCGTCCTCGGCGTGCAGGCGCCGATCCTCCACCGCGCCGAGCACATCCAGCGCAACTGTCCGTGCGCTCCTGTGCCTACTTTTCGCTTGTGCTGTTTGGTCAGGACGTTTCACGAGGGAACGTGACGAACCGGGCCGGCGGATGGTGGCGTCATCCCTCTGCCGGAGGAGGCCCCAAGACGAGGCCGGGGCTGATCGCATGGCCAGCGAGATACTGAGCGACAGTCATGCGGCGGCCTCCTGCAGGCTGGAGGGCTGTGATGGCAAGCGCGCCTTCTCCCGTGGCCACGAGCAACCGGTCCTTCTCCACCTTGCTGATGGTACCGGGCTGGCCGGAGGAGCCAGCCGTCTCGGAAGCCTGGGCCTCCCAGATGTTCCATCGCTCTATCTGCTGATTCAAACGGGCAAAGGTGTAGGCGCCGGGCCAGGGGGAGAGACCTCGCACGCGATTCGCCAAGGCGGCGGCGGCGAGGGTCCAGTCGATGAGCCCATGTTCCTTCTTGAGAATCGGCGCCAGCGTCGCCTGACCGTGGTCCTGGACAATCGGCCGTAACTGCCCGGCCTTCAATTGGCGCATGGTTTCGATGAGCAGCTTGGCTCCCACCTGCGCCAGCTTGGCCCCGAGCGAGCCGCCCGTGTCGTCCGGCTCGATCGGAATCGCTTCCTGGAGCAGCATCGCGCCGGTATCCATCCCTTCGTCCATCAACATGGTCGTGATGCCGGTCTCCCGCTCGCCATTGATGATGGCCCATTGAATGGGCGCGGCCCCGCGATACTTGGGGAGCAACGATCCGTGGACATTGATGCAGCCTTTGGGCGGCAGCGACAGGATGGCAGGCGGAAGAATCCGCCCGAACGCCGCCACGGCGATGACGTCCGGCTGCCAGGCTTGAAGCGCAGAGAGAAAGGCGGGGTCCTTCATCTTGGTCGGTTGCAGCACGGGAACGCCGGACCGCTCAGCCAGTTGCTTGACGGGCGGCGCGGCCAATTCCTGGCCCCGTCCCTTGGGCCGGTCCGGTTGCGTCACGACCCCGACCACCTGATCCTCCGAGCGGAGCAGCGCCTCGAGCGAAGGGACGGCAAACTCCGGCGTGCCCATGAAGACGATCCGCATCACCTGCCTGTTACCATTCTTTTCCACCGCCGCGCAACTTTCCTCCTCCGCATCTTGTATTCAGGCGAAACGTTCTGTTAGCATCCGCCTGCGGGGTGGAGCAGCTTGGTAGCTCGTTGGGCTCATAACCCAAAGGTCGAAGGTTCAAATCCTTCCCCCGCAACCAACGGCCTAATGGAATCTTCCAACGGGCTCGGCTTCGGAATGCCGAGCCCGTTTTATTTTGCCGCCAAGATCTTCCTCTTTTCTGAACGCCATCCCCCACCGAATATTTTTAGCCCCGAGGGAGAGAGGATTCCCATGGTCCAGGCTGACGAAGGACGGTGGCTTCGGGCCTTGCCCTGATGCGTTGATATCAATCCCCTGTGCGGTGTCTTCCCGATGGCCGCCGCGCCTGTGAGGCCGCGCCGGAGCGCGAGGCCGGCGCGACGGCAGCCGTCCAGCATCTGATACACCATTTGCCCGCCAGGGCAGCGGCCCTCCGCACACCGCCCTTCCAGCCTCGTGTCTCCAGTCCCATTGCCACGTCGTACCTTCTCACCTTGCAATCAAACGGCTTCCTGCGGTTCAAACTGTGACGAAGCGCCTAGACCAAAAGTTGAACGTCCTACAGAGGCATACCATGCAGAACCAGGTAGTGAGAGGCCAAGCAAATAGTCTGAGAGGACACAGCGATCAGGTCGCGGGACCTGATAATGATTTATGGGCAATCTGCATGAACGCCGCTTCGGTTTCTGCTAGGAGGGGTCGCCAGATCTCCTCAGGGGTGTTGGAGGTCACCTTGAACTGCTCTATCAGAAGACGAATAACGGCCTCGATAGAAACGCGATTGGTAGGGAAATGGACCCGTTCAAGCGGGAAATCGCCGCTCAGGCAGTCCTCGGTTAGCGAACCGCGCACGTGGAGGTGAGTCGAAGGGTGCTGGTCTGGGGCTTCTCGGATGTAGTCGTACCGGCAGATCCAGCGGTCACCAAGCTTGTCCATTTGGTACTGGAAATTGGACGTCTCTACTTTGACGCGGTCCCCATCTTTGGTCGAGACCCAGAAGAGCGTCATTGTTACACGCAGGAATCGCCCATCGTTTAGTTCCACTGGGTCGGTTGGACCTTGGTATCCTCCGAGAACATAAACATTCGGTCTTGGGCCCTTGATCAGACGCACGGCTGCATGGGCTGGAATAACGGTATTGCCCAGAAGCAGTTGCACCAGGTCGCGGAACGCCTGGAAAGAGCCAGGGTTCTTCCCCGCCATGTAGCGCTTAGTAAGGTCGCGAGCGTGTGCGAGAAGTGAATGGAGGTCAGGCAGCGGCAAACAGAGGGTCGTCCTCAGTTAGGAGGCTGGCGAGCGCCAATAAGTCAGCTACCTTGCCACAGTCTTTCAGTAGACCCGAACGAAATTGGCGCACTAACTCCTCACCAGAGATGTTCAGGCGGCGCCGAGCCTCACGATCGAGTTGCTGAACAATCGATTCTCGCGTCAGCTCAAGGGGTATTGTGCTATCAACAGGTGCCATCGCTTTGTATACCTCTCTATATAAGCCCAGCTAGTTTAGACGGTATTACTCCTGCTGTCTACCCCTTCGCCAATTCCTAACCAGCGCTCATATCCCATGCCTCGCCAAGTCTCACCGCAGCGGAATCCTCAATAATGTTTGCGCAGTTAAATTACGAGGGAAGCCGCCCCTCGCAACCAATGGCCTGATTGAATCTCCCTGAGGTCGCACCCGCGCGCGAGGACGGCAGACCGACACGGCGACAGCCGTCTAGCATGTGATACACCTTCGCCCGCCAGGGCAGAGGCCCTCCGCACACCGCCCTTCCAGCCTTGCGCCTTCAGCATCATAGCTGTCCGTCCGTTATGCCTACGCCCTGGAGCCAAACGGCTTCCTGTAATTCACACAGTGATAACGCGCCTCGACTTGAAAAGTTGAATACCCCCTTTTTCAACCTCATATACGCTCCCAATCCGGCGGGACAGGTGATGACCCTGAGCCATGATGCGGTTGTGGACAAGGAAAGGACATTCTACTTTTATTTTTGACCATGCTATGTTGAAGGGGACGCGCTGCGGGCTAAGCTCGCGGAACGGGGGAAATTTGGCAGTGGTCGAGTCTCTGGCGGCAGGCGCATGAGAAGGCTCCGCTTACGTCGTGGCTGCATGACTGGCCCGGTTGGGCTGCGGCTCGCCTGGATCAGGTAACTGAATCGTGCGGAGCACGAGTGGAAACTCGAGGTACTCTGCGCAAGTGAGCAGCAGGAGCGCCTAATGGGGAGGATGGGTGGATGCGACGGCTGTGCAAGCGGTGTGACTTGGAGTCCCGGCTGTGCCCGCCAGACACCCCAAATGGCTCATGAAAACAATTCCTGGCCTCGCGTCGCGACCTGGTCCGCTCATCTTTCGGAGGAGAAATCTCCATGAGTGATTTCAGCGCGGCCCTCAGAGTTGTGGAAATAAATACAAAAAGTGGCTTCTACAGTGACGAGACGGCATATGTGATAGTAACTACGAGACTAGAAGGATGCTTGAATTCTTTTAAGCACGAAGAGTGGTCTGAGCGCCTAAAGCCATATGACCTCATCGAGGTCACAGGCTCAATCAAGTTCGTTATGTCGACTCGCAAAGTGGAGGAGCACGATTTTCTGGATGCAGAGGAGCGTTGCGTAGGCACGTTGTCCTTGGATGAAATACACCCTCAAAAACGAGATAAGTCGAACTATCAAGTTTATTTTGAAGCGGCACTTCCGTTGGATGCTCTGCGACAGGGCACCCTGGTTCCCGGAACGACTATGCGCTTGCGGAGTGGCCTAGACTTTCCCTCAAGAACGAACGAGTTAGCTTGTGGCGAGGTCCTAAAGACTCAGTTGGTAAGAATGGAATTGGAGACGCATTTTGAGCCACACCCATCTTTAATACTCAAGGAAGTTAGGGACGAGAAGCAGAAAATCGAGAGGGCGAGAAAGCGGGCATGGGCCAAGCCCGTCCTCCATATACTTAAGTTATTAATAATGGGTGTGGGATTGGCAACACTGCTGTACTTACTTACCTAGTCGAACTGTTGTCCGCCGGAGAATTAGGTCCTGTCCTTTACGGCCGGATGAATGTGCTGAAGAAACAAAGGGGACATTCTACCTCTCATGGCATCCACTTCTGCACCGAGCATTTAAACCCGCCCCGTGTCACGGCTACTCCGCTAGTTACCCCCACTCCTCACAGCCGATAGGCTTCCTGCAGTTCACGTTGTGACAGTGCGTATAGACCTGAAGTAGTGGAGTGTTCCATTTTTGAGTTCTTACTTACAGCGGTGCAATGCGCCACAGGCCGCCGTTCAAGGTCATGATGTACAGTTCGCCCTGCGCGTCTTCGCCAAAGCTGGTAATCGAGGGCCCCGGGCTCAGGCTTGGCCATTCAAACTGGTCGGTCACCTGCGCGTTCCGGTACCGGAAGCTCCGGACAAAGCCCGCGCAGAGATCCGCATAGAAATAGGTGCCTTGGAGCGACGGGATCGCCGTCCCGCGATAAACATAGCCGCCGATGACCGAACAGGCGCCTCCCGTTTGGTCATAGTCGAGCACCGGTAGGGTGAGTCCGCCGGGATTGCAATTGCTCGCAGGATTGAAGCACAGGAATCCCTCCATCAATCGCCAGCCGTAATTGGCTTGCCGGCCCGCATGGGGGGCCGGCGAGACATTGACTTCCTCCCGGGTGTTTTGCCCGACATCGCCGATGTAGAGATCGCCGGTCTGCCGATCGAACGAGAAGCGCCAGGGGTTCCGCAACCCGATACTCCAGACTTCAGGCGCTCCTCCCGCACCGGCGAAGGGGTTCGGGATGGCATTCGTACAGCCGTTGCCGGTGGTTGGGTCCAGTCGGAGAAGCTTGCCCAATAGCGAGGCCGGGTTCTGCGCGTTGTTGTTCGGGTCACCAGTTCCGCCCCCGTCGCCGGGTCCCGCGTAGAGACAGCCGTCCGGTCCAAAGGCCAGCATGCCGCCGTTATGGTTTGAGAAGGTGGGATGGGCGATCCTGCGCAAGATCACGGCAGAGGACGGGTCCGCTTCATTGGCGTTCGAGGTACTGGCTAGGTACCGAGCGATCACGATATCACCATTGGTATCCGTGTAATGCACATAGAAGCGCCCGTTGCTCTGATAGCTGGGATCGAACGCCATCCCGAGCAAGCCGCGCTCGCCGCCGCTCGCGATGGCACCAGAGAGGTCGAGAAAGGGGGTGGAGAGCAGCGATCCGGTTGAGACATCGAAGACCTTGATCGCGCCGCCCTGTTCCACGATGAACAGGCGGGTATTGTCCGTTGGAGGCGCAGTCATGAACACCGGCGCACTAAGCGCCATCGTGATGGGCTCGAGTTTCACGGCGATCGAAGAGGGTGGCGGCGGCGAAGGATCGCCCGCCGTCGTTCCTCCGGTGTCGTCTCCCCCACTACATGCCGAACAAGCCAGCACGAGCGAAAGCGCCCGCCACAGAGACAGGGTGCGGGGTGACAAGAGCTCTGTCTTGCCGACCGGAACCGCCTGATCCTTACGAAGGAATATCGTCCAGTTATTGAGCATGCACCTTTTCCCTGATCTCGGCCACTCGCCAGGTCTCCACGTCTCCCTCCCTCGACATAGCGGTCGCGCGCCTTTCTTCCGACCACATTATGCCGTAGCGCCGTCGTCGCCATCACCTTGCTTTCCGTCCGTGCCTCCCCAAAACTGGTGAAATCCCTAGCAGAGCGCACCCGGCCATCCTCCAGATCACCTTCCGGTTTCCGCGAATTCTTTGGCAAGCTCTATCGGGCAGGCTACACTGGCCGCTGAGAGGCCCGGACCGATCCATCCCGGTCCATATGGTCCATCCAGCCGGTCGGTCACCGCCGGTGCACAATCGGCTTGGTCGGCATGACCTGCCTTAGGACAGTGTTGGGATGCTGAAGATCCTGCTCGTCGAAGACAACCCCGTGGACGCCCAACTGGCCCAGGACATTCTCTCCGATTGGAGCGCGGACCAATTTCAGATCAGCCACGTCCCCGACCTCACGCGCGCGCTTGCTTCGTTGAGCCGGGACCGGTTCGACGCGGTGCTGCTGGACCTGTCGCTCCCGGACGGCCAAGGCCTCAAGACCCTAACCCTGGTGCAAGAGACTAGTCCCGGCATTCCGATTGTCGTCCTGAGCGGCTACGCCGACCAGGCGGCGGCCCTTCAAGCCGTCCAGCAAGGCGCCCAAGACTACCTGGTGAAGGGCCAGATCCAGGGCGACCTGCTCGCCCGATCGATTCGCTATTCGATCGAGCGCAAACGGACCGAGGAACGGCTGACCTATTTGGCTCAGTACGATCAACTGACGGGCTTGGTCAACCGCGCGCTCTTTCAAGACCGGCTCGTACAGGCCATCGCCCGGTCCCGGCGCACCCAACAGGGCTTCGCGCTGATGCTGTTGGACCTGGACGGTTTCAAGGCCGTGAACGACTCGCTGGGGCACGACGCCGGCGACCTGGTCCTCAAGATCGTCGCCGACCGGCTGAAGAACTGCGTCAGGGAGGTCGATACGGTCGCGCGCATGGGCGGCGACGAATTTACGATCATCCTCGAAGGGACGGCGACGGAACAGGGCGCCGAGACGGTCGCCACCCGGATCATTCAGTCGATCAAACAACCCTGCGCCCTGCCGACCAGGCAGGCGACGGTCGGGGTCAGCCTGGGCATCACCCTGTTTCCCCAGGATGATCAAAGTGCAGACGGGCTGCTGAAACAGGCCGACTCGGCCATGTACCTCGCCAAACAACAGGGCGGTACTCGCTTTGCCTTCTTCCGAAGTCAGGCGGTCGGGCGCCGCTCGTCAAACTGATCCCCATCGCCGTCGCCGACCTTCGCGAAAAATCCCCAGATGTTGCACCCGTCGTACGCACAGGGTAGAGTGCGCCCGAACCGCGGCATTCCAACCAGAGTGCTCCACCAGATGAGCGATCAACCGGCTCCTGCGGCTCCGACTGAAACCCCCAAACCCAAGCGCCAGCGGCGGCGATCCCGCAAGGCCGGCCTGCCGCCCGGCACGTTGGTGCACATCGGCGAACCCCGAGTCGGGCCGGTCACGCTCCAGTTCATGCTGTTCAATGCGGAAGGCTGTCTGGAGCCGTCGCTGGCCAACCTCGATGAACTGCCCGGGCTGTTGAACGACAACCAGATCTGCTGGGTGAACGTGAGCGGCATCCACGACCTGAGCCTGATTGAAAGACTGGGCGCCCTATTTCAGTTGCACCCGCTGGTGCAGGAAGACATCGTCAACACGGAGCAGCGCCCCAAGGGCGAGGATTATGGAACGTACGGCTTCATCGTGGTGAAGAATCTCAGCTATGCCGTTCAGGATCGCCATCTGCTGACGGAACAGATCAGTTTCGTATTCGGGCAGGGATTCGTCCTGACCTTTCAGGAGAACGGCAACGATCCCTTCGTCGCCGTGCGGGATCGGTTGCGGACCGGGCGAGGACGATTGAGAACCCAACGCGCCGACTATCTGGTGTACGCCTTGCTGGACGCCATCGTGGACAATTACTTCGGCGTATTGGAGGGGATCGGCGAGGTCACGGAACGGGTGGAGGAACAACTTCTCAGCGACCCGAAACCGGAGATCCTGAAGGAACTCTACAGCCTGCGGCGCTGCGCCCTGTTCGTGCGCCGGGCGGTGTGGCCGCTCCGCGAAGTGATCGGAACCCTCCAGCGGGGGCAATCACAGATGATCACCGAGTTCACCCGCACCTATCTGGCCGACCTCTACGACCATACCATCCAACTCATCGACGCGATCGAAACCTACCGCGACATCATCGCGGGCATGCTGGAACTCTACCTGTCGAGCGCCAGCAACCGGATGACCTCGGTGATGAAGGTCCTCACCGTCATCACCACCATTTTCATGCCGTTGAGTTTTATCGCCGGCGTCTACGGCATGAATTTCGACTACATGCCCGAGCTGAAATCCCCGCTGGGCTATCCTATCACCCTGGCAGTCATGGTCCTCATCGCCGGCGGCATGCTCTGGTTCTTCCACCGCAAGCAGTGGCTGTAAATTTGCCGCAACAAGCAGGAGGACGACGTCCATCACTCGTCATTCGTCAAATGTATTGGAACAACAGCTCTTCGTGCCCTTTCCCCGTCATCCTTGGTCGATTGACGCTTGACGTTTGACGCATGACGACCAGACCACGAGGCGATCGCTCGTTGCATTCCAGGAGCAACAGGTCCCTGGCTAACGGGCTTTTTGATCATCCTGCTAGCCCACATTATTCATGAACGCTTCTACTGCAACCGCCGATACGCCGATGCGACAAGCCAGCATGCGGCTTGGCGGCATGCTGGCGGGCAGGCTCGCCGCTCGCGGCCTCAACGTACTGTTTCAAGTACGCCTCAGCCGCAAGCGCCTCCGCGTGGGGGTACCCATTGCTGTTCTCCATGCAATGGGTCCAACGCCTGGCGTCTTAGCGGTTTCGTCACGAACCGTCATGAATAATGTGGGCTACCGGCCGATTTCGGAAAGCGGAGTTTCGGTGACTTGCAGGGGGCCGCGCGGATTCGAGGCAAGGTCGTTGGATTTCGATAGATCGCCGCGCGCCGGCGTCGTAACACAGTCCGGCGTCATCACCACGCCCCAGTGATGATTGTCCCGGCAGACATTGTCGAGGAGGAGCGCCTGCGCTTCGCAGAACAGGAGCATGCCGCTCAGATAGTTCTCCCGGCAGGTGTTGCGGATGAACTCGGGATGTGTGCCGGGATCGCGGACGGCCAAACCGAAGTGATGGTTCCCGACGCAGAGATTATCGGCGACCCGGGGGCAGGCTCCGCCGAACACGAAGATCCCCGACTCGCGGTTGCCGCGGACTTCGTTGTCGATGAAGGCGACCCGGCATTCCGGTCCGTAGAGCACCACGCCGGAGAGGATGCCGTCCGCGGCCCGACAGTGCGAAATCGTACAGGAGGAATCGAAGACGTTCACGGCTGAATGTTGGTCGCTGCCGACATAGCGGAACGTAATCCCGCTGATGCGGCCCGACGGCACCCGTTGCAGATACAGCGGACCCCCGCGACGGTTGAAGATCTGCACCGCATCCCGCCCGGCCCCGATCAGCGTCACCGGACGGTCCGCAATAAAGATCTTGTCTTCATAGGTCCCGGGGCGGACAAAGACGAGATCGTCCGGCCCGGCCTGGAGCAACGCCTCGCTGGGACGGACAAAGGCCTTGGAGCCGGCGGCATCCACGATGAGCGTGCGCCCTCCTGCCGGATTCGGCGGCGGCTGGTCAAAGAGAAGCGGTGCTTCCGAAGAGACGGTCATGATCGGCGGACGATGAGGTCGCAACGAGCTGGCACTCGCAGCGGCGATCCTGGAACAGGGTTCGGCGAGAAGTCAAGTTCCGACAGACCGAGGATTCCGATCCTCACCAACTCCACCCTTGTCCACAGGCAGAGATGGTTCTGAGCGAACCTTTTGGTGAACGCCGATCCGAATCCATGGGCAACAGCGAAGGGTGACATTTCTGGGTCCTGTACCAAGCTCGCAGCATTGCAGGCCGAATCGCCGAGCGGACAATTCTCGGCAGCGGGGATCATATCGATCCTTATGGCATAGCAGTTGCGTAGTGTCCGGCTAGCACGATCGCAGAGGTAGAGGAAAGCGAGGACGCAGCAATGACCACATTCTCTCAACGCATGCTTCTGATCTGGATTCTGCTCAGCCTGCCAGCCGCCCAGTCGCTGGTGCAGGCAGCTCCCGTACAGGACCCGGTATCTGAACAGGCCTTCGACCAGCTCAATGGCCAGATTGTAAGCCGCCAGACTCGATCAGAAGCGGCTCGACGCTTGTACGACCGCGTCATGGAGGAATACCGGCAACGGGATTATCGAGCGGCGCTCGCAGGCTTTCAGTTCTTTCTGGCCATTCACGGAAAGTCCTCGCTCGCGCCGAGCGCCCGTTACTGGCTGGGCGAATGCCAATACCGGCTCGGGCGGTACGAGGATGCGATGAACACGTTTTCAGAACTGGCGTCCTCCTACCCGGTGAATCCGAAAATCACGGCGGCCACGCTGAAGATCGGCCTGACCTACGGCAAACTCGGACAGCCGGAGGAAGCGCGCATCACGTTTGAACGGGTGATCTCCGAGTGGCCGGACACGGTCGAAGCCGACGTGGCGCGAAAAGAATTGGCCAAATACTCACCGACCGGGGAGCGGAACCTCGACCCGTGACCGGCTCGCGCCGCCGACAGTCCCCCCCGCTGCGTCACTCGCCGGACTCGATTCCCAAGCTGGCCGCCACGACCGGAACCGAGAGCACGTCCTGAGGAGCGAGCCGGACATGCTCGATCCCGGCGACCGCGAAGACCTGCGCGATCAACCGATCCCGGCGACGCTCCACGGCCGCAGGACCTTTCAAGCTCCCGATGTCGATCGCCTTGTAGATCTCGCCCGTTCCCGGATGCAGCAACACAAAGCCCACCCGTTTCAGCGCAAGCCGCCCCATCAACGTCGCGCGCTCGCTCCGGTTGCCGCCGCGCATCGAAACCAGGACCCATAGCGGCACCTGGCTCAGGACCAGATAGCGATCCTGCACCGCCAGCCTGATCAGGTTGTACCATTCGAGTTCTTCCCGAGACAGGACCGGCTGCGCCGTCAGGCCGACTCGGTCGATCAAGGTCCGGTCGTCCAGCCGTGGCTGCTGCCGCCGGCCCACCCCCCGCCAGAGCCACAGCCCTGCCAGCACGCAGGAGACGCCCAAGACGATCCATGCTGTCTTGTCCATCAGCGTTCCGGCGTTCCGAGTCGATGGAGGAGCCGCAGGATCGACTCCGGCGTCCCCGGCACGAGGTGGCCGAGCACCACCGCGCTCCTGGCCCCCGTCACCGAGGGAACATTGTTGGGTTTTCCATGGACCGTCTGATAGGCCAAGATGGCAAAGGCCACGGCCTCGAAGGCCTTGCTCGACCATCCGACCTCGTCCAACGTCCGCACCGGCGCCGGTGCCAGCACCTGCGCCAGGTGGCCCATCACCGCCCGATTCCGAACCCCGCCGCCCCCCACAATGACCTCATCGATCTCTCCCGGCAGCCACCGGCGCGCCTTCCCGATGCATTCGGCCGTGAAGCGTGCGCAGGTGGCCATGACATCTCGATCGGCGAGCTTCCGTCGTTTCTGGACGGCCCTGATCCGGGCGACAAACTCGGCGCCGAATTCTTCCCGCCCGGTGGACTTCGGCGGGTGGCGCCGGAGATAGGGATGCCGCAACAACTCGTTCAACAGCGCGGCATCAACCCGGCCGGACCGGGCCATGACCCCCTGGCGGTCCATGCTCAGCCGGCCTTTGGTCATCTGCTGGATCAACCCATCCAGCACCATGTTCGCCGGTCCCGTGTCGAACGCCTGGACCCGGTCCAAGCCGGCGCCCTTGGCCAAGACGGTCACATTGCTGATGCCGCCGAGGTTGACGACGAGCCTGGTCCGGTTGGGATCTCGCAGCAACATATAGTGCGCATAGGGAGCCAGCGGCGCCCCTTCTCCCCCGACCGCCATATCGCGGGCGCGGAAGTTGGCCACGGTCGTCACGCCGGTTCGTTCGGCGATGACCGAAGCCTCCGCAATCTGGAGCGTGGCGCGCACGGGTCCGATCCCCGGCTCGCGCCAACCGATCGGCAGATGGTGGACGGTTTGCCCATGCGACCCGATCAGATCGATCTCGGGGGGAGTGAGCTTCGCTCGCTTGATCACCTTCAACGCCGCCCGCGCGAAAATTTCGCCGAGCAGGGCGTTCAAGTAACAGATCTCGCGGACGGAGCCCTCCAGCGCCGCCTTCAACAGGCGCCGTTGAAGATCCGGCGAAAAGCGCGTCCCGGCAAAGGCGACCAAGCGGACCTCAAGCTGTTCTCCTTGTCCGCCGATCTCGACCAGGGCGGCATCGACGCCATCCCCTGACGTTCCCGACATTAATCCGACGACGCGCATGCGTGAGCCCCCATCTGCCCGTTCGGCGAACGCCATTCCATCGGTCACTCCATGCTCGGATGAGCCAAGCCCAAAAAGCGGCTTACGCTAATGGAACTGGTCGCGCGGGTCAAGTTCGTCGATGGCACGGCCAGCCAGTTCTACCAGATTGCCCTCCGTTGACTTCATGCAGACCCGATGCTAGGGTCCCCCGTGCCTTTGTGTCGGCCCCTTCGCGCCTTTCTTCGATTCGTGAGACACCTTTTCACAATCCTGGTCCTGGCCTTCGCCGTCCTGTCGACTCCTGCTCCTTTGGCCCAGGCCTCGGACCCCATCTCTGTGGTCGTGACGATCCCGGTGCTCAGAGATTGGGTGGAACGAATCGGCGGTCCTCACGTCCGCATCGCGACGCTCATCAAGGGATTGGAGAGCGAGCACTCCTATTCCCCTCGACCCAGCGACGTGATGGCCGTCCGCAAGGCGAAGCTGCTGGTGGAGGTCGGGGTTGGCCTGGAGATTTGGGTGTCCGGACTGGTCCGGAGCGCCAACAATCCCTCCCTCTTGCTGGTCACGACGGGCAAGGGCATCCCGCTCTTGCCGGATCGTCCACGGGAGGGTGCGGCCTCAACGGAAATCTCGGGCCATGACCACCATGACTCCGGCTCAAACCCCCATGTGTGGCTGGACCCGGATAACGCCGTGACGATGATTCGCCATATCACCGACGCGCTCAGCCAGACCGACCCGTCCCATGCCGCGGAGTTCCGGCGCAATCAGGCGGTCTACCTCCAAGAATTGGACCGTACGCGAAGCGAATTGCTGGACCAACTCCGGAAGCTGCCGGACCGGCGTCTGATCGTCCATCACCCGGCCTGGCCCTATTTCGCCAAGCGGTTCGATCTGGAGATCGTCGGGGAGATTCAAACGCAGCCTGGCTCGGAGCCTTCGGCCAGGCACATCCAGTCCCTGGTCGCCTTGATCCGCACCCATCACATCCGGGTCATCGTGTCCGAGCCCCAACTGAATCAGAAGCTGCCGGCCCTGCTGGCGCGGGAAACCGGGGCACGGGTCGCCATCCTGACGCCGCTCCCGGGCGCCCTGCCGGGGACGGATAGCTATCTCGACATGCTCCGCTATAATGTGCTCCAATTGCTCCGCGCCTTTGACCAGTCGGTGCGTCCCGCCCGGTGATGCGCCGGCTGAGCGCAGCTTGAGCAGCCAGATTGAGCCTTCGCATGGCACCACCCATCATCCGGTTCGTCCACGCGACCTTCGGGTTCCCGGGAACCGTCGCCCTCCGGGACATGAGCCTGGAGATCTACGAGGGTGAGTTTCTCGGCGTGATCGGCCCGAACGGATCGGGAAAGACCACGCTCTGCCGGGCGATTCTCGGGCTTCTTCCGCCGCTTTCCGGGCGCCTGCACATCTTCGATTGTTCCTGCGAAGAGCTGCGCTGCCATCACCGAGCCCGGATCGGCTACCTGCCTCAAAAGGGCGTGCTCGACCGGAACTTTCCCGTCACCGTCCTCGAAGCCGTGATGATGGGGCGGTACGGTGCTTTAGGTCTGCTGAAACGTCCCGGCAAGGCCGATCGACAAATCGCGCTGGATGCCTTGGAGAAGGTCGGGATGGCTGACTATCAAGACAATGCGCTGGGGCTGCTCTCCGGAGGACAGCAACAGCGGGTGATGATCGCCCGCACCTTGGCCCAGCAGCCCCAGGTGTTGTTGCTCGACGAGCCGACGACCGGCATCGATCTCACCACCCAGCACAGCGTGCTTGATTTGATCCGCCAGCTCCATCGGGACCTGGGATTGACGGTCCTGTTCGTGACCCACGACATCAACCTCATCAGCCCGCATGTCGATCGGTTGCTCCTGCTCAAGGGGCGGATCGTCGCCGCCGGGCCGCCCGAAGACGTGCTCAAGCCGGAGGTCTTGCAGCAGGTGTATGAGAAAGATCTGCTCATCTCCGAGCATGGCATGGTGACGGTGAGGGACTACCATCACCACTGACAAGGTATTGAAAAAGTCCACCAGCCATGTCGTGGCACGCATGGCTTTTGGCATGCACCGGATGCATCGACGCTTGGTTTCGTCGTCATGCGTCAAACGTCAATCGATCTATTTGACGAGTGACAGGTATCTGTCCTCCTCTGCTCGCGGCTGTTTGCACCGATTGCTCAGGACGCTCGGGCCGGCGACGGCATTTGATTCTCCGGACGGGACGCGTTATACCCTCAGCCCACCATTCGGCGCCGAACCTCGATGCTGGACCTGCTGACCTATGATTTCATGCAGCGCTCGCTGCTTGCCGCCGCGCTCGTCGGGGCGCTCTGTTCGCTGATCGGCGTCTTTGTCGTTCTTCGCGGATTGGCCTTCATCGGGGCCGGCACGGCCCATGCCGCGTTCGCCGGCGTCGCGCTGGCCTACCTGATCGGCGGTCCGCCCCTGCCGTTGGCCATTCTGTTCGGACTCAGCACGGCTTGGATCACGGGGTTGATGGAGGAGAAGGGCCGGATGAAACTGGACGTCTCGATCGGCATTCTGTACACGGCCACGATGGCGCTCGCCATTCTGTTCATCGGGCTGATGAAGACCTACAACGCGGAGGTGTACGGATATCTGTTCGGGAGCGTGCTGGCCGTCACACCGGAAGAACTCCTTTCGATTTCACTGCTGGGATTGCTGGTCCTGGGCACCATCGTGCTCTTCTCGAAAGAGCTGTACTTCATCGCCTTCGACCAGGAGATGGCGGAGGCCTCCGGCATTCCCGCCCGCAAGATCTTCTACCTCCTGCTTTCGCTGATCGCGCTGACCATCGTCGTGTCGCTGAAGATCGTCGGGGCGATTCTGGTCTTCGCCTTGATGTTGATCCCGGCCTCAAGCGCCTATCAGTTGACGCACAGTCTGGCGCAAATGACCTCCTACTCGGTGCTCATCGGCGCCGGCTGCGCGATCGGCGGCGTGCTGGTGTCCTACTGGTGGGATCTCCCTTCCGGCCCGACGATCGTGCTGTTGGCGACGCTTGTCTTCATCCTGGCGGCGCTGCTGTCCCCGAAACACAGACGCCTCAGCTCTTCCACTCTGACGCATTGAGAAGTTCTACCGATACCGGCCTGTTCCCTACAGGATTTCCGGCCGTGCTCTTTTTTCAGTGAGCCGGCCCGTCCCCGGCTCTTTGGCTTGCATCTCCTGCATCAATGGGCTATAGAGTCGAACGGCGGCCCCGAGATCGCGTTGGGCATCAGAGTCCACGGCATGATCCGAATCCAGCGGTCTCTTGATTCATCTCCAACGAGCGAGGAGGGAGGGTGACATGATGAGAAGACGAACGGGGCGATCGGCAGCAGGATGGCTGGCGCTGATGCTCTGCGGCAACCTCGGCCTGTGGTCGACGGCTTTGGCGGCCGACTGGGTGCATGACGGTCAGGTCAAGGAGGGCCGATTCCAGATCGGCGTGCGCGCCGGCCTCTCGCTCCTCTCTCAGGAATTCCTGGCGGGAACGGACGGAGGCCTCAGCCATGCCTTGAACGTTCAGGCGATGTATGGACTGAACAAGTGGTTCTCGGCCGGCTTGATGGTCGATTGGGAACGCCGCGGCATCGATAACGAAACGCCCAGCCGGGACCTGGGCACACTCAACACCGTGTCGATCCTGCCGACGTTGGAATTTCACCCGGGCCGGTTCGGCAATGCCATGCCCTATCTCTCCACCGGCATCGGCGTCAACGTCAACTCCTTCAGCGAAGCGGCGGGGACGCCCAGAACCGACGTGAGCAATACGTTTGCGTTCCGTCTCGCCGGCGGCGTGGATTTCCCCTTGACCTCCAATATGGCGCTCAACACCGAAGTCGCCTGGAAGCGCAATCGCGGCGGGATTGAAGTCGGAGGGGCTGAAGGCAACTTCGATGCGACGACCATGAGCCTGCTCGTGGGCCTTCGCTACACTTTCTGAGGATGAATTTGGAGCGACCCGGCCCGCGCCGTCGCGATCCCCCGGCGCGGGCCGCTGTGCGTGAGCCGCCGCGGATACGCTGCTCGGAGAATGATGGGGCCTCGATAGGCTCGATGCTTCCTCACTGAGCGGAGACTATTCCAACTTCGCCTGCTTGCCCCTCGTCCACACCATGCCGGTCTGCTCCTTGGCGCTGAATCCCAACTTCTCGTAGAAACCCGGCATGCGGGTACAGAGCCAGAACAGCTCGACACGCTTCAACCGCGGGTGGCGCAAAATCCGATTCACGAGGTCCGTGCCGATCCCCCGGCCCTGGTACGCTTTATCGACGATCACATCCCAGATGGACGCGCGGTACACGTAATCGGTCAGCACCCGGCCGAATCCGACCAACCGTGCTCCATCCCAGGCCGTCACGGCTTCATCTGTCTGTTTAAGCATCGCCTTCGTTTCCTCGATGGTCCGCCCCTTAGCCCAAGGGGCCTGCTGATAGAGCCGGAGGAGGTGTTGGGGGGAAATGTCGGTGCCGTCCGCATAGACGATCGTCCCGGCGGATTTCCGAGGCCTTGGGACAGTCTTCGTCTGGTCCGACACCTTGGTCTTGAGTGGCACGAGGTCTCTGTATTAGAGTACCGCCCGCCGGCACGTCATCGGATGCCGGAGGCTATCGACCAAATCGGGAATGCATTATGGCAACACAAGTCCGCGCCTGTCCCCGATGCTTCAAACTCATGTGGCTCAAGGAAGAGCTGCTGGAGCACGAGGACGAGAACACGATTCGCACCACCTGCCCCCATTGCAAGAGCCTGGTTCGGGTGAGACTGGTGATTGAAGGGCCGAACGCCACCGGCCCGAAAATGGGCCATTAACCTTCAGCCCCCCTGCGAAGCCTCTTCCAAAGGACGTCGAGACAGCCGGGCCCAGCCAGTGGCGACACTGTTAAACCATTCCTTTGCCTGCCCCTTCCAATTCCGGCTCATTGCCGGGCAGGATCTTATGGAGATGGGCGCGATACTCCGCCATTCGCTTGGTGTCGGCCGGCGACATCAGGATGTCCTTGTCCCGGGCCATCTGTTCAAGATGATCGAGAACCGCCAAGAGCGGTTGCACCGTCCCCAATAGATTGCCCGCTTCAAAGGCCTCCAGCGAATCCATGAAGAGCGGCGTCAACCGTCTGTAGGGAGTGCCGCCGGCCTGCCCGCGGAATCGCGAGAGGGTCTGCTCATAGGTCTCGACAGCCTCCGGCTTCGGCTTCAGGCCTCCCGGAAGCATGTTGAGGTGAACGACGGCCGGCAATCTGGCGGCATAGCCCTTGAGCTGCGTGATCAGATTGCCGAGGAGATCCAACACGTGATTGCTGTCCATCATCGTCGTTCGTCAAATGCAGCAGACTGATACGCTCACGCTATCGCGCTGTCAAGAGTCGATGGCCTCGAACGCGGCCGGCCGGCTCGAGCGCCTGCAACGCGGTGCGAACCTGCTGCATATCGGCCGGCGGGTCCACTGCAAACTGCTGATACCGTTTGGTCACAGGATGAATGAACCCCAACAACCGGGCATGGAGCATCACCCGCGGAATTTCCAGCTCGGCAACAGTACGGACCTTTCGCCCTCCGTACGTCGGATCGCCCAAGACGGGATGGCCGATGGACGCCAGATGGACTCGAATCTGATGCGTGCGTCCGGTCTTGGGCAGCAGCACGACTTCGGTGGCCGTTTTCCCGAAACGCCCTATCACCTGGTATTCCGTGACCGAGGGTTTCGGCCTGGCCGTCCGGGCGGAAAATTTTTTGCGCTCCTTGGTATCCCGCCCGATCGCCAATTCGATGAGGCCACGTGGTTTTTTCATCGAGCCCCAGACCAGCGCTTCGTACTCGCGCGTGATGCTGTGGGCCTTGAACTGGGCCGCCAGCCCCGCATGGGCCTCGTCCGTCTTGGCGATGACCATGACCCCCGAGGTCTCTTTGTCCAGCCGATGCACCAGACCGGGCCGTTCCTTGCCGCCGATCGTGGAAAGCGCCCCATCTGGCCGGTTGAAGTGGTGCAGGAGTCCATGGACCAAGGTGCCGGACCAATGGCCCGGCGCCGGGTGGACAACCAAGCCGGCCGGTTTGTTCAGGACCAGCAGCGCCTCATCCTCAAACAGGACATTCAGCGGGATGGCTTCCGGCTTCAGCTCCAGCGGTGCCGGACGAGGAATGGTGAGCGTAATGCGATCCCCCGGCCTGATCTTGTAGCTCGGCTTGGTCGGGTGGTCGTTGACGCGGATGCGGCCTTCCTCGATGAGCCGTTGAATCACCGCCCGCGACAAGGCCGGATCGCGGTTGGCCAGGAACAGATCAACACGCTTGGGTGTTTCCCCGGACGTGACCAGCACTTCAGTCTGAACGTCCGGCCAAGGACGAAGGGAGGTCATCGTGCGACGCGATCAGGCCGCTGGCTCCGGCTTGGTTTCTTCAGCAGGGGTGAGGCGCCAGCCCAATCCGGCGGGCTTCACAGGTTGCCGTACTCATTCAACGCCACCACCTTTTCCTCCGAGTCGTAGACGACCGGGTAGCGTCGTTGCTCCCCTCGCGAGGCCTCCGCCGCCGTTGCCGGAATTTCCCAGATCAGCAGGGTGATAACGTCCATGAAGAGATTGAAGATCGCGCGGCCGGCGCTCGGTTCATCCCCGCGGGTATAGACGTAGACGGCGGTGTGGTAGCCGTCTTTGGTTTGGGCGGTGTCGACCGGTTGGCCAAGGATGCCCTCCACATGTTGCCGGGCCATGCTGACCTGGAGCAGCTCCAGCCGCGGCTCCCGCTTCCCGCTGATCGCCATGCCGACGGAGCAACCGGCAAACTGAAGCGCGAGGAGGACAGCGGCAATCCACTGAACAGGACGGTTCGTGCGACCCTGTGTCGAGAGGAGACGGAACCCGGTCACCAAAGTCTCAACGAATCTCCGCGTGAGGGCATGGGCGTCACCGGTCGATCGGGATACAGAGCCATTTCGGACGCCGCGCTTATTGCTCGGTCTCTTTCCCCATAAATTGGGCGACAAGCTGGTCGGTGCAGGTATCCGCCAAGAGATCAAACGCTTCCTTGAGCCCACCAGCCTTTGGGCCCTGCGCGTTCGCCCCTCTGGGCCCGCCGGACGTGTCCTTCCCCTCCAGATCGCACACACCTTGCCACAGAATCTTCCCCTCGGGAAATCGGATGAGTCTGGCTCGCGCTCGATAGGCGACGATATCGGCCGGCTCAAACGGAAGGGGCACCACAGCCCAATACATCGTCGCGAAATCGAGGATCGTCTCGCGGCCGAACTGCATCTTCAGGCGGTCCGGCCCCTCGCCGATCATAAAGGGCGCCGGCACCGGCGTCAGGGTCGGGCCCCCCAATTTTTTCCCCGCGGCTGCCGCGAAGTTGGTCTTGACCCTGAGGATCGGATCCTTGAGATCGTATTCTCGGATCAACAAATCACGGGTCTGGGATTCCAAGGCCGCATAGCCCCCGCCGCCTGTATAGGCCACCCGGGGCTGGTCAGTGGGAACGTAGAGTTCGGGAGCCACGTGATGAATCACCTTGATCTCGGACGTACTCTTGAGCGACTCCCTAGTCGCGGGATCCAACCGCACCAGGTCCTGAGCGCAAGCCGACAGAAGCTGCACCGTACAGAGCACCGAGATGCTGGCCGTCTTCATCTCCATGGAGAGGCCCTCCTTTTCCGACCATCCCTCTTTGCGCCTATCAGGGCGCGCAGGGCCGGTAGGATACATGAGAGTTCTGACGATTTACCAGGGCCATGTGATGAGGACGGGTGGACCGGTTGCTCGCGCGGGTGGGCGGCTACATAGGTACGGGGGGACCCGGAGAAAAGAAAAGGGGGCGGCTCTCCGAGAGAGCCGCCCCCTCCTCATGACGTCGACTGGTGCCTACCAGCGGTCGCGCTTGCCGCCGCGGCTGCCACCCCCGCCGAATCCCCCGTTTCGCCCGCCTTCGGAACGGGCTTCACGCGGCTTCGCCTCGTTGACGGTCAGCGTCCGTCCGCCGAACTGCGTCCCGTTGAGGGCATTGATCGCGGTCTGAGCTTCAGACGGCGAGGACATTTCGACAAAGCCGAATCCTCGCGACTGGCCGGTAAACCGGTCTGTCACAATCTGCGCGGACGCCACAGCGCCGTGTTGTCCGAACAGGTCCGTTAACTCTTGCTCTGTTGCCGCGTAGGGCAACCCACCGACGAAAATTTTTGAACCCATGAGGGGTTCCTCCTTATTGAAAGTGATGAAGTGATATTGTCTTGAGGGAGGAAGAGAACGGGAAAAGTCTGCCCGAAGACGCAAACCATGGAGCGGCTTAGGATCGGCTTCCGATCAGAACCCCGAACAAAACAACATCGTGAATGGGCCTCTTCTTTTTCTCCTCATCGCAGGCCCTGCGCCGATGAGGTAGGTGGACTCTACCACACCCTTCCGGCCAGAACAAGCGTGATCAGCGTTATGTTCCCGGCAAGGCGAGGAGAGGTATCATCTGGCAAACGGACCTATGGTCGTTGGATGCGCGCCGTCACCTTATCAAGCTGACGGAGGCATCGCACGCGGATCGGGTCGATATCGGCCGGCAGCGGTTTCTTCAACGACTTTTTCGCCCGTGCGAGATAGTCACGCACCTGGGCTCGGTCCCATTCCGCGCGTGGAACGGAACAGACATCCTCGAGGGCTACGCCCTGTCCGATCCATCGCAAGACCTGGTCGGGATTGTTGGGCAAGGCTGACAGGAGCGCCACCTCCAGCGGATGTCGCGTGCCCACCCCGGTTCCGGGTTGCAAGGCGCGGCCGACCTTCAGCCAGGGAGTGCGCCCTTCCTCGATCTGCTGCAGCACATGTTTCCATTCGTGCGGATCGCTCGTGAGCCGCGCCACGACCGCTTGAGCCCCTTCCCGCTCGACGGCGAGCAGGATGGCGTCCGGACTTGAGGAGAGCGGGTTGTCCGCTCCTGCTCCAGCCGGCGGACCAATGAGACTGGTCACCGCCGCGACCATGGCGATGGCTCGCCGACTCCATAGGATTCCCGCGCACGAGCCCGGTTGCCTCATACTCCACCTCTCTCCCGACCAGAGTAGTGCCAGGACGCCGATTCTTCCAACAATTCGAGATTTCGATGACGGGCCCTGCCGGCCAGGGGGAGGTCAGGCGCCCCGAGCGGCGCGATCGGAGGAGATCGCGCCGGCGCCGAGGTGGCGCCGGCCCGGATCCGAGCGGAGATCCTGGATCGGTCCCAACGGAACAATCCGCGTCGGGTTGATCTCGCCGTGCGTCACGTAATAATGCCGTTTGATGTGGTCGACATTCACGGTGTCGGCGATGCCCTCCACCTGATAGAGATCCTTGAGATAGCCGAAGAGGTTCGGATAATCCACGATGCGGCGCAGGTTGCATTTGAAATGGCCGTGGTACACGAGGTCGAACCGCAGCAAGGTGACAAACAGGCGCCAATCGCTTTCGACGAACCGCTCGCCGAAGAGGAATCGACCCGTGGAGAGACGCGATTCCAACGCATCAAGCGCATCAAATAGACGCGTGACGGCCTGTTCGTACGCAGCCTGCGAGGTTGCGAATCCCGCCCGGTAGACCCCGTCGTTCACGTTGTCATAGAGAAACTCATTCAACCGGTCGATCTCCCGTTCCAGCTCGCTTGGGCACAGATCCACATCACTGGACGTGAACCGATTAAAGGCGCGGTTGAACATCCGCATGATGTCGTCATCGGAATTGTTCACGATCCGCCCTCGCTCCCGATCCCACAGGACCGGAACGGTGACGCGGCCGCGATACTGCGGGTCGGTGGCCTGGTAGGCCTCGCTCAGAAACCGGAAGTGATTGACGGGATCGAGCGAATGGCCGGGCCCCTCGCGAAAGGCCCAGCCCCGTTCGTCGCGAATCGGATCGACGACCGTCATGCCCACGACCGCTTCAAGCCCCTTCAGCCGTCGCACGATGATCGTGCGGTGGGCCCAAGGGCAGGCCCAGGACACATAGAGGTGGTAGCGGCCCCCCTCGGCCGGATAGCCTGACCTCCCGTCCTCCGTCACCCAATCCCGGAATGCATCCGCTTGCCGCTGAAAGGCTCCCTCGGCGCCCTGTTCACCTGGAAATTGCGGTGTCGCTGTCATGAGTGCCCATCCCGCACGATGACCGTTCATTCGCCCAAGGCACCAGTGTACGGAAAACATGGGTCGAATGCGACAGGGAAGCACGGACGACGGCCTTGGCGGGCTGTCGCCGAGGATGGGACAGCGGACGGGACCGGACGCCCTCGCCGGATGCCGATTCAGGCCGCGGGTCTCTGCTCGCGGACGCCCGCCAGCCGGTTCATGCTCAAGCTGGTCTGATTGAAGAGCGCGAGGAAGACTTCGTAGTCCTCATCCACGACAGAGCGAGGCGCTTCGCCTCGGTCGGCATAGATGAGGCCGATGGGACGGGCATGGATGCGCAGAGGGGCCAGAACAGCGGAGGTTGCCTTCCAGACCTCCAGAAATTCGGCTGAAGGACGGAAGTGATGGCCTCGGGCGAATTCCGTCACCAGCATCGGCTCGCGCGCCGCGAGCACCGAAGCCAGGAACGGATGCTGCCGGGACAGCGACCCCGTCAGGGAGGCTAGGTAGGGCTCGGCCGGCGTCACGCCGGTCACATGCCGCCCCACCAGCGCGTCACGATTGGTCGGGTTCAACAGGGCGATGCCGACCCTCACAAATCCGGCGCTGGTCTCTAGCGCCGCAGCGAAGGATGAGAGCAACGTATGGAGATCTTGGGCCGCGTCCAACGTGCGCTGAAATTCCCGAAGCGTTTCAAGCGGACGGATCTGCATCGGCGTCGGCGCCTCGGGACGAATGGTCTTCCGCTTCCGCTCCTCCGGCACTTGATCCGGCCGGCAGGAGGACGATAGGACCTCCGGCCCCGTACGGGCCGACGGAGGGCCGGCGGGCCGGCCGAATGAATCCGGCAGGCCGACCGACCGAACGAGTTGCCGGGCCTTCTCCTGGGCCCGCGCCAATCGCTTCTGCAGGACCGTCGGCTCAATGCCGGTGCCGATCTGAATCTGTCTGGTGATCCCCGCGACCTTCGCCGGATCGCTCTCCGTGCTGAGCGCTTCGATCAGCAGGTTGGTGCCCACGACCAGACCGGAGAATTCTTCGGACTCCGTTCGCCATCGGGAGGACGGCAACCCGGGCGGCGTCCCCAGCAGAAGTCCGAAATCGGCCGGCAGCTTCCAATGTTCGGCCAGCGCGACCGCGACCTGGCGTTTGGTCGCGCCGAGGATGCCGGTTTCCTCGCGTCCTTGTGCTCCAGCTTCCAGGCCGCGCAACGCCGCAGCCGAGAGGGCGTGCCAGAGGAGCGGCGCCTGGTAGGCGATCGCCAAGTCTCCGAGCGAATAGAGCAGGGCCGCGCTGAACAGACCGCCCCGCGGCGGGACCTGCATGGCGGCTTCGATCTCCGTCGCATAGGCGGCGGTGTACAGCCCTTTCACGATCAGCGCGGTCACCAGTTCATGCCGCTCCGGCCATTCTTTCAGTTGCTCGACCAAAGAGGTCGTGGCGACCAGGGCCCGCACGATGTCCTGTCCCAGCCAGGTCACGGCATGGGGGATGGACGTGATGGGCTGGGCCGGACTGTAGGCGACGCTGTTGGCCAATTGCAGAATCTTGCAGGTGAGCCCAGGGTCCAGCCGGACGATCCGGGAAAGATCGTCGGCATTCGATCGGTCATCGGCCTGGCGCAGGATCGTGCGGCAGGTCGCTTGCAGCGCGGGCAGGCCGCAGGAATGCCGGTAGAACAGCGGCTGCAAGTCCGGATGCAGCGCCTCTCGAATCTCTTCGGCCGGTGTCGGCATGGGAATTCGGATCGCTTGGGATGCGTGACTGAGTCCTGTATGAGCCGGCAGTGCTGATGTCTTTATCGGATAGGGCCATTCGATCTTGAGTCCGCCGCGGCGGTGTTCGATGACCCGATCGTGACCTTGCCGGAGGACCGGCGTACAATACCCGCACAGGCCGGTTCGAAAAAGGAGGTCGCTCCATGAGAGGCCGCACCGTACGTTCATTCGCGCTCGCGCCCCTGATTGTCCTCGGCATCCTGCTCGCGCCTCCCAGCCATGCGGCGGAACCCTCCCGGACGGTCACGCTTCCCATCGAGGCTGTCGCGGATTATCTGCACGCGGTGATTGAAGCCCACCGGACGTTCTACACCCTGCAGGTCGTCGAGCGGTTGCAGCAGCAGGGCAAGTTGGTCGCCTCGGAGAACTGGCGGGCCGCCCACACCCTTCCGCTTCCGGCGCAGTTCCTGAGAGAAACCAACGACCTCGCCTCGCTCACCGGCACGAAGATCCGATACCGGTTGATCGGGCTCTGGCCGATCAACCGGCAGAATGCGCCCGCCACCGAGGCCGAAAAGGCCGGGCTGGAACAGGTCCAACAGCATCCGGAGCAGCCCCATACCGGTTTGACGACCACCGGTACGGAACGCTATTTTCAGGCCATCTACGCCGACCGCGCGGTGGCCCAAGCCTGCATCGGCTGCCACAATGCGCATCCTAAGAGTCCCAAACACGACTTCAAAGCCGGCGAGGTGATGGGGGCGATTGTGATTCAGATTCCGCTGGAGCCTTAGCCCACATTATTCATGACGGTTCGTCGCGAAATTGCGGAGTCGCCAGGCGAGACGGGCGCGCGGAGCCGTGAGGAAGGGAGACAGACTTGAAACAGTCTGTTGACCGACCGAGCGGCGAGTCCGCCCGCCACCATGCCGCCGAAACCGCGTGTTGGCTTGTCGCAGCGGCGAATCCACAATTGCAGCAGAACTGCTCATGGATAATGTGGGTTAGGGGTCGGTTTTCAGCGGGCTGACAGAGGATGGTGGCGTGGGCGGTGACGAGCGGTTCCAGGGAGTCAGAAGGGATCTTTCATGAGATTCTCGGCCTATGACCCGGGCGAGTTCTACGACGAGCTGTACGAGGGAACGGGCCAGCCACGGCCCGAAAGCACGCTCTTGCTGCGGAAGTTTGCGTCGCTGGCCGAAGGAGAACTCAAGAAACGCCAGCAAGCGGCCGAACGCGTCATTCTCAATATGGGCATGACCTTCGGCGTGTACGGAAGCGACGGCGGGCATGAGCAGATCTTTCCCTTCGACATCGTCCCCCGGATCGTCACGGCATCGGAGTGGGAGCAGATCGAATCCGGGCTGGCCCAACGCCTGCGCGCCCTGAATCTGTTCATCGACGATGTGTACCACGAGCAGCGCATCCTCAAGGACGGCGTCATCCCCAGCGAGCTGATTTACACCAGCAAGGGGTTTCTTCAGGCCTGCATGGGGCTTCATCCGCCCCGCGGCATCTGGTGCCACATCGCCGGCATCGACCTGGTCCGCATCGGCGACGGCCGATATTACGTCCTCGAAGACAATATGCGATGCCCGTCCGGCGTCGCCTATGTGCTCGAAGCCCGGCAGGTGATGAAACGGACGTTTCCGGAGCTGTTCGACGCCTATCGCGTGCGGCCGGTCGATGGCTATCCGAACCAGCTCCTGGAGACCCTCCGCTACTTGTCGGACCTGCCCGACCCGACGATTGTGATTCTCACGCCCGGCATCTTCAATTCCGCCTACTACGAACATTCCTTGCTCGCCCAGAAGATGGGGGTGGAACTGGTGGAAGCCAGCGACCTGGTGGTCGTGGACGGATTCGTCCACATGCGGACGACCAAGGGCTCGCAGCGCGTGGACGTGATCTACCGGCGGATCAACGACGACTACTTGGACCCGCTCGCGTTCCGCCGCGATTCCGTGCTCGGGGTCCCCGGGTTGATGGAATCCTACAAGAAGGGGCGGGTCGCCCTCGTGAACGCGCCCGGCACGGGCGTGTCCGACGACAAGGCGATCTATGCGTACGTGCCGAAGCTCATCAACTATTACCTGGCGGAGGAGCCGATCCTTCCGAACGTCCCGACCTACCTCTGCTCGGACCGGCGGGATCGGACCTATGTCCTGGAGCATTTGGATCAACTGGTCGTCAAGGCCACCAATGAAGCCGGCGGATACGGGATGCTGATCGGCCCGCAGGCCTCGCAGCACGAGCGCGAGGAATGCGCCCGGCGCATTGAGGCCGATCCCCGCAACTACATCGCCCAGCCGACGCTGGCCCTCTCTCGAGTCCCCACCTTGATCGAGGATCATTTGGAAGGACGCCACGTGGATCTGCGTCCGTATGTGCTCTATGGCCAAACGGTGTATGTGCTGCCGGGAGGCATGACGCGCGTGGCGCTGCGAAAAGGGTCGCTGGTGGTGAATTCATCCCAAGGCGGCGGGAACAAAGATACGTGGGTCCTCTCATGAATGATGCGTTCATCATCGAACAGCGAACCGGCGGCGAGCCGGCGACCGGCCGACGATGCTGAGCCGGGTGGCGAGTTCCATCTACTGGCTGAACCGGTATATTGAGCGGGCGGAGAACTATGCCCGTTTCATCGAGGTCAACCTCAATCTGACCCTCGACCTTCCCGGAGGCACGGCCGAGCAGTGGGAGCCTTTGGTGGCGACCACGGGCGATCACGAGAGTTTTACGAGCCGCTATGGAAAGGCCACGAAGGAGACCGTGATCCACTTTCTGTCGGCGGACGCCGCGAACGCCAATTCCATTTTGTCCTGCCTGGCGGCCGCCCGGGAAAATGCGCGGTCCGTCCGCGAGATCATCTCCACCGACATGTGGGAGCAGGTCAACCGCTTCCACTTGATGGTCCGAGACGCCGTGGCTCATGGACTGTCCAGCCGAAATCTGCACGCCTTTTTGGCGGAGGTCAAGGCCGCCAGCCACCTCTTCCTGGGGATCACCGACGCCACCATGTCGCACGGGGAAGGCTGGCATTTTGCCCGGCTCGGCCGCCTCCTGGAGCGGGCGGACAAGACGTCCCGTATTTTGGACGTCAAGTACTTCATGCTGCTGCCGAACGTGGCCGAGGTCGGCACGCCGTTCGACATCATCCAGTGGTCCGCGCTGTTGAAGTCGGCCAGCGCGCTTGAAATGTATTACAAACGGTTCGGCCGCATCTCGCCGAACGGCGTCACCGCGTTCCTGATCCTCGATGCCACCTTTCCCAGGGCAATCCGGTACTGTCTCATCAAGAGCGAGGATTCGCTGCACGCCATCTCCGGCTCCGAGCACGGAGCCTACCAGAACCAGGCCGAGAAACGACTGGGGCGGCTTCGCGCGGAGTTGGACTTCGCCGATCTCGAGGAATGCGTCGCCGGCGGCCTGCATGAATTCGTGGACCGGTTTCAAGCGCACCTCAATCACGTCGGGGAGGCCATTTTTGATACGTTCTTTGCCCCCCGTCCGATCCACAGTACAATCACGGGAGCGGAGGCACAATGACCTTTTGTCTGGGCATGAAAGTGGCGGACGGGCTGGTCGGGATCGCCGACACGAGAGTGACGACCGGAGCGGAATGCATCACGGCGCGGAAAGTCTCCATTCACCAGCACGGCCGGCATTCGATGTTTCTCATGACCTCGGGGCTGCGTTCCGTGCGGGACAAGGCCGTGACGTATTTCGACGAGGCCATCGGGGAGAGCGATCAGACGTTCGACAAGCTGTTCAAAGCCGTCAACGTGTTCGCGGCCCAGATTCGCCGGGTGGCGGATGAAGATAAACAAGCCCTCGACAAGGCGGGGTTGATGTTTGATCTCCACGCACTCGTGGGAGGACAGTTGGAGAATGACCATGAACACAAGCTCTATCTCATCTACCCTCAGGGCAACTGGGTGGAAGTCAGCGAGGGCACTCCGTACTGCATCATCGGCGAAACCGGCTACGGAAAACCACTGCTCGACCGCGTGCTGCGGTACAACTCCAGCATGGACCTTGCCCTGAAGGTGGGGTTCCTGGCCTTTGACGCGACGCGGACCAGTTCCACCAGCGTCGAGTATCCCCTGGATGTCGTGCTCTATCGGCACGATACCTTCGATATCGCCGAGCACCGCTTTCAGAAAGAGGACCTCGTCGAGATTTCCTCCTGGTGGCAATCCAGAATTTGCGAATCGGTCGAAAAGCTACCTTCGAAGTGGGTCGATCGGCTGCTTGATGCCCTGCCCCTGCGCACTCGCTCGTCTTCCGAGATTCCTGGCACACCCGCTCCCTGAAATCGATCACCGGCGCCTCGGACAAGAGGGGCGGGCCGACACGTCTGATCTCGATGGGCGCACACGGACGAGCGCCGATTTCCCTCAACCGGTCGCGCCGGGATGAAGCGCCCGATTGGGTCCAACGTCCTTCCCTCTGTTCAGGAAAGATCTTGCCATTCGAGGAAACCGGTAGAGGTCATCTCGCTGATCGCATTGAAGCCCGCCTAGGGAATCCCCTAGTTCACAACACAGGCGACCCTCCTGTTAACTGACCGTCAAATGTCTGGGCCCAGTGTTTCGACTTCAACCGGCCATTCGACATGGCGCATCTGCATTAAGTCCGCTAAGATGTCATAACAATCTGACGATCAATGAACAGGCCTGGTTGCGTCGCGCGGTCATAAAGAGTATAGGATAAAGCTACATAGAGGAGAATCCCATGACTGTTCGGGATGCGCTCGATACGATAAAAGGAATGCCGTACTCCTCCGTCCGCTTTGATCTTCGCTTTGCCTACTGGTAACCATTCGCTCTGAATCTAGCGGTTCTACTGGCACGCCCGCGATCGGCGGTTTCCCGATCCGGTGCGCGACCATCACGGGCACACCCCTGGAGAACAGGGTCATCCCGTCTCGTTCCCTTCGGTCCCGGGACCGAAGGGGTTCACTCAGAGCGACAAGAACATCTGCGAGAATGCCGTGAACGATATCGCGATAGAGGCGGCGCACCTGACCAAGCAGTATCATATCGGAACGTCGGCCGACTCCTCCGGCTCTCTTGCGGAACGGATCACGCAGAAGGCCGCATCGCTGCTCCGCGGGCGCGCGGAATCTTCCGGCGGAGCATCCGGACGTCAACCTCTCTGGGCGCTCAAGGACGTGTCGTTTGAAATCCCGCGCGGCCACGTGTTCGGCATCATCGGCCGGAACGGGTCCGGCAAAAGCACCCTGCTGAAAATCCTGTCCAGGGTGACGGAGCCGACATCCGGACGCGCGGTCGTCCGCGGACGGGTCGGCACGCTCCTGGAGGTGGGAACGGGCTTCCATCCCGAACTGACCGGGCGGGACAACATCTATCTCACCGGCAGCATTCTCGGCATGAAGCGGCGAGAAATCCGGAAGAAATTCGACGAAATCGTCGCCTTCTCCGGCGTCGAACAGTTTCTGGATACGCCGGTCAAACGCTATTCCAGCGGCATGTATGTCCGGCTGGCCTTCGCGGTCGGGGCGCATCTGGATCCGGAAATCCTGCTCGTGGACGAGGCGTTGGCCGTGGGCGATCTCCAGTTCCAGAAGAAGTGCATGCAGAAGATGCAGGACCTCGGGTCAAAGGGACAGACCATCGTGCTCGTGTCGCACGACATGCAGGCCATGAGCCGACTCTGCCATCGGGTGCTGCTGCTGGAGAAAGGGCGGCTCGTGGCGGATGGCCCGGCGCACCAGGTCGTCTCGTCCTACCTGCACGGAGGGTTCGACGATTGGTCCTTCAGAGAGTGGCCCGACCTGCGGACCGCCCCCGGCGACAGTACCATGAGACTGTGCAGCATCCGGGTCAAGAACTGCGACGGAGAACTCACGGACACCATCGACGTGCGCGAGAGCTTTGCGGTCGAGATGGAATATGAGGTGCTGCGTCCCTGCTCGCCCGTGACGCCGAGCGTGACGATCACGAACGAACAGGGCGTCGACCTGTTCGAAACGTTCGATCTCGATCCGCAATGGCGGGGATCGGTGCGGCCCGTCGGCCGTTTTGTGGGAACCGCCTGGATTCCTGGCAACCTCCTGACGGAGGGCACCTTCTTCGTGAGCCCGAGCGCCTTCTGCCAAGAACCCTTCCACGTGCATTTTTTCGAACGGCAGGCGGCAGGATTTACCGTCGTGGATCCCCTGGCCGGCGACTCGGCGCGCGGGGATTTCAGCGGCCAGATGCGCGGGCTCGTCAGGCCGCTGGTCGAATGGACCAATCGGTTCGAACCCAAAAACTCAAGGAAGCCCGTCGGTTCCTACCGCTGACCCTGTTCTCGACAAAATGCGCTCCCGCGATCGGCTACGGGGCTGGACTATGGACAATCCCAGATCGAGTCCCCATCAACGCTGTCCATCCGACAGCAACGACCGGAACATGATGAAGGCATCCTGGTAGGTGCCGTCGTTCTTCCGCACGGCGCCCGGGATCGTTCCGATCACGCGGAAGCCCAGCTTCTCCCACAAGCCTCGGGCAACGTGATTGTCAGAGAACACGAGGTTGAAGAGCACGCTGCGATAGCCCAAGGACTTGGCATAGTCGAGCATCACCGCGCCGAGCAGCCACCCCAAGCCACGACGACGCCACTCCGGCGCCACGATAAAGCCCGCGTTCGCCACATGCCTCGCCCGCCCGGGCCAGTTCGGTTTGAGGTAGAAGGCCCCGAGCAGATCGGCCTGGTCCTTCCGCGGCCGTTCATAGGCGACCACCGTGCTCTTGCCTCGCACCCAATAGTCTTGAAACTGATCCAGCGTCAGCGGCCGATCGTGAGGATAGGAGATGCCTTCCGCCACGATCCGCTCATAGAGAGCGGCCAGCGCCGGCCAATCCCGATGGTCGGCCAGGACCAACTCCACCGACGTCCCGTCCTTCAGCTTGGCTTCGATGGGGAACTGCATGGCCTGCTAGCTCAGTAGTGGAAATGCTTTTGTGCAGATTGTTTCCACTTGCTTGATCAGCACAATTATTCAGATGGCTCCTGGCTGCCGGTTATTTCGAATGCTTGGTTCCCAGAGAAAGACACATCGGCGGCCATAGCTCTGGCAAGATCTGTTTTGCTGAATTCAGATACATTCTTGATCAATGAAGTTTCTACAAGATCCTTTTGCTTTTTAGACATAGTGGATAATAGATAGCCTGCACGGTTAGCTCGCCCATTGAGAAAGTCCATCACCACAGCGTGGACAGAGTAGGGCCCCGGTTCAATCTTGCCAGAGTCAGCGGCGACCTCCGTACCAGACCAATGTTCTGGGTTCTCGTCCATAATCCGACCAAAGAGAAGTATTTGTCCAAGTTTCGCAAATGCATATGCCATTCTTTCAGACCGAATCACATCGATGTCGACGGAACCGATGAGATAACGGTTCATAAATGGTGAGAGGTTCGGAATCGTATGTTCGTGAATTATCGTGAGGGGTAGAAGGTGTTGTGTATAGAGACCAATGGACATCTCATTTCCAGAAAGAAAGCGGTGCCAGCTATTTATCGCCTTATCTAATTCATATGTCTGGGTCTGGCTGAAATGTCTTATACCAAACTGGCGTTTGATGAAATGAACCACGCGCCAGGAAATTGAAACAAGACATTTGTTTGCCCATGGCCCATAGACCAAGCTAGCTGACTGCTTCCTATGATATGGAGCAAACACCTTTTTGCAGAAGTTCGTCTCCCATTTCGAAAACTGGCTTTCACATCCACCACATAAGAGTGGGATCTTGTAAGCATCTTGAATTCGGCGATTCGGAGCACCTCCAGCTCTAAGCGAACCTGGCTGAGTGGTCTTCAGCCAGTCGATCACAAACTTCGGAATGATATGAGAGAGCTTCAATTCACACTTCCGGTCGCACAGCGCACACACGTTACTCAAGAATTCACCTCGGTCAGCGACTTGTCAGGATGTCACAACCACTTCCCAGCCAACATGAGAACCATGAAATGGTGCCAGGCGACTTCTTACTCCAAATCCTAAACAAATTGTGCACACGAGGGAAGCAACGGGCGGAAAGGTTGTTTCTCGCCATTACCTCCCGAGCAATTATCCCATGGGAGCGATGCCCGTATGGTCCTACTGCGGCCGTCGAGCGAGCACATTCAGATCGTGCGGGCTCCGGGAGCAAGGGACCATACGGGCGTCGCTCCCAACCCTGACGGATAGGCGTGATCGACTTTGGGAAGATGGATTAGTTTCTTAAGCCCAACATTCCCAGCAGCGGCAGGATGGCGTAGTAATACACCCCAGCAAGGAGGACGAGGAGGATAAGCAACCGTATGAGACGGATCAGAATTCGATGAGGGCGTGGAGGGTACGAATCGGGGTCGGGATGATCGTCACGCAATTAGGCATGTCCGCCGCGCCGGGCTCGTTCAGCGATCTTTTTCCGCAGACGGGCTTTTTCGAGGCTGATCTGTGCTTCTTTGAGTTCAGAGGAGATTGTGCCGGCCTTCAAGCGGGCCTCGGCCTTTTCCACCCCCGCCTGCGCCCGTTCGATGTCGATCTCTTCGGCCTTCTCGGCGATTTCCGCCAGGATGGTGACTTTGGTCGGGGTGACTTCGGCAAACCCCCAGAGGACGGACATGTACCCGGTGTTGTTGCCGGAACGGTAGCGCAATTCGCCGATCTTGAGTGTCGAAAGAAAATGGCAATGGCCCGGCAGCACGCCGAATTCACCTTCCGAGCCAGGCGCAATGACTTCATCGACCTCCTGGCTCAACAGGAGCTTCTCCGGCGTCACCACTTCTAGCAACAACTTTCCTGCCATCTTTTCCTTTGTGCTCTCTTTTATCGAGAAAGCCGGCTCACGCCTTGTATCCCAGCTTCTCCGCCTTCGCCACGACTTCGTCGATCGTGCCCACCATGTAGAAGGCCTGTTCCGGCAGGTGGTCGTACTTCCCTTCGAGAATGGCCTTGAAGCTGGCCACCGTATCCTTGAGCTTCACGTACTTCCCCGGCGTGCCCGTGAAGGCTTCCGCCACGTGGAACGGCTGGGACAGGAACCGCTGCATCTTCCGGGCCCGCGCGACGACCATCTTGTCGTCTTCCGACAGTTCGTCCATGCCGAGAATCGCGATGATGTCCTGTAAGTCCTTATAGCGCTGCAACACGCCCTGCACGCCGCGGGCCACTTGATAGTGTTCCTGCCCAACGGTCTGCGGGTCCAAGATCCGCGAGGTGGAGTCCAGGGGATCGACGGCGGGATAGATGCCCAACTCGGCGAGTTGCCGAGACAACACCGTGGTGGCGTCCAAGTGGGCGAAGGCCGTGGCCGGTGCCGGATCGGTCAAGTCATCGGCCGGCACATAGATGGCTTGCACCGAGGTGATTGATCCCTTCTTGGTCGAGGTGATCCGTTCCTGGAGCGCGCCCATCTCCGTGGCCAAGGTCGGCTGGTAGCCGACGGCGGAGGGCATGCGGCCCAACAAGGCGGACACTTCGGATCCCGCCTGCGTAAACCGGAAGATGTTGTCCACGAACAGGAGCACGTCCTGGCCCTCTTCGTCGCGGAAATATTCCGCCGAAGTGAGGCCCGTCAGGGCTACGCGCAGCCGCGCGCCCGGCGGCTCGTTCATCTGCCCGTACACGAGCGTGGCCTTCGACTTGGCGAAATCCTTGGGATCGATGACCTTGGACTCCTGCATTTCGTGCCAGAGGTCGTTGCCCTCACGCGTCCGCTCGCCGACCCCCGCAAACACGGAGTAGCCGCCGTGGTGCAGAGCGATGTTGTTGATCAGCTCCATGATGATGACGGTCTTGCCGACGCCGGCGCCGCCGAACAACCCAACCTTGCCGCCCTTGGAATAGGGTTCCAGCAGATCGACCACCTTGATGCCGGTCTCCAACACCTCGGTCTTGGTTTCCTGATCTTCGAGCCGTGGAGCGGGGCGATGGATCGGATAGAACTTCTTGGCCGGGATCGGCCCCATTTCATCCACCGGCTCGCCCAACACGTTGATTAACCGGCCGAGAGTTTCGCGACCTACCGGCACGGTGATGGGCGCTCCCGTATCCTTGACCTCCATCCCGCGGGTGAGACCGTCCGTGGTGGTCATCGCCACGCCACGGACCCGGTTTTCTCCCAGGTGTTGCGCGACTTCGAGCGTCAGCCTGATCTCGGGGCGCCCGGCCCGCTTGTCTTCCGGGGCTTCGATCCGCAACGCATTATAGATGTTGGGCAGGTGTCCGGGCGGAAACTCGGCATCGACGACCGGCCCGATGACTTGAACGACTTTCCCGGCTGTGCTCACGGCTTGCTCCTTTCGACTCTCAGCGCTTCGTCAATCGTCAATGGTCATTCGTCAATCGTGCCATGAAGAGAACGTTCTCAATTCGCTTGACCAATGACGTGTGACGGATGACGACTCTATTTCAACGCTTCGGCGCCGCCGACGATGTCCATCAGTTCTTTCGTGATCGCCGCCTGGCGGGTCTTGTTGTAGTACAGGGTCACCTTCTTGATCAGCTCGCCGGCGTTGCGCGTGGCCCCGTCCATCGCCGCCATCTGCGCGCCGTAAAACGCGGCAAACGATTCCAGCAGGATACGATAGACCTGCGTTTGAACGTGCTTGGGCAGGAGGGCCTCCAGCAACTGGTCCTCATCCGGCTCGTAGAGATAGCTGCCCCCCGCGGCTTGGCTTTCGCTCGCCTGATCACCCTGGCCGAACAAGAAATCGGCGGAGATCGGAAAGAGCTTTTCGACGATGACCCGCTGTTGGATCGCTGACTTGAACTCGTTATAGACCACGTACAGTTCGTCGAACGTGCCCTTAGTATAGGCGTCCGACAACTCGCTGCCGATATCGACCCCGTGCTCAAACGTGAGGCGGTCCAAGAACCCGATCCAGTTCTGTCTGATCGTCCAGGGACGCCGCGTGAGGAAGTCGCGGCCCTTACGGCCAACGATGCTGACGCTGACCTTGGCGCCGCGGGATTCGAACTCGCGCAACACCTCCATGGACTTGCGGAGAATGTTGGCGTTGAAGGCCCCGCAGAGCCCGCGATCGCTCGTGACCACCAGGACCTCGATGACCTTCTCTCCCCGCTTCTGCAGCAGGGGATGCGCGGCGCGATTCACGCGCGTGCTCAAATTGGCCATCACCCCCCGCAACTTGTGGCTGTAGGGACGCAACGCCAGGATCCGGTCCTGGGCCCGCTTGAGCTTGGCGGCCGCGACCATCTTCATGGCCTTGGTGATCTTCTGTGTATTCTTGACCGCCGCGATCTTGCGGCGGAGTGACTGTAGACTGGGCATATCGGCTTGTTGAAAACGGCCCCCAACTTCGTTCTCAGTCGCCTGTCCTTGTGACGTACTGCAACAGTACGACTCAGTCGCCAGGCTCCCTGCGGCCGCGTTGGAGCACCGTTTTGAACGGCCGAGGGCAATGGACGGTTTCAGCTCTTACTTTGTCGTATACCCGTACTCCTGCTTGAACGAGGTCAGGATCTTCTTCAGTTCTCCACCGAAGGCCTCATCGATCTTGCCCTTGGCGGCGACGTCCTGGCGAACCTGCGGATGCTTCTGCTTCACGTAGGCAAGAAAATCCTCTTCAAACTGCCGGACCTTGTTCACCGGCACGTCGTCCAGGAACCCGTTGACACCGGCAAAAATCGAGAGGACCTGATCGGCCACCGCCATCGGTTTGTACTGGCCCTGCTTCAACAGCTCGACCATGCGCACGCCGCGATTGAGCTGGGCCTGCGTCGCCTTGTCGAGTTCGCTCCCGAACTGCGCGAACGCCGCCATCTCGCGATACTGCGCCAAGTCGAGGCGCAAGGTCCCCGCGACCTGCTTCATAGTCTTGATCTGAGCCGAACCGCCGACCCGGGACACGGACAGGCCGACGTTGATGGCGGGCCTGATGCCGGAATAGAACAGGTCGCTGGCCAGATAGATCTGCCCATCGGTGATCGAAATGACGTTCGTGGGAATATAGGCCGAGACGTCGCCCGCCTGCGTCTCGATGATCGGCAAGGCCGTCAGGCTGCCCCCGCCGAGCTTGTCGCTCAGCTTTGCGGCCCGTTCGAGCAGCCGGGAGTGCAGGTAGAAGACGTCGCCCGGATAGGCTTCACGGCCGGGGGGCCGGCGCAGGAGCAACGACAGTTGCCGATAGGCCGCGGCGTGTTTCGACAGGTCGTCATAGACGATCAGAGCATGTTTGCCGCTATCCCGGAAATACTCGCCCATCGCGACTCCGGCATAGGGGGCCAGGAATTGCAGCGAGGCGGCGTCGCTGGCCGTGGCGGAAACCACGGTCGTGTAGTCCATCGCGCCGTATTCTTCGAGCGTCTTGACCACGCGGGCGACGGTGGAGCGTTTCTGGCCGACGGCCACGTAGATGCAAAAGACGTTCAGGCCCTTCTGGTTGATGATGGTATCGACCGCGATGGCGGTCTTGCCGGTCTGCCGGTCGCCGATGATCAGCTCGCGCTGGCCGCGGCCGATCGGGATCATCGCGTCGATCGCCTTCAGCCCGGTCTGGAGCGGCTCGCGGACCGACTGTCTCGTAACGACCCCGGGAGCCACCACCTCGATCCGGCGCGTCTTATCGGATTTGATCGGCCCCTTCCCGTCGATCGGCTGGCCGATGGCATTGGTCACGCGCCCGACCAGCGCTTCTCCCACCGGAACTTCCGCAATGCGGCCCGTTCGCTTGACCGGATCGCCTTCCTTGATCCCCGTGTCTTCCCCCATCAACACGGCACCGACGTTGTCCTCCTCGAGGTTGAGCGCGATGCCATACACGTTGCCGGGGAATTCGAGCATTTCGCCGGCCATCGCCCCCTCAAGCCCATAGATCTTGGCGATGCCGTCTCCGACCTGGATGACGGAGCCCCGCTCGCTCACATCGACGGCCTGATCGAATCCCTTGATCTTTTCCTTGATAATCGAGCTGATTTCTTCGGCTTTGATCTGCATTGCCTCTCCTTGCCAACGCTTGTCGAGAAAGCCTCGCCGCGCTATTCGCGCATGAGCAATGTTTTCATACTGTTCAACCGGTTCCGCAGGGAACTGTCGTACACGGTGCTGCCGATCTTAATTTGCAGCCCGGCCAGTAGGGCGGGGTCCGTGTGCACCGCAAGTTCGACCTCGCGTTTGAGCGACGTGCGAAGCCGTGTTTTAAGCTGCTCATGAACCGCGGGGTCCAGCGGTCTGGCCGATACGATTTCAACCGGTTGCGTCCCTTTCGACTGATCGACCATGGCACCGAAGGCCTCGGCGATATCCGGGAGAAAAACCACCCGGTTGGTCTTGACCAATTGACTCAAGAAATTCTGGCCGACCGGCGGGCACCCGGACCGCCTGCCGAGTTCCGTCAATACCCTCACCTTGTCGTCAAGGGTGAAGGCGGGGGAGGCCATGACATGCTGAAGGTCTGTGGACTGCTGGAGAGCCTCTCCGAGCGCCGTCAACGAGGCGCGCGCCTGCGCGAGGCTCGACTGGTCCAGGAGTTCAAACAGAGCTTTTGCGTAGCGGCGGGCTACCGATGTCTTCTTCACCGTTTATACCGTTGTGTTGAAACGGCAGACCTGTCTCAGCAGGAGTTCTGCGTGCGGTGGGCACGACAAAAGCGGCGTAGCGTAGCATTCAAACGCGCGGACTGTCAAGAACGAGGCTCGGGAGCGAGGGCGGGGGTTGCAGGACGGCTCAGGCGCTAGATCGGCCGGACCGGACTAATAATTCCTCCTCCAAGAACCCTGGACCCGTCATAGAAGACGGCGGACTGTCCCGGGGTCAGCGCACGCTGCGGTTGGTGAAAGCGGATGAGGAGGGTACCTTCACCAAGGGGGTCGATCGAAGCAGTAGAGGCCGGCGTCGCATATCGGACCTTGACCTCAACCTCCCGGCGCCCATTCAACCGATCAGGATCAACGGCATGGAGGTTGCTTACCTCGCAGGCTTCCGAATAGAGCGATTCGTCCGGCCCCAGGACCACGACATTGGTCTGTGGTTCGACCCGCTGCACATACAACCGCTGCCCCGTGGCTACGCCGAGCCCGCGACGCTGCCCCGGCGTGTAGAAGGCAATGCCCTCGTGTTCGCCGAGCACCCGGCCCTCGCCGTCCGTGAACGGTCCTGGTCGATGGGCCTGAGGCGCCTCCTGTTCGAGGAACGTCCGATAGTCGCCATGACTGACAAAACAGATCTCCTGGCTCTCCTTGAGCTCATCGACCGGCAACCCCAGCGTCTCGGCCTCCTGCCAGACATCTGCTTTCTGCATTTCTCCCAGTGGGAATAGGGTCCTGGGAAGCCATGCCGGATCGATTCGATAGAGGAAATAGCTCTGGTCCTTCTTGGCGTCCAGAGCCCGATGGAAGGTCCAGCGGCCGTTCTCGCGGAGGATGCGTGCATAGTGGCCGGTCGCCACATAGTCCGCTTCCCGTTCTCTCGCCAGCTCGACCAGGGTTCTCAGCTTCACCCGTTCATTGCAGCGGACGCAGGGGTTGGGGGTGATGCCGTTGACATAGCCGCCGACAAAGTCGTCGATCACGGACCGGCGGAACCGCTCCCTGGTATCGATGACCTCATGGGGAATCCCAAGCTTCTTGGCGACAAACTTCGCGAGGCCCACCTTGCAACAGCCTCGCTCCTGCCACCGCTTGGAGGTTGCCACAGTCTCGTCCTCATGTTCCCAGACCTGGAGTGTGACGCCCCGGACATCATATCCCTGGGCGACCAACAACGAAGCGGCGACGGAGCTATCCACCCCCCCGCTCATGCCGAGAATCACGGTGTGACGAGCCATATGTCCGGCGGGATTATACTGTGTCAGGCAAGCGCTTTACCACGATGGACGGCGATGTCATGGACATTGGCGGGGAGTTCCGAATAGTCGTCTCCGCTCTGCTCCGCTCCCATGTCACACATCCCCTGGAACCGGGCCCCTTCTTCAATCGAGATATTGGGCGTGCGGATGTCGCCGACCAGAATGCCGGGCTTGAGCAGTTGGAGCTTATCGGTGGCCGTGACCGTCCCGTTGACCTTCCCGCTCATCATGAGCACGCCGGCCGTAACGATTCCCTTGATGACCGCGTGCTCCCCGACGACCAAGGTCCCGGTCGTATGGATCTCCCCTTCCAACTTGCCGTCGATGCGGACCGTCCCTTCAAAATTGACGACCCCCTTGAAATGGGCTCCCTTCCCGAGGAACGTAAAGTTCTCATCCTCCGCGACCGCCGCCCCTACCTTCTTCTCACCTTTTGTCCACATGTCCGTTCCTCCCTCTCACCTCGTGTGACCGGGAGTGGGGCGGCGACCGGCTGAGATTCCGTCAGCTATAGGCGCCCGCCGCAACCATCCCCTCTCCTGCAAGATTGGCCGTCCGGGCCGGCGCCGACATCTCGATCGTGCCGTTGAACTGGACGCCTTCCTCCATGGAAAGCATGGGCGTTTCCACTCCTCCATTGATAACGGCCGGCGCGCGCAGGGTGACCTTTTCCTTGGCCAGGATATCGCCGGTGATCTGCCCCTTGCACACGATCGTGCCGGCCGTCACCTTCGCCTTGATTACGGCCTCCTCTCCGACCAGCAACGTGCCCTCGGTATGAATCTCACCTTCGAGGGTGCCGTCGATGCGGACCGTGCCGTGATAGCTGATCGTGCCTTTGAAGTCCACGCCCTTTCCGACGAACGCGTTGATGCCTTCCAAGGCCCCGACCGGTTCGACCGCCGCGCTCTGGCCGTTCGTCGTCGTGGCCATAAGGTCATCGGCCTGGCCCGGCTGGCGCTTGCCGTCAGTTTTTTCCTTGTTCCACATGCGTCACCTCCGTTGAAGTATAACAAAGCATCTGTTGAGCACCAGGAAAAAGCAAAGTGTCGTCGCCGCGGCGAGGCATCGGCGGACGAATCGTAGAATGTCTCTTCACCCGAGCAAGATGTCAAGGAGTCTTTCCTGCTCCTGGGGCGAAAAATAATGCACCACGATGCGGCCGCCGGTCCCTGCCTGTTCGATGACGACCTTGGTCCCGAGTTTTTTCTGCAGCCGCGCTTCGAGATCCTGGAACGCCGAGGGCTGTGCGCGGCCGCGCGTCGGCCGCTTGTCGCGCGCCTGCGCGGCGACTCTTTTCTCTGACTCCCGCACCGACCATTGCCGATCCACGATCTCGCGGGCCAATCGCACCTGCGCCTCGCCTCCGTGTACAGCCAGCAGCACTTTGGCATGTCCGGTGGAGAGGCTCCCAGCCGCCACCATCTGCTGCACCTCCTCGGGCAGATGGAGCAACCGCAAGAGGTTCGCCACTGAGGACCGTTCCCGGCCGACCCGCTGGGCGATCACATCCTGGGTCATCCCGAATTCCGTCGCCATCCGGTGGTAGGCATGTGCCGTTTCCATCGGATTGAGGTCGTCCCGCTGGAGATTCTCGATGAGCGCCAACGCCATGGCCTCATCGTCGCTACAGTTTCTGACCAGCGCCTTGATCGTGCCGAGCCCGGCCAGTTCCGCCGCTCGCCACCGCCGCTCGCCCGAGATCAACTCATAGAGGCCGTCGCCCTTCCGGCGGACGACGATGGGCTGGAGCAGGCCGTTCTGCCGCAGCGAGTCCGCCAATTGCTCAAGCTCGTCCTCCGGGAAATCCCTGCGCGGCTGGAATCGGTTGGGAAGAATATGATCCAACTCGATGTCGAGCACGTCTTGCGATTCGGCGGCCGGCTTCACCGGAGCCGGCGCCGCAACCGGCAGCAAAGCATCCAGTCCTCTACCTAGGGCTTTCTTCTCCATGGCTCATGAGCTCCTTTGCGAATTCCAGATACGCCTGCGCCCCGGCCGACCCGGCGTTGTACAGCAATGCCGGCCGGCCGTAGCTCGGGGCCTCCGCCAGCGTGACGTTCCGAGGAATCACGGTCTTGAAGACCTTCTCCTTGAAATGCGCCCTGACCTCCTCGGCGACTTGCCTGGCCAGGGTGTTCCGGATATCGAACATAGTGAGCAACACCCCCTCCAGTTCAAGTTGCTGGTTCAGGCTTTGGCGAACCCGCTCGACGTTCGCCATCAACCAGCCTAGCCCCTCCATGGCGTAGTACTCGCATTGGACCGGCACCACCACGGAGGTGGCGGCGGCCAAGGCATTGATGGTCAACAGGCCGAAGGCCGGGGGACAGTCGATGATCACATAGCGGTAGTCGTTCAGGACGTGATCAAGAGATCGCTTAAGCACAAGCTCACGTGAAAGCACCTGAATCAGCTCGACCTCCGCTCCAGCCAGATCCCTATTGGCCGGCAGGACCGATAACTGTGACACTCCAGTCTGAACAATCGCTTCAGATGCGCGGGCCGACCGCATCAGGCAATCATAGATAGTTTTGGTGAGTTCTCTTGGCGAGATGCCAAGACCGCTTGTCGCATTGGACTGGGGGTCCATATCGACGAGCAGAGTCGGAGCCCCATTGATGGCAAGATAAGCGGCTAAGTTGATGGAGGTCGTGGTTTTTCCGACCCCGCCTTTTTGGTTGGCAACGGCGATCAGGCGGGTCATGAGCCGCATCCTGCTAGGCTTTCCAACATCAGGACATGCCCGCGTTGTTCCACGTGGAACATTGCTCCGCTCCCTCCGGTCTCCGCTTCGCTCTATCCCTTTTTGAGCACGATGAGCCTTCTGTCACCCAGTCCCTGCGGCAGTTGATAGGGTATTTGATCGAGAAGCTTCAACTGATAGTTGTCCAGAGAATGAAACCAAGGAGTAGTGCTGTAGAGAATCAGGCGCTCCTCCCTGTTCAGGAGGCATGCAAAGAGACCAACTCGATCCTCTACCTTCAACCCCCTCACAACGATCGAGAGCGGTCCATTCATACCGAAGTCCTGGCGAGAGAGATCCTCTATTTTTCTATTTAAAACATAGGCTTGTCCAAGCTTGAGCAGGCCAACAAGGTGAAGGAGGAACGAGGCCTTCTTGCTATTGGGCTCCACGATGGAGAGGGCCAGATCCGGCATCATGATCTTCAGCGGAATCCCTGGAAATCCTCCTCCGCTCCCGACATCGACAAGCCGTTGCGCCCCGGTCGGCAGCGCAAGCACTCCAAAGAGCGAGTCCAGAAAGTGTTTGATCGCGACGTCTGTCGGCTCGGTGATCGCCGTCAGGTTGACCTTTTGATTCCACCGGCTCAGCTCGTCCGCAAATCTGGCGAATTGATCGAACTGGGTGCTTGTGAGCGAGAGCCCGATGAGATGGATTTGTTCAGCAAGACAGGTGGAAACGATCTCACCGAAATGTTCCACGTGGAACATCTACTTGAATCTGTCAAGGAGGTCAAGATGAGGGATGCCGCAATGGACAGGAATTTGATGAGGAGTGGATCAAATCTCGAACCGGACGGAAGGTATGGCTATTCTTCCTGACTGCATGACAGGCTCGATAGGTCTTCGGAAGCATGGTCAGCATGTCCAGAACCATTGCGCTTGGCCTTCTCCAGAGCGACGAGTAGGAGAGAGATGGCGGCCGGTGTGATCCCGGAAATCCTGGAGGCCTGCCCAATGGATGACGGGCGGACACGGTTTAATTTTTCGAGGACTTCCCGTGAAAAACCCTTCACCGCCTCATAGGCAAAGTTGCTCGGGATGGATTTCGATTCAAGCCGCTTGAACCGCTCGACTTGCTTGATTTGTCGGCGAATATAGCCTTCGTACTTCACCGCCATTTCGATGGCATCAGCCAGCTCTCCCGTAGCAGGCTGGTCTTCTCCGATCAGCTCCCAGAGGTCCTGGTAGGACACTCCGGGTCGCTTGAGGAGTTGCGCGAGGGAATGGGTTGGCAACACTCCATCGATTTCCCGCATCTTGAGTCGCTCCCTGACATCCTGGGACCACGGGACCCTCTTACCGGACAAATGCGAGACCGCCCCTTCGATTTGCTGCTTCTTGGTACGACAGCGATCCATGATGGCCTCATCGATCAGCCCGAGCCTATGTCCATACTCCATTAATCGTAGGTCCGCGTTATCGTGGCGAAGCAACAATCGATACTCTGCCCGTGATGTGAACATCCGGTAGGGCTCCAAGGTGTCTTTGGTGATCAAGTCGTCGATCAGGACCCCGATGTAGGCTTCAGATCGATCCAAGACCAACGGTTCCTTTTGGAGGATCTTTGCAGCGGCATTGATGCCCGCGATCAAGCCCTGCGCCGCCGCTTCTTCATAACCCGACGTGCCGTTGATCTGCCCAGCGTGATACAGGCCCTCCACGAGCTTCGTCTCCAACGTCGGATGGAGCTGTCTCGGCGGGAAGTAGTCATATTCGATCGCATAGCCTGGCTTGATCATGGCCGCCCGTTCAAGACCGGGGATCGTCCTGAGAATCGCTGCTTGAACATCGACCGGTAGGCTCGTCGAAATTCCGTTGGGATACCAGGAGTCTGTGTCAATCCCTTCAGGCTCAAGAAAGACCTGGTGGCGGGCCTTGTCGGCAAAACGTACGACCTTGTCTTCTATCGACGGACAGTATCGTGGCCCAGTGGATTCGATGCGCCCGCTGTACAGGGGGGACCGGTCCAGGTTGTCCTGAATGATCCGATGGGTCTCCTGGTTCGTGTAAGTGAGATAGCAGTCCCGCTGAGGGGTCGTGATGACATCGGTGCGATGGGAAAAGGGTGGAGGCGGATCATCGCCAGGTTGGACGGTCATCACGGAAAAATCGATCGTCCGGCGATCGAGCCGGGGCGGCGTGCCGGTCTTGAGCCGGCCGAGCTGGAATCCCAGGTCGCGCATGCAATCTGACAGATGCTCGGCCGAGGCTTCCCCGGCCCGTCCCGCCGGAAAATGATTCAGACCGATGTGGATTAATCCCTTAAGAAATGTTCCCGACGTCAAGACCACGGCCTTCGCCGCCACCCTGTCCCCTCCGTTCGTCACCACCCCCGTCACGCGTTCCCCGGCCGTCAGCAGCCGATCGACCGTGCCCTCCCAGACGGCCAGCCCCGGCACGTTTCGAATCGTCTCTTGCATGCAGCGGCGATAGAGCGCCTTGTCGCACTGGGCGCGTAGGGCCCGGACGGCAGGCCCTTTGCTGGTGTTGATCATCCGGAACTGGATACCGGCCCGATCGGTGTTGCGCGCCATTTCTCCGCCCAGCGCGTCAATCTCCTTAACCAGATGCCCCTTGGCGATCCCGCCGATCGCGGGATTGCAGGACATCTGGGCGATCGTGTCCGGCGCGATCGTCAGCAGGACCACGCGCACACCCATACGCGCTGCCGCTAACGCGGCCTCACAACCGGCATGCCCACCTCCCACCACGATCACGTCACAAGACTGACTCATGGTCCATTCGCCCCCTTGCCTCCTATTTCCCGATGCAAAACTCTGAGAAAATCCGGTCCAAAATATCGTCGGTTGTCACCCTGCCGGTAATCTCTCCCAGGAAGTCCAAGGCCCCGCGTAAATCCGCAGCCAGAAACTCCGGGGCCAGTCTCCCGACCACCGACGCCTTCGCGCTGTGGAGCGATTCGCTCGCCCGTTCAAGGGCCTGCTTGTGGCGCAGCTTGGTGATCATGACGCCTTCGCGCGCCTCCAAGGATCGGGGGACAAGCGTCCGGGCCACCTGACGGCGCAGTCCATCCAGGTTTTCACCGGTTCTCGCGGACAGGGTGACCACCATCTGCCCCTCCGGCAGAGACGAGAGGCTCTCTCTGCTCCATCGCATCGGGCGATCGCACTTGTTCACCACGATGAGCCGGCGCCGTTGCTCCGTCTGGCAAAGAATCTCCTCATCCTCGGAGATCAACTCTTCCGAACCATCCAGCACCACCAAGACCAGATCGGCCTCCTCAAGGGCAAGCCCTGTGCGGCGAATGCCCTCCTGCTCGATGGGGTCTTCGCTCTTCCGGACGCCGGCCGTATCGGAGAGGCGCACGGCGAGGCCTTCAATCAGCGCCGACTCCTCCAGCACGTCTCTCGTCGTTCCTGGAATCGCCGTCACGATCGCGCGGTCCGACCGCAAGAGCGCGTTGAGCAGGCTCGACTTGCCGACGTTGGGCCTGCCGACGATGACGACCTTGGCCCCGTTCCTGAGAATCCGCCCCTCTTCCCAGGTGGCAAGCAGCCGGTCGACGGCGACGATTGTACGATCAAGCCCTCCGATCAACTCCTGCTCTGAGACAAAGGCGATATCTTCCTCGACAAAATCGATGCCCGCTTCGACCCGTGCCAGCAGACCGGCGATCGTCTCGACCAGGGCATTGATTTCGCCCGATAAGGTTCCCCGCAGGAGTTCTTGGGCCAGCCGCAGGCTTTCGTCGCTCCTCGCTTGAATCACCTCCAGCACCCCTTCTGCCTGCGAAAGGTCAAGGCGCCCGTTGAGGAACGCCCGCCTGGTGAATTCTCCCGGCTCGGCAAGACGCGCCCCATCCACCACCAACCGTTCGCAGATTCGGTTGACGATCAACCGTCCGCCATGGCAGTGGACCTCGACCACATCCTCGCCCGTGTAGGAATGCGGCGCGCGCATGACGACCACGAGCGCCAGATCCAGGCTGATCGCCAGCGGAGCCTTCCGTTCGGAATCATTCAGCGGGCTGGACGAATCAACGCCAACACCGACTTCGGCCCGGTATAAGCAATGAGATCGGACAGTGGCCAGGCTCCGGCGGGAACGCAGGCGGACGAGACGGTCGACCAGGGACACCGCGTGGGGTCCGCTCACGCGAACGATCGCGACCCCGCCTTCCCCCGGCGGGGTTGCCACGGCACAGATCGTATCGTCGCTCCCGGGGACCATGGCTTCATACCCGCATCACCGCGGCCTTTTTCCCATTCGATCCGTCCGCTTGCACGTCCTGAAGCCGGTTCAGGCCTGCGTGGCCGCTTCGGCAGCGGCAGTTTTATCGGGACCAGGTCTCTTAAAGATGAATCGGTCCGTGACAAATTGCTGGACGATCGTGAGAGTGTTGTTCGTGACCCAGTACAGCACCAACCCGGCGGGGAAGGTCAAGAACAAGAACGTGAGCATGACCGGCAGGATCAACATCACCTTGGCCTGGGTGGGATCAAGAGTGGTCGGCGTCATCTTCTGCTGGAGCACCATTGTCGCGCCCATGATGACGGGCAGGACGTAAAACGGATCGGGCACGGACAGGTCCTTGATCCACAGGAAAAACGGAGCCTGCCGGAGATCGATGGTCATATAGAGGATGTTGAACAGGGCGACAAAGACCGGCATCTGCAGCACCATCGGCAGGCAGCCGCCGACCGGGTTGACCTTATGGTCCCGGTACAGCTTGATCAATTCCTTGTTGAGCCGCTCGCGGTCATCCTTGTATTTCTCCTGGAGCGCCAACACCTTCGGCTGGATCACCTGCATGTCCTTCATGGACTTGTAGCTCTTGTATTGAAGCGGCGCGAACAGGAGCTTGATGCAGACGGTCAGCAGGATGATCGTGACCCCGTAGTTGTGGGTGACCTCGTTGATCGTCCGCAGCACCGAGAAGAGGGGCTTCGCCACCATCTTGACGAGACTCCAACTTCCGTAAATGAACCAACCGAAGTCGATCGTGTCTTCCAGGCCGATCTGAAATGATCGGAGCGTATCGTATTCCTTGGGCCCGGCGTAGAGTTGCAGCTTGACCGGCTGCCCGGCCGGGGGAGCGACTTTCACCTGGGAGGACACCACCCGTTCACTCTCCTTCTTAACCTGGACCGCCGTCCCCTGCGAGGGAATGATCACGCTCAAGAAATACTTGTCCTGCAAGGCGGCCCACTGGACAGTCCCTGACCGTTCGGCCTCCTGCTCCGGCGTCTCCTTCTCGATCTTGTCGTCGACCATGGACGCCGGGCCGATGAGGCCGATAAACCCTTCCCCCCACTCGATAATCCCGAAGTTCGTCCCCATGCCCACGTTGACAGGCCCCTGTACGCCTTCCGTCTTAACCTCAACATCCACGAGGTAACTGTCATGACGAAACCCCAAGGTTTTCTGGATTGCGAGACCGGACTTGGGGTTTCTGTACGTAAATGTCACCCGGCCCGTGGGGTGGCCAGGATCCAGCCGGAGCCCTGTCTCCTCAACCCGGTAGAGCGCCTGCTGCATTTCTCTCGTCGCCGCCTCATCCGACACGCGCAGGGAGAGCGGGCCGGGGAATTGGCCGCCTCGGTAGACCAATTGAACGGGCTGAGGGCCGGTTTGAGTCTCGGTGGAATAGCGTTTCAGTTGCCAGGTCTTGATCACCCCGCCCTTGTTGGTCAATTCGACCTTCAGGAGGTCGGTCTCAATCGTCACAATCTGCTCGGCGCTGGACTCGTGGCCTCCCGGGGAAATGTCTCCGGTTCGGGCCTCCGAGCCGGTGGCTTTGGTCTCGGCCCCGCTCCCTGTTGCAGGAGGCCCTGCAGGCTGACCCTCCATCGTGGAGGAGGGCTTCTCACTTGAATCGACCTGACGGGCTGCTTCCTCCGTGGCCGATGGGACGATGCCCAGTTGTTTCAAGAGATAGTCGTACCCGGCCACAATGATCAGCGAGAGGACCAGAAAGATGATGACGCGCCGTTCCATCGTGCTATCGGGCCGCCTTGTTGAGAGGTACGACCGGGTCGCTGCCGCCCGGGTGGAAGGGATGGCACTTGCCCAACCGAACGACCGTCAGCAGGAGACCGCGCATGACTCCGTAGGTTCGAACTGCCTCTATGGAATAGTGTGAGCAACTGGGGTCAAAGCGGCAGCAGGGGCCGAGCCACGGAGAGACCAGCACTTGATACAACCGGATCACTCTGATCACCAGGTCGCTCATACCGGAATTCTCACACCCCTTCTGAACACCGACCCCTCTTGATAATCGATTCGCGCGCCAACAGCTCCCGCCACATCTGTTCCAGATCGGTGAAGCTTGCGCTCAAGGACGCAGTCCTAGGGAAGACAACGAGATGGCGGTAAGGTCCCAACTGGCTTTCGACCGCCCGAGCCAGGGCTCGAAACCGGCGCTTGGCCCGATTTCGGATGACGGCGTTTCCAAGTTTTCTTCCCACCACGATCGCGACCTTGCTGAGTTCCGCATCAGAAGGGGCCACAACCAGATTAAAATACGGGCAGGAGAGCCTCTTGCCCGCTCTTTTCGCCCGCTCTATATCCGCACCCCTTCGCAGGAACAGCTCGGAGTCCGTCCTTGAGCGAAGCGGGCTCTGAGCCCCATGGCTCCCCATATCTCTCCCCCGAAGGCGCGGTTCCACGACCCGGTCGGCCCTGCCCCCTCGCGGACCAATTGAACATGGATCTGGTTCGCGCTGATGAGACAGCCAGACGGCATCGGGCCGGGTTATCCGGAACGCTGCACGGCGGGGACAGTGGAAGATGCGCGGTGGCGAATGGAACGGGGCTCCTCCGACAGGTACCGGAGCCTGGTTTCAGACAGTCAGGCGGGTCCGCCCTTTGGCACGACGACGGGCAATGACCTTCCGTCCACCTTTGGTGCTCATCCGTTTACGAAAACCGTGCTCCCGTTTGCGCTTGAGATTGGACGGTTGTTGATATGTAAATGACATCACCGGCTCCTTCAGAAATTGAAAGCCTGGATTATATGGACGGCATGGAACCCTGTCAACGAATCCTATCCGCACGAATCCTATCCGCACGAATCCTAATCCGCGCTCGCTCCATGACAAACCCAACCGGTCACGAAGACCGATCTGCCTGGAAGTGGGGGCATGCTCGACCTGGCTGTCGATCCAGAAGTCTGGGTGAATAGTCCTTCGCGCAGTGCTATTTTTTGAGATGATACGGATGAACAAATATCCCAAAGACGATCAACAGCTCCTTGCGGTGGAGCTAAAGGCACTTCTGAGGCGCTTTTGCCCGGCTTGTGGCGAGAGCGCCACACAAGACCACATGATTTCCATGCGTTTTTATTCATCTGCCGATTCATAAGTCACAGGAAGCGCGATATTTTCCATCATGAGTTCTCCCGTACCGTTGGCCTGGCGATTGCATGATGATACATCGTTCTACCCGGCTTGATCGGCTGAAGGAGGGGCAGTGAAGGGTTTGTTCTTTGTAATTGGTGGTCTTCTCGGAGCCTGCATGTTAGTGCTCGGAGCGACAACCTTGGCACAAGAGCATCCAGTGTCGGTCCCCCAGCAACCCTTGCCCGGTCAGGCGATGGCTCTGGTGGGAGAGAAGCCGGCCGCCAGCCAGCCCCAACAAGGAAAGAAGCAGAGAAAGAGTCAGAAGAAGAAACAGACAACACAGGACGCCGACCGCTGAACCGCGGCTCTTCGATTTTGGACGAGCCCCCTTCGGTCGGCCACGCGACGACCGGAGGGGGCTCGTGCTTTACTGACCAAGAGCGATCATGAGGAGTACCTTGCGATGAACTCGATGAAACAACGGATTGTGATGGCCTTTGTGGCCTTGAGTCTTGCGACTTGGGGATGCGCCAACTCCCCGGTCGATCAAATCCAAACTGCGGAACGAGCGGTCGCAGATGCCCGCGCAGCCGAAGCCGGCAAATATGCGGCAGAGGATCTGGCCAAGCTTGAGGGGCAACTGACCCTGCTCAAGAAGGAACTCGACGCCCAGAACGAGAAATTTTCGTTGCTGCGGGACTACGGCAAGGCCGAGCAGCTTGCAGCGACCTTGACTGCCGAGGCGAACAGGCTCGTTCAAACGTCAACCGCCAAGAAACAAGAGGCGCAGGAAGCCGCCGCCCGCGCCATCCAGGCCGCACAGGAAGCCATCTCGACCGCACAGAGTTTAGTGGCGAAAGCGCCGATCGGGAAGGACCGGGCCGCCTTTGAAGCCATCAAGCACGATGCCGAGGCCCTGTCTCTCTCTCTCCAAGAGGCGCAGAAGGTACTGGAGCAGGGCGAGTATCTCGACGCGCAATATCGCGCCAAGGCGATTGCCGACAAAGCCCAATCGGTGTCAGACGAGATTGAAAACGCCCTCGCAAAGGTCAAGGGAACTCGCACCACCAAGGTTGCCACCAGATAACCATGTAAAATCGGGGCAGCGTACTGGTTGTCGCCTGCCGGATCACGAATATGAGCCTCAGACGTTTTCGGACGATAGCCCTGCTCCTCGCCGGAGGGTGGTGTCTCGCTGCAGGCAGTGGGTGCGTGCAGGCGCCTCCGCCCGAACTGGTGCAGACGGTCGAAGCGCTGGACAGCCAGTTGACAGAGGTTGGCGGCGCGGAGTTTGCGCCGGAGGAATATGCGCATTTCGTCGAGCGGTGGGTGGCCCTCAAGCACAGGCTTGAAGAAGACGACGATTTGATCCGCTGGCCCTGGGAACCGAACCGCGTCGCCGACGAAGTATCCCAGGTCGCCCAGGAGGCGGCCCTCACCCTTTCTCTCGCCAGGGAGCGGCGCGAAGATCTTCGCCGGACGACCGAAGAACAGGTGGAGGAGGCGGAGACACGGTTGGGCACGCTGAAGCAACGCGTGGAGGACTTGGGCAGCCGAGCGGTCGTGGGGAAACAACTCATCGACACGGAATTGCTCGTGCACCAGGCCAAGACCTTTTTTGAGCAGGGCCGCTACGCCCGCGCCTTGGAACTCTCCCAGATCGCCCTGCAATCGGTGGGCGCCCAAACGGTGAGTCTCACCCGATCCCTCGGACGCTATGCCGATGAGGAGCAGGTGCAGGCGTGGAAGCAGATGGCCGCTCGTACCATCGAATGGTCGCGGACGAGCCGGGCGCAGGCGCTCGTGATCAATAAAGCGGACCGCCAGTTGACCCTGTACCGTAATGGCCAGTCCGTCCACACCTACCCGGTTCGCCTTGGCTTCAACGGCATGCTGGAAAAAAAGCATCAGGGCGACGGCGCCACGCCGGAAGGCCAGTACCGCATCCTCAGAAAGCGCGGGCCCGGGGACACGCAGTTCTATCGGGCGTTTCTCCTGGACTATCCGAATGCGGACGACCGCCGCCGCTACGATCTTGCGAAGGATTCCGGGGAGATGCCGGACGGCAAGGGCATCGGGGGGTGGATCGAGATCCATGGGCAGGATGACCACGGGCTGGGACAAACGTTGGGCTGCATCATGCTCGACAACTCGCAGATCGCCCACCTATACGAGCAGGTCTCGCCCGGCACCCCGGTCACGATCGTCGGCGCGCTTGACGTCGACAATCGCGTTTCACGGATGTTGGGCGACCTCGCCGAATTCGCCGCAGACTAAGCCTCGCCGCGGCAGGTCCCTGTCCTGGCCATGAAGCAGGCAGCGACAGTTGTCCTTCTTCTTCTTCTCCTCCTCCTTGCCGCATGGGTCGGCTTCTCCCAATCCACATGGCTCACGCCATCAACCGACCGACGGCCCCCTGATCCGAACCATGCTTTGCCGCCCCTCGAATTGCTGCTGTCTCGACAGGCGTTCCTGACCAAGAAATTAACCCAACTGGCGCCGGCCGAACCGTACATTGTCGTGGACACGGCTCGAAACCTCCTGTATCTCAAACGGCGCGAGAAGGTCCTCCTGACCGCCCTGGCCTCAACCGGGAGCGGGACGATTCTGGATAAGCCCGATCATGTCGAGGGCCAATGGGTGTTCGATACGCCTCGCGGCTTCTTTACGATCCAGTCGAAACTCTTGAATCCCGTTTGGGTCAAGCCGGACTGGGCGTTTGTGGAGGCCGGGCTGGCGGTCCCGCGCAATCCTGCCGAACGGCTTGAACCGGGCGTGTTGGGCGAATATGCCCTTGGGTTCGGGCAAGGCTATTTCATTCATGGCACCCTCTATGCCAGGCTGTTGGGCAAGAACGTGACACACGGATGCATTCGTTTAAACGACGAAGACCTGCGGACCGTCTACAAGGCGGCAAAAATCGGAACACCGATCATGATTTTCTAGTCGCGCGCCGGCGATGGTCGGTCCCTGCCGGGAGAGGGACCGGCGCCTGTCAAGGCCGCTCCTCGTTCTTGCTCGTTTGGTTGGTCGCCTGGGCCCTCGTCGTCCCATTTCTTGTTGAGCCCCTCTGTGCCTCTTCTCCTGGTTCTCCTGCTACCCTCAATCCGGCCGATGTCGCGGAGCGCAACCGCCTGCTTGACCAGGAAATTCGCCTGGCCGCCCGTCCGCAGACCTATCTGGTGCTGGACCTCCAGGCAGGACAGATCCTGATCAAAGCCAGGGGGCTCGAACTTCATCGGCTGGCCATCTCCTCCTGGGTCACGTCTGAGTTCGATCGGTTGGTCGGCCCCTTTTACCTCAAGGCACGGCCACCGATCTTGCGGACCAAGTCCGGTTCGCCGGACGATCCCTCCGCTCAGCCGATTGAACTGGACGATATGCCCAGCACGTTCGAGTTGTCTTTTGATCCACCGCTGGTCATTTCGGTGGAGGCTTCCACCCATCGGTCTGTCTGGGCCCGGCTCCGATCCTACATCGGTCGTTGGTGGCACAGTCTGGCGCGACTGTCGCATGCACTCTCTGATGCCAGCCCATCGGAAGACAACCTCCGTCCCCTCATGATCTCGCTGTTGTTGGCTGAAGAAGACGCACGGTCCCTGGCCTGGACCGTGACGGACGGGATGCCGCTGCTCATTCTCCGAAAGGGCTCCCCATAAGGAGATGCTCGCTCTCGGCAAGTTTGCCTTTTCCCCAGCCAACTCCTAAGATGTCGCTCGCGCTCAGTTTCTTTCTTGCGACCATCAGCGCCTCTATGCCGTCTCCACGAGAGATTCGCGTCCTCGATAACGAGTCCGCACTGGCCGAGGCGGTCGCGGGCTTTCTTGCGAGCACCATTGAGGAAACCCTGCGGCGGAAGCCGCGTGTTCGTCTGGTTCTCTCGGGGGGATCGACGCCCCGCCGTCTCTATCGCACGCTGGCGCAACCCGAATGGGCCAAGCGCATCGACTGGACATCTGTCCTTCTGTTTTTTGGAGATGAACGCTGCGTCCCGCCGGACCATCCCGAGAGCAATTACGCCATGGCCAAGGAGGCCCTGATCGATCCCCTACAGATCGCCCCCCAGCAGGTCATGCGGCTGCGGGGCGAGGCGGAGCCGGAGGAAGCGGCCTCTCACTATGAAGCGACGATCCGCGAGGCCTTTGCACCGGATCAGACACCGTTCCCGCGCTTTGATCTGATCTTCCTCGGCTTGGGCGATGACGGCCACACCGCCTCACTGTTTCCCTCCAGTCCCGCGCTCCGCGAACAACGACGCCTGGTCGTCCCGACGTCCTCGCCCGTTGGAATCCCTCATCGCCTGACCATGACATTTCCGCTCCTGAACGCGGCCGTGACGGTGGTGTTCCTCGTAACCGGGTCCTCCAAGGCTTCGATCTTGCGCCGGGTGCAAGAAGAACGCGACAGCGCCGCGCCACTGCCTGCATCACGGATTCGTCCCGCAAACGGACGGCTGATATGGTATGTTGACAGGGCTGCGGCTTCGGCCCTACCTTCGGCATGACCATCTCCATTGTGATCGACCACGACGCATGATCCTCGCTGGCGATATCGGCGGCACCAAGACCCACCTCGCCTTGTATGAATGGACGGAGTCCAGGGTCGAACCGGTCCGCCAACAGACCTTCTACAGCCGAGACTATGGGCAGCTCGAAGAGGTCCTTGAGGAATTTCTCAAACCTCCGGCGCCTGCTTCCCTGATCCAATCTGAAGATCCTGATGAGGTGGGAATCCAGTCCGACGACAAGCCGATCCCTGAGGCGGTCCCGCTCAAGATCGAAGCGGCCTGCTTCGGCGTGGCTGGGCCGGTCATCGACAACCGCTGTCAGACCACCAACCTCCCCTGGATCGTCAGCGGAGCCGATCTGGCCAAGCGGTTCGAGATCCCCCTGGTCATGCTGTTGAACGACCTGGAGGCGACCGCCCATGGCCTCCTCGTCCTGCGACCGGATGAGTTCGCCACCTTGAATCCAGGACGTCAGCCGGCCGCCAAGCGCTGTATGGCGCTGATTGCCGCCGGCACGGGGCTCGGCGAGGCGGCGCTGGTGTGGGTGAAGGACCACTTCCATGTGTTGTCCTCGGAAGGCGGGCATTGTGATTTTGCCCCGAACAGCGACGCGGAGATCGATCTGTTGCGCCACCTTCGCGGGCAATACCTGCACGTGAGCTATGAACGGGTCCTGTCCGGCCCCGGGTTGCAGGCGATCTACGAATTTCTGCGCGACACGAAAAAAAACGAGCCGACCTGGCTCGCCGAACAGATTCGAGTGGGCGACGGTCCTGCGGTGATCGCAGAGGCCGGTCTCAAGGGACAGGCAGAGATCGCCAAACAGGCGCTGGATATGTTCGCTGCGATCTATGGGGCGGAAGCCGGCAATCTGGCTTTGAAAACCATGGCATTGGACGGCGTCTACCTCGGCGGCGGCATCGCCCCGAAGCTGCTGGCCAAATTACAGGACGGGACGTTTCTCCGCGCCTTTACCAACAAGGGCCGCTATAAGCGGCTGATGAGCAACATGCCGATCCGGGTCATCATGAACGACAAGACCGCTTTGCTCGGCGCCGCCTCGGTTGCTTCCCAATTGGCCCGTCAGGCCCCGGCATGATTCAGCATACGCTCGATGAGCTTAAACGGCAGGCCGCGCTCAAGGCCGTGGACTATGTCCAGGACGGGATGGTGATTGGGCTGGGCACCGGCTCGACGGCCAAACATATGATCCTGGCGCTCGGCGAACGGATCCGGCGGGGGCTGAAGATTCGCGGCGTGCCCACGTCACAGGAGACGGCCGATCTGGCACGGAGCCAGGGCATTGCCCTGATCGAATCCGACAATACCTGGACGCTCGACCTCGCGATCGACGGGGCCGATCAGGTGGATCCGCAGTTATGCCTCATCAAAGGCGGCGGGGGCGCCCTACTCAAGGAAAAAATCGTCGCAGCCGCAGCCCGGCAGCTCATCATCGTCGTGGACCATACGAAGCGGGTTCCGATGCTCGGCAATTCCTTTCCCTTGCCGATCGAGGTGGTTCCATTCGGATGGGGCAATACCGCCAAACAACTCGAAGCCATCGAGGGGAAGGCTGTCCTTCGCGAACGGGAGGGCCGGCCGTTCCGCACCGAGGCAGGCCACTTTATTCTTGATCTGCATGTGGGATCGATCACCGATCCGGCCGATTTGGAGATCCGCCTCAATCAAGTCCCCGGCGTGGTCGAAACCGGCCTCTTCGTGGGTCGGACCAGCCTGCTCATTGTCGGCACGCCTGAGGGCGTGGTGCTGCAAACAGCCCCGCAGCGGTCATGAGCACCGGTGACGGACTCCGGATCCGCCAGACAGGTCCGTTCTTCCGGCAAGCCCTCATCCGCATCAGACAGGGGTCGCCTCTCGCCCCTGTCCCGGCGCGAGACCCTCTCGTGGCTGGGCCGGACAGCAACCCACGCCCTTCGGCTCTGCGGAACGGCCGGCAGCCTGTGGCTGATGCTGGGGTCCCTCATCGGATGCCGGCCCCGTCCGCCCCTTGTTCACGAGTCCTCGATGACCGCTCAACCGACTGATCCGACCGACCCTCCGCTCGATCCCTATCGCCTGCCGCGGCTGGTGCTGCCGCAACGATACGGCCTGTCGATCGCCCCTGATCTCGAGCGGGCCCTGTTTCAGGGATCGGTGAACATCGCCGTGACCGTGCGGCAATCGACCGCCGTCATCGTGCTGAATGCCCTCGACCTCACGATCAGTTCGATCACGGCGGCCGATGATCGAGGCCGAACGCTGGCCGGCGTCTGCACGTTGGATCAGAAGGCAGAGCGCTGCCACCTCACATTCCCGGAGCCCCTGGCACCGGGGGATTGGACCCTGTCGCTCGATTTCCACGGCGGCATGAACGACCAGCTCCGCGGCCTCTACCGGAGCACCTACACCGATGACACCGGAACCGTTCGACATCTGGCCGTCACGCAGTTTGAAGCGACCGATGCCCGCCGCGCCTTCCCTTGTTGGGACGAGCCGGACTTGAAGGCCCGGTTCGCCCTTACACTGATCATTGATCCGGCCTTGACGGCCCTGTCCAACACCGCGCCCCTGTCCGAAGAAATCCAGGAGGGACGCAAAATCGTCCGATTCGCCGAGACCATCACGATGTCCACCTACCTTCTGGCCTTCGTCGTGGGACAACTCGAAGGGTCAGAGCCAGTCTATGTGGGCCGCACCCCGATCAGGCTCTGGGCCGTGCCGAAAAAGACCCACCTCATGCAGGTCGGGCGGGACATCGCTGCGGCCTCGCTGCGCTTTTTCGAGGACTATTACGGCATGCCGTATCCCGGCGACAAGCTCGATCTCATCGCGATCCCGGATTTCTCCCATGGCGCCATGGAGAACCTCGGCGCCGTCACCTTTCGCGAGCGGGCCCTGCTCATCGACGAAGCCGCCGCCAGCCAGGGAGAGCTGGAAGACTTGGCGAACGTGGTGTCGCATGAGAACGCGCACATGTGGTTCGGCGACCTGGTCACGATGGCTTGGTGGAACGGGATCTGGCTCAACGAGGCCTTCGCGACCTTTATGGAGGCCCTGGCGGTCCAGGAATGGAAGCCCGAATGGCAGCCGCTGCGCATGTTTCTGACATCGCGCGCATCGGCCTTGAGCGTCGATGGACTAAACAGCTCCCGCCCGGTCGAATATCCGGTTCGAGATCCCAAGGACGCCGCCGGCATGTTCGACGTCCTCACCTACCACAAGGGGGCCGTCGTCCTGCGCATGCTGGAACAGTTCATCGGCGAGACGCTGTTCCGCGACGGCATCCGGGACTATCTCAAGACGCATGCCTACGCCAATGCCGAAACCGAGGACCTCTGGGCCTCCATCGGAACAGTCGCGGGGCTTCCCGTCTCCGCCCTGATGAACGGCTGGATTTTCCTGGCCGGCTATCCGCTGCTGACCGTCAGGCGAGATGGGCCTTCGCACCTCCTGCTGACACAACAGCGCTTTCGGTACCTGACGCCGGAACCGGCGGCGAGCGGACAGGCTCCGCAGGCAGAATCCCTCTGGCAGGTGCCGGTTCACCTGCAGGTCCGTGCCGGCGGCCGCGAGCGATCGCACAAGTTTGTGCTCGCCGAGGCAACAATGCGTCTCGCCATCCCCGAGGATTTTGAATCGCTGATCGTAAACGAGGGCGGCCATGGATTCTATCGCGTCCGTTACGAGCCCGATCTCTTCGACCGGCTCCAAGCGCGCCTGCCGGACCAACTTTCCTCGACCGACCGGTTCACGCTGATCAACGATGCCTGGGCCCTGTGCCAGGCAGGGCTGGCTCCGATTGCCTCCTACCTGGACCTCACCACCCGGTTCCGCGACGAGCGCGATCGGCATGTCTGGGGGCTGATCCTGGAGTCGTTCGGCCTGCTCAACCAGCTCATCGAAGCAACCGACCGTTCCTCCTTCTCCAGGCTCGTGCAGGACCGGGTACAGCCGGCCGTTTCAGACCTGGGATGGAACCCGCGCAAAGGAGAGGATGGGTTGACGGGTCAGCTCCGTGGAGACCTGATCGAGGCCCTGGGGACCTTGGGCGAAGACCGCACCGCCCAGGCCAGAGCCAAGTCTCTGTATAACGGTCTACCCGGAAACGGCGGGGGAATCGACCCGAACCTGCTGCCCGCGCTGGTCTCAATCGTGGCCTACACCGGGGAGGCGCCGGAATATGAACGATTTGTTCACCGCTTCAAGCAGGCGGCCACGCCGCAGGAGGAGCGCCGGTACCTCTTCAGCCTGGCGGCCTTCCGTCCCAAGCCGCTGATCGCGCGCACGCTGGACAGCACCCTCAACGGCGACGTCCGGACGCAGGACGCGCCCGCCCTCCTAGGCGCGCTGCTCGGCAATGTGGAGGCGCGCGAGATGACCTGGACGTTCATCAAACGCCACTGGGAGACGATGGAGCGGCTCTTTCCTCCTGTCGGTCTCCGGCGAATGTGCGGCGCGGTCGTGAACCTGGCGACCCCCGAGTTGGAGCGGGACGTGCGGACCTTTTTCACCGAGCGCCGGCTCGATTTCGGCGGGAAGCTCGCCCAGCAATATTTGGAACGGTTGCGGATCGTCGTACAGTGGCGCGAGCGGGAGTCCGAAGCCCTTCGCCGATACCTGCGGCCTTTCTCCATGCAGTCGACAACCATGCGGGATTCCCACTAGTTTCGCGATTGCCGTTGTGTCCATCCGTGATTTATCATGAGCTTTGTCATCAGCCACCTCGCCGGCGGGTTACCGAGGGATTGCCATGCCCAGGAGAACCAAATGGCTCGTCATCCTGTCCGGTCTCCTCCTGCTCTATACGGTTGTCGGCTTCTTTGTCGTTCCCGCCGTCCTCAAATCCCAACTGGAAGCCAAGCTGCCGCCGGTGCTCCATCGGCGGGTGTCCATCCATGCGATTGATTTTAATCCCTACGCTCTGTCTCTCAGGATCACCGGCTTCCAGGTCACTGAGCCTACCGGAGAAGAGTTCGCGTCATTTGGAGAGTTGTTCGTCAACTTCCAACTCTCCTCCCTCTTCCAGCGCAGTTTGAATCTCAGCGACATCTCGCTGAAACGCCCCTCGCTGAGCGTGATTCTCGAGAAGGGCGGGAAGGCCAACTTCGCCAATATCCTCCGCTCGGATCAACCGCATGAGGAGCGCCCCTCGGACACGGCTGAACCGGCGCCTCCGTCTCGGCCGCCGACCATCCGAATCGCCAGGCTCGCGATCGAAGAGGGCACGGCGACCTTCGACGATCTCACGCAACCGGTGCCCTATCAAACCCGCATCGGGCCGGTACATTTTCTGGTCACCAACTTTACGACCGAGCCGGACGCCAGCAGTCCCCATACCTTTACCGCGCGCATGGATCCGGACACGTCCGTCTCCTGGTCCGGACACTTCTCCGTGGATCCCTTGAAATCCTCAGGCACCATCGCGATTGCAGGCGTCCAGATCAACAGTTTCGCGCCCTACTACCTCGATCACTTCCGAGGGCAGATTCTGGATGGGCTGGTCGGGCTGTCGTTCGACTATCACGTCGATCTCGGGCAGGAGCCGCTGGTGCTGGACGTGCAACGGGGCGCCTTTGACCTGAAGCACTTGATCGTCGCCGACCCCGACAGCCAGGAGGTCCGCTCGTCGCTGCCCCACCTCTCCGTACAGGGCATTTCGGCCGACTTCACCCAGCGCACGATCGCCGTGGACGAGATTGCTCTGGCGGACGGCTCCTTCTTCGCGCATCGAGACAAGGACGGGCGGCTGAACTTCCAGAAACTGATCGTTCAGCAGCCTGAGTCGCCCCCCTCGCCCCCGTCCCCTGAGGTTCAGTCTGAAACCGAGACGCGCCCGTCATCCAGCGAAACCCAGCCACCTTGGCACATCCAACTGAGCCGGTTGCACCTGGATAACTTTACCCTCTCCGTCTTCGATCAGGTCCCGGCGACGCCGGCCCAACTGCTCATTGACCAGATCAGCCTCGATGTGAAGGACGTGGCCTATCCGGAGGATCAGCCGATTCAAACGGCCGCGTCGCTCCGCTGGGCGGAGAAAGGCACCCTCACCATTTCCGGCACCCTGCACCATTCGCCGATGCAGGCAGAGCTTGAAACAACGCTCAAGGACTTCGAACTATGGCCGCTCCAACCGTATCTGTCGGAACAGGCCCAAGCACAAGTAGCGAGCGGCTACCTTCAATGGCACGGCAGCCTCACCTATGGAGCCGCCGCCCCCAAGCAGCCGCTGCTTCGTTTCGTCGGCGACATGGCCCTCAATCAACTGGCCCTGCGAGACGAGCGAACGTCCGATCTCCTCGTGAAGTGGGACGGGCTGCGGCTGAGCGGACTCCAGGCGGCCCTTTCCCCGACAGCGATCCGGATCGATCAGGTGCACCTCAAGAATTTCCAAGGGATCGGGACCATCGGCAAGGACGGGCAGATGAATCTCGCAACCCTCGTCCGGGATCGGGGCGCCGACAGACCGCCGACACCTAAGCAAACCGAGGCGGAAGAGCCACTCCGTCTGGCGATCAAGGCCTTTGTCATCGAGAATGGCGGCTTCACCTTTACCGACCGCTCGATCCAGCCGGCCGTCTCAACCGGTATCCAGCAACTGACCGGCCGGATCACGGGCTTCGCGCTTCCCGGCCAAGCCAAGACGACGATCGATCTGACGGCGAAGGCCGACAACCGCGCGCCGATCAGAATCACGGGCGATTTCAGAGCGCACAGCAAGAATCCCCTGCTCGATCTCGTGGTGGCCTTGAAGGGCTATGACGTCCCCGCGTTCTCCGCCTACAGCGGAAAGTACGTGGGATACCCCATCGAAAAGGGGAAGCTCTCGCTCGACCTCAAGTACAAGGTCGCCGACCGCCAACTTGCAGGAGACAATGTCGTGGTGGTCGATCAACTGACTTTGGGAGAAAAAACTGACAGCCCGGACGCCACCTCGCTGCCGATCAAATTGGCCTTGGCCGTGCTCAAGGACCGGAAGGGCCAGATCAACCTCGATGTCCCGGTCAACGGAAGCCTGGATGATCCGGACTTCACCCTCGGCCGCGTAATCCTGCGGGCGTTTGTCAATATTCTCGAGAAAGTGGCCACCTCTCCCTTCGCGTTACTGGGATCGGTGGTCGGCGGAGGCGACGAGCTGAAGGAAATCGCCTTTACAGCCGGGAGCGCCATGTTGACAGACGAGGAGCGGGACAAGCTGGCCAAGTTGGCCAAGGCGCTTGCTGAACGGCCGTCGTTGAACCTCGAAGTGAGCGCGACCTATGACCAACAGCAGGATCGGCTGGGCATCGCCCGCGCCAAGCTCCGCCGGTTCTTCAAGGAGAAGAAGCTCAAGGCCATGCCCCCGGAGCAGGCCCAAGCGGTCTCCAGCGACGATTTGGTCTTGGATGAGCTCGAATATGAACGGATGGTACGGGAGACCTACGAAGCCCTGACCGTGGCGACCCAGAACGCCCCTCCCGAGGCAGAGATCACTCTGGAGAATCTTCCCCCTCCTCCCAAGCCACAGTCTGGATTTTGGGATTTTCTGGCGCGTCTGAACCCGTTCGGCGGGAAGGATAAGACGACTCCGGCGGCCAAGCCATCGCGCAATCGGCCTGAGGAGACTCCACCCGCGGATGGGACACCTCAGCCGGACGGACCCTCGCTGGCCGACATGGAACAGGCATTGCTTGAGAAGCAACCGGTCACCGAACAGGACTTCGAGCAGTTACGGAAGGATCGGGCCGAGATTGTTCACAATTACCTCATCGACCACGGCGAGATTGAACCGGAACGGGTCTTCGTGACGGCTCCCAAAACTGGCGAGGGGGAGGGGACCGAGGCGGTCCAGGGCAGCAAAGCCCTTCTGACGCTTAATTGACCTCGCCTCTCACGTCTGAGTTCCGACCCGGTCACGCCGACTGTCCCGCCCCTCCCATCCAGGGGATTGGCCGGACACAACCGAGTACCGTACCCTGCAAAACAGGCACCAACGAATCTCAGCCATTTCATCGCCAAGGGGGTCCGACATCATGCCGCAGCGCCGATGCCCGCGATGCCGCACGACCAAGCTCCGGCTCGCGCCGTTTCGAAGCCGGGTGGACCGCCTCTTGGAAGTGCTGGCCCTGTACCCGGTTCGGTGCCAATTATGCGGACACCGCTTTCGCGCCTGGCTTGGCCGCTACCGCAAGAGTCAGCGGCGAAACTACGAACGAGTCCCTGTGAGGTGTCCGGCCTGGTTTCGGCTGGAACGGGAGCCGGAGGCACAACAGCCCGAGCACGGAACGATCGCGAACCTCTCGATCCGAGGCTGTCTCATCAGAACCGGCCGGCGCCTTCCGCTCGGCACGCCGGTCTCGCTGGAGTTTCAGCCTTCGCCTTCGACCTTCCCCATCACCATCGACTGCGCCATCGTCCGTTCGCACGCACGAGCGGGGCTCGGACTTCGCTTTGTCAATCTGCTCCGCAGCGAGGAGCGCCGCATTCGTCGCCTCGTCGACCTCCATCTCTACAACGCCCCGCTCTAAGAGTACTATCTGGAAATTCCGCCAGCCGGAAACCAGTCGCTCTTGGAATGCCCCTGGTGGCCGCCTCCGGTTTCGACGTCATGCGTCAAACGTCAGTCCTCAATCGAACGTCAGTGCCGGGACAGGATGCGAAGATCTGCACTCCCCCACGTTTGACGAATGACGAGAGACGGTAGCCCGTCCTGTAAGCCGCTCACTCATGGCGCAGGACCGGGAGGGGACGCTGACCCAACAGCCGGAACGTGCTGACAAATCCGACAGCCAGGGTCAGCCCGACGGTGGAGGCCAGACTCAATCCCACGACCGCGGGATGAAACGACCAGGCCAACTCGAAGAGGAACCGCAGCACGCCCCAGGACAAGACATTCGCCAGCACGACCCCGATCAGGCCCGCCGCCAATCCGAGAAGCGCATACTCGGACGCGAAGGACCGGAGCAGGAGCCCGCGTGTCGCTCCCAGAGCCTTGAACACGACCGACTCATACAAGCGCCGGTACCTGGTGGCGGAGAGGGCCGCGCCCATCACGACGGCTCCGGACAGGACGGAGAACAGCGCGACCGCGCGAATGGCCATGGCCAGCCGATCCAACATCGCGGTGAAGCTGTCGAGCACGTCGCCGATGTTGATGGCCGTGACATTGGGAAACGCCCGCACCATCGCCTGCTGCAGCGGCACCTCCTGCTCCGGCCTGACACGGGCCGTGGCGACATAGGTGAAGGGAGCGCCCTCGAGGCTGCCCGGCGACAGAATCATGTAAAAGTTGGTCGTGAAATTTCCCCATTCCACCTTGCGGATGCTGCTGACCTCCGCCGCCACCACGGCGCCCTGGATTTCCATCTCAACCGTGGACCCGACGTCGAGTTCCAAATACTTGGCAGCTTCTTCCTCGATCGAGATCAGCGGCTTCTCGGGAACAAGTCCGGCCGGCCACCAGGTTCCCTTGATCAATTCATTCCCCTTGGGAAGGGCTTCGGCAAAGGTCAGCACATACTCCCTTGTGAGGTACCAGTTTTTCCGCCGCTCTTCGCGATCGGCCGGGGAGGCGCCGGCATCCTCTTCAGCCTTGACCGGCTGTCCGTTGACGCTGGCCAGACGGGATCGCACCAGCGGAATCGCATCCAGGTCCAGCGTGCCGGTTTGTCTGTGGATAAGATCCAACACCCCCTCCCGTTGATCCGGCTGGATATCGATGAAGAAGAAGGTCGGCGCGTCGTCCGGCCGGTTCGTGACCACCTGTTCGACCAGGGCCCGCTCAAGAATCGAGACCGTGGCCGTCACCATCAAGGCCAGCCCGATGGCGACCATGATGCCGATCGTTTGGCTGCCCGGCCGGTGAAGATTCCCCAGCGCTTGCCGCAACGGCAGCGACCGCGGACGAGGCATCCGTCGCACAAGCGATATCAGGACGCGCGCCGATCCCAGCAGGACCAGAACCGCGGCGAGCAGCCCCATCGCGTAGAGCAGTCCTACGGTCCAGGAGCCGGCCTGCCACACAGCCAACAGGCCGAGTCCGAGGGCGATGACGGCCGCTGCCGCGATCGAAACTCCATCATATGCCCCCCAGCCTCCGACCAACCCGCCCCGATGGCCGGCCTCCTGCACCTGTTTCATCGCCGCCAGATCACGCCGCAGGATCACGACCGGCCGGATCTCGCGCACCCGCAGCAGCGGCCAGATCGTAAACAGGATCGCGGTCAACAGCCCCAACACAATACCCTTCACCACAACCAGCAGGCTGGACCAGCTCACCGTAGCGCCGAAATCGATCTGCTCCAGCAGGTCGATCGCAAACGCGGTCTTGACGAACCCGGGCATGACCTGCTGCAAGCCCAGCCCGACGGCGGCGCCGAGCAAGCTCCCCAACAGGGCGAGCAGGAGCACTTGACGGAGATAGATCCCGATGATGACGGCTGTGGTCGCCCCAAGGGTCTTCATGATGGCGATGGTCGCCATCTTCTCGCGCATGAACGCGTGGACCGTCGTCGCCACGCCAATACCCCCGACGAAGAGGGCGGTCAGCCCGACGAGGCCGAGATACCGCCCCATCTGGTCCAGGAACCGTTTCAGTTGGGGCTGGGCGTCTTGAGAAGACGACACTCTGGCCTGGTCCTTGTCCAGCCGACCGCGCAGCTCGTGCACCAGCGACATCACCGCCGATCCCGGCGGAATGCGCAGGAGATAACGCTCCCGCACGCGGCTGCCGGGCTTGACGAGGCCTGCCGCCGCCAGCCCTTCCTGGGAAATCATCACCCGGGGTCCCAGACTGAACGCGTTGGCCATGCGATCCGGCTCCTTCCTCAGAAGGCCGGTGATCGCGAACAGTTCCTCTCCGATTTTGAGGTGCTGGCCTGGCCGAAGGCCCAGGCGAATGAGCAACGACTCCTGGACCACCGCGCCATGGCAGGACATCGCTCCGCATGAGGCGACCGCCAGCAGATCATGGAGCGGGCGATCGGGGTCGAGTCCAACCTGGCCGTAGAGGGGATAGGTCGGTTCGACCGCCTTGAGTTCCACCACCTGGGACATCTGGCTCGGCCGCGGCAGGTCGGCGGTCGCCTGAACAGCGGCCATGGCAATCAGCTCGCTGGCATGCGTGACGGCGATGCCGCGCTCGGCCAGCGAATCGAGCACCTGACGCCCCTCGACAGTGATGGGACGGGAGAGGCGCACCTCGATGTCGCCGCCCATCAGGCTTCTGGCTTCGCGCGTGATGGTCCGCTCGACGTTCGCGGCGAACACGCTCACGGTGACCAAGGCGCCGACGCCGACGGCGATGCAGACCAGAAAAAACAGGAAGTGCCGCCAGCCGGCGCGGGTCTCCCGCCAGGCCATGCGAGAGGAGAATCCCATCATCGAAGCTGCTCCTGGCTCATGGGGTCGCCCCGAGAAACGTCGTCGGAGGCCATCCGTCCGTCCCGAAGCGAAATGATCCGTCCCATGCGGCTTGCCAACTGGGGTTCATGCGTCACGAGGATTAGCGTCGTCCCCGCATCGCGGTGGAGCGCGAGCAGCAGCTCCATGACGTGGCGCCCGTTGACCGAGTCCAAATTTCCGGTGGGTTCGTCGGCCAACAGGATCGGCGGGCGGCAGGCAAAGGCCCGTGCCACCGCCACCCGCTGCTGCTCGCCGCCTGACAGTTGGACTGGATAGTGGCCCCGCCGATCGCCGAGCCCCACGGCATCCAGCAGTGCCTCTGCGCGCTCGACGGCGTCCGCGACGCCGCTCAACTCCAAAGGAACCGCGACGTTCTCGACCGCCGTCAAGGTAGGAATCAGGTGAAACGATTGGAATACATAGCCGATCTTCTCGCGGCGGAACCGAGCCAGTTCCGCCTCCGGCATGTCGGTGATCTCGATGCCGTCGATCTGAATCGACCCGGCCGTAGGACGGTCGAGACCGGCGATGAGCCCCAGCAACGTCGATTTTCCGCTCCCTGAAGGCCCGACAATTGCGACGGTTTGTTTATCCGGAATCTCCAGTGAGATGCCGTCCAACACCGTGAGCGTGTGGCCGCCGCCCGAAAGCTGCATCACCAGATCACGGATCTGAATCATACGAGACTCCAGCCGTTACCGCGTCAGACAACTGTCATATTATACTGGGGCAGGATGAAGCACCGCGCCATTTTCACCCTCGGGTTGCTGCTGGGGATGGCTCACCTCTTCGGTTCCTTTGGAACCCAGGGGCTGTCAACGCACCAGCGAGTCTGGGCGTCATCGCGCGGAGTCGAGACCGAAACGGCTCCGCACGGGGAGGACCGGCCGCGCATCGTCGCGTTCGGCAACAGCCTCACCGCTGGACTCGGCGTCCCCCGCGGGCAGACTTATCCTGCGTTGTTGCAACAACGATTGGAGGCGACCGGGCACAAGTACCGAGTCATCAATGCCGGCGTGAGCGGAGACACCACCGCTGGCGGACTTAGGCGAGTTCCGTGGATCCTCAAAAATCTCCCGGCGATCGTAATCTTGGAACTCGGGGCCAATGACGGATTGCGCGGGTTGAGCCTCGATCAGACCAAGGCCAATCTTGAAGAGATTATCCGCCGGCTGCGGGAGGCCCGCGTCACCGTGGTGCTCGCGGGCATGAAACTTCCGCCGAACTATGGAGCAGAGTACACGAAGAGATTCGAGGCCTTGTATGTCGATCTCGCCCGCCGCTATAACCTTGCCTTGATCCCGTTCTTCCTTGACGGGGTTGCCGCGGATCCGGCGCTGAACCAACCGGACGGCATCCATCCCACGGGCGAAGGGTACAGGAGGATCGTGGACACGGTGTTTACAACGATCGAGCCCCTGTTGTCCAAGCAGCGCCGTCCCCAGGGCCCGTCATAAGAAACAGACACACCCCCGCATCCCACCCTTCGAGAATGCGCGCCACAAGGCGCCGCGCCCCCGCAGGCGTTATGACAATGAAAGTCCGATGGCGTGAAGAACGACTTAGGACTTCTTGAAGAAGGTGTCGTACACCCCGTAGGCCAAGACCATGCCGATCAAGACATAGTACATGCCGGTGATGCCGCTGTAGTCCGGTGGACCATCCGTCGGGGCATTGGCGACAGCCAGGGATGCGTTCAAGAGTGCGAGGCCGGTGAAACCCAACATCCTACGGAACATACCTCTACCCTCCTCTGCGTTGAATAAACCGGAATTGATCCGGAATTGATAAAGAGAGAGAAGATCTTACCGAACCGTCGGGGTCCATTTCAAGCGGTTCAGTTCGCGTGAGGGTCGCTATCGGCAGGGGTACGCTACAGGTGTCGCCTGCCTAGATCCTGGAGAGCGGCCGCCACCTCCCCAAAGGCCCGCGACAACTGCTCCAACTGATTCCCGCTCTTGGTGAGATCTCCGGACACCGTCTTGATCTCCAGGTCGAACTGGCAGATTTCGCGGGAAAGCGTGGTCAGCTTGGCGACCATGGCTTGATAGCCGGTAATCTCCCGCTCCAGACCTTGGCTTTTGGCCTTAGCGTTCTCCAACTCCTCCTGAACAGAGGCGAGTTGCTGCCGGAACTGTTGGATCTGCCCTTCATGCCGTGACAGATCTTCTTGAAGCGCCTGCCGCAACGCTTCGCTTTCGCGCCGCTCTCGTTCCAACTCCCTGATGGCGCTGATCCAATCCGCCACCAGACCGGTCTTTTGTGGCGGTGAATCGGGAAGCGGTTCCTTCGTCTCCAGGCTCTTCATCGCGGCCTGGAGCCATTCGATGAACTCCGTTACCTCGCTGAGCCTCAGGTCATTCACGGCATGGCCGGCCGCGGGGGGAGCCTTCCCGTTCCCCTTATGCGCCTCCGCTGCGGGCCGAACCGGAGCACCGTCGCGCTTCAGCCGCAGGGACACCCATCGGTGATATTCCAGCAGCACCGCCACGCAATGCCGGCACATGGGCGGCTCGCTCAAGGAGCAGGAGCAAGATGCCACCAGATGGCCGTCCCGTAGGCGAATCGTCTGCTCATACAGGCCGGAATTGCCACTGACCGTCGCGGCAATGTCCTGCTCATTGGCTTCGAGCAGGCGCACGCGGGTTTCTGAAAAGTACTGGTTGCCCCGCTGATAGGCCTTCTGCTCGACGATGGATTGGATCATCGTCGGTTCGAGAAGACCAAGACGGCTCGCCGTACAGGGGATGGAATTTCGCATGAGGGGGAGAGAAGACTCTGACGATTGCCGCGCTCTGTTCTGTCCGGTTGTACCGCCAGGTATGGCACCTGTCAAGAAATGCGGGATTGAGGGACGGGCTGGCCCCTTGGGGCCCAGGCTGCACCGTTTGCGGCCAAGCCGTCCGGCGTCAAAGACCCGCCTGCAAGACCGGTCCTCAACGGCAGCGGCGTGGAGGTCCTTGTGGACCAACCGGCGTCAACCACAGGTAGTCGGCAATGTGCCGGATCAACAGGTCCCGCACTTCGTCGGGGCGAGCCGGTTCAAACGAGGTCATATAGATCGTCATCTGCTTCACGCCAGGCCCGACTCGCCGTTGCACGCGATTGGGCACGGGCAGCCGATACTGGATATGCCCGCCTCCTGTGTAACTGACGAAGGGACCTCGAGTCGGATCTCCGTCCGTGGCCATGCGGGCCAGCGAGTCCGCGATGGTCTTGGCCATCCCTTCGTCGCGAAACAATGACGCCTCGTACATGCCCTCGTAGTCACGATCCGTCCCGCCTCCATGACAGGCCTTGAGCTGACCGATGATGGCTTCCCGATAGCCGGCATCCTCGACAAGTTCCTCGCCCTTCATGCCCCAGCGGGCTGCCTCCTCCCCCTTCACAACCGCCTCCACCCCATCCTTGACCACGCGCCTGACAAGGGGACGAGGTGGATTCAGCGCTAACACCGGCAGCTTGTGTTCCCGCGCAAAGGCGACCAAGGGGGCATAGTCCTCAAACGCACCGCCCCAGTTCTGTTTCCACCGCACGGCTTCGAGAAACTGCTGATCCGCATCCGTCTCCCCTGCCACATACCGGTCCAAAGCCGGTTGTCCGTCCCAGGAGAACATCTCCATTCCCAGCAAGGGGCGGCGCCCCTGTGCGAGCAGCGATCGCAGGACCAGCAGCGCCGCCTTGATGTGTTCCGGATTCTGATGTTCCTCTCCGAGATAAACGACATCGACGCCTCGGAGCCTGGGCAGCCAATCCTCGAAACTGGACGGTTCTCCGGTCTCGGCCGACAAGATCACGCCCGGCTTCCATGCGGGAGTCGCCTGCGTTGCAAGGTCGTTCGGACGAACACTCCCTCCATGAGCCGCTGGCGGGTCCTGGTCGGCCGTCACCATCGTGCAGGACGGAACGGCGCTGAGGAAGAGGATTGCCGCGGCCACGCCGGCTGATTTCAGAAACCATCCATTCATGTGTGTTCCCTAACACAGGCGCCACGCTGCGGCAAGCTCGTGTCTTGACGGCGGCGCTGCCGGTTCTTATGCTTCCCTACTTCCAAACTTGTTCATCGATTCGTGATCGCGGTGACCTCTCATCCTGACCAACCGGGACGGCTTCCGCAGGACTCTCCTGCGTTTGCCGAATTCCGTTCGTCCCTCAAGACTCTCCGCTCGTCGAAACCGCGCGAATGGCAAGCTTCCCGCGCCATGATCGCGGGCCACACCCTCTTGGCGACGTTGCACCGCTTGTCCGAAGCGATCCGAACCTCCACATTGCCTCCCGAGATTCGTGAGCCATTGCTGGCCGGCCTCTTGCCCGCGGCGCACGAACCCACAATGCCGGAACCGGGCAGCGACCTCCTGAAACGACTGACCGGCTTCCCCACAACCAAAGCCCTTCGCGCGCTCTGTGTGCACTTTGGGCTGGCCGGTCTGCCGGATCATTCAGTTACCGGCCCTGACCGGACAACCGATCAAGTGGACACGTTCCTGCGCAGTCACGCCAACCCCTTCGACCTCTTGCTCGAAGTCGAGACCCCATCCCTGTTGGATCTCGGCGCGGGCGACCTGTCCTTCGTCCACGAGCTGGTTGCCCAGTACCTCCCGCCCATTCGCGAGCACGGCCGCCTGCTGACGGTCCATGCGCTCGACCGGATCAAACCCGGCTCCTCCCTGGGGACGGCATATCAGGCTACGCAGGACAGGGTCGCAAGCCTCAAGACGAAGCCGGGATTGCAGTTTCGCTATTGGGGCGACCAGGATATGTTTGCCCTGGAGAAGCCCGACCGTCGCTCTGTCCTTCGCCCCTGGTACCATCTGGTCACCTGTTGGGCGCCAGCCAATCCTACTTTTTCATATGAGCCGTCTCGGCTCTCTCCCGAACTGATCGACCGGCACCTGCGTGAAACGCGCGGGACCTACCGACAGGTACGGGCTCATGGCGAGCCGGCATTGGAAGTCCTTCATCAAGGACGGGCGTTGCTCTTCCCGGAGTGGAAATTCGACATTCGCGGGCCGCTCGCCTTGCTCGACGTGATCGCCCACCGAGGGCTGCTCTGCGTGCTCGGCGCCGTTGATTCAGAGGTATTTTGGGAACTTCTCGCGCAACTCGTGGCTGATCCGTCGACGCGTCCGCGAGATGTGCTCTTCACCGAGCAGACCCTGCCTGAAGTCTTCGGCCGGCTCTACCGTGATCTCCAGACCTTGACGCAGGACCGCCCACAGAGCCTGGCCGAACTCACGGACCTTCGCCGCGACATCCCACGCACGGTCGCATCCAGCACGGATGCGGCCACGACGTTCGGCTTCCGCGATGTCCTCATTCGGCGCGGCGCCACCTTTCCTGGCATGCCCGCCAGCGCGACCGCGCGGCAATTCTCTCGACTTCGAGAGGAATCCGCTCCCTGGTTTCTCCTATTGCTTCCCGCCTGACGATGGAGCCGCTTATCGCCGAGAATGGCTCTGGGAGCGGCTTTTCAGCTCTTACGAAAACGGCGATAAAATTGACGCTCCCCGGACCCTCTGTTAGACTTTTTCAATGTCCTTCCCGTAACCCTGGCCACCTCCCGTCGTCGACGTCGTGGACAACGCACAAGCCATCCGGAATATCCAGCAGAACATCGCGCGCGTGATCAAGGGCAAGTCCCCTGTGATTGAAATGACGATCGTCTGCCTGCTGGCGCGCGGGCACCTGCTGATCGAGGACGTCCCCGGCGTCGGCAAGACGACGCTCGCGCACAGTCTGGCCCGTTCCATCGACTGCTCCTTCAAGCGCATCCAGTTCACGAGCGACCTGCTCCCCTCCGACATCGTCGGCATTTCGATCTTCAACCGGCAAAAACAGGCGTTTGAATTCATGCGAGGACCGATCTTTGCCAACATCGTCCTGGCCGATGAGATCAACCGGACCACGCCCAAGACCCAGAGCAGCCTGCTGGAAGCGATGAGCGAGGCCCAGATTTCCGTGGACAACCAGACCTATCCGCTGCACCAACCGTTCATGGTCATCGCCACGCAGAACCCGGCGGAGTACCACGGCACGTTCCCGCTCCCCGAATCGCAGGTCGATCGCTTCTTGATGCGCCTGCGGATCGGGTATCCCTCGCCGGAAGAGGAAAAGAAGGTGCTGGATCGCCCGCAATCGCTGCACCCGGCCGAAGAGCTCGACCCGGTGGTGACGGCTCAGGACGTGCTCGATCTTCAGGACCAGGTCGAAAAGGTGCGGATGCACGACACGTTGATGAATTATCTGCTGGCGCTGGTGCTCGCCACCCGGCAAACCGACCTCTTGAGCCTCGGCGTCAGCACGAGAGGTGCGCTGGCGCTTTGCAAGGCCGCCAGGGCCCTGGCTTTGGTGCGCGGGCGCGACTATTGTCTGCCCGACGACATCAAGGAGTTGGCGCCGCTCGTCCTGTCTCATCGCATCATGCTGAACCGCGCCCACGCCGTGCGCGGCAAGATCGCCGAACAAACAGAACGCGTCGTGCACGACCTGATCCATTCCGTTCCTGTTCCGCTTTAGCCAATGCGGCAGTTTCGCCGCGGAGCCACGAACAATCGAACCGTACAAGCGGGCATGATCACGAGAGATCTCGGCAGGTCCAACGTGGCTCGCACCACCTGGCGCCCGCCCGGCATCACCTCCCCTTCACAATGGCGGCTCCTGCTGCGGCACCTCTTCCGCCACCGTTCGATTCGGTTCACCGCGGAGGGGAAGCGTTTCATCCTGTTCACCGTGGCCGTCGGGGTCGCGGCTGTGAACACCGGCAACAATCTTTTCTATCTGCTGCTGGCCATGATGTTGAGCCTGATCGTCATGTCCGGCCTCCTATCCGAGTTCTGCCTGCGCAAGTTAGAACTCTATCGGCATGCGCCGGCCTTCCTCTATGCCGGAGAGACCGGAACTTTGACCATCACCATCACCAATCGAAAATCGCGTCTGCCCAGCTTTTCGCTCCGTCTGTATGACATGGTCGCTGGCTCGGAGATCGATCGAGACCTGCACCTGGCGCACCTGCCCCCCCAAGCCTCGCGCCTGCTCTCCTGTCGCCTGAGCCTCCCGCGACGCGGGCTTTATCGTATCGAGGGAATGTTGCTGGCGACGCCGTTTCCCTTTGGCCTGTTCGTCAAGCGGGCCTTTGTCCCCTGCGAAACGACCATCACGGTCCTCCCGCAACCGCTCCCCCTTCCTCGGACGCTGCTGCCCGAGACGGTCGGCGCGGGCGGACAGGCCCGTCTCCTAAAAAAAGGACTGGGATTGGATCTCTACAATCTGCGTGTGTATCAGCCGGGGGACGATTCACGGCGCATTCATTGGATGAGCACAGCCCGCACCTCCCAGCTCATGGTGCGTGAGACGGAGGCGGAAACGCAGGAGACGGCATCCGTCCATCTCTCCGTCATCACCCCTGCCCAGGCGCGGGACCGATTCGAGCAGGCGGTGACCCTGGCGGCTTCCGTCGTCGCGCACCTGCACGAGCAGGGGTATCGAGTTCGCCTTGTAACCGGAGAGACCGCCGTACAGGCCGAATCAGACGATGAGGACCTGCGCCGCCTTCTCGCTCCCTTGGCCACCTGCCTCCCGCAGGAACCGCCGGACGACGGAAGCACGCCACCTACGGCCATTGCCGCACCGGATTCCGATGATGGCGACCTCATGATCGCCATTCTGCCCTGGTCCACGCCGGACCTCCAGCGGCAGTATGAGCGGGCGACGCACCTTATCGATCTCGGCAGCCCGGAGTCTGGAGCCCTCCCGCATGGATGTGACCAGCGCGTTCCGGCTTAGCTCTCTACTCCTGGCAACCGCGGCCTTCACCGGCCTTGCGCTAACCGCCTCGTTGCCGCCCGGTTTTCTATTTCTCGGCTTCGGCTGCCTGCTCGCGGCGCTGGCCGCATTTGCCATGCAGGCCTCCAGCCTGACACAGCCGCTCGGCGCGTCCCTGCACTTCTGGAACGTGCTGATCATGGTGGCGTTCATCTGGTTCTGGATCGACTATCTGTGGTTTTCCAACGACCTGTTGCACGCCGGCGTCCATTTCCTGATCGGGCTCATGGTCAATAAATTGTTCAACCTCCATCAGCGGCGCGACTATCTCCAGCTCTACGCCATCAGCTTCATCATGATCCTCGCCTCTGCCGCGATGACGACGGAGGTGTGGTACGGGACGGTGGTGGTGACCTATCTGCTGATCGGCGTCTGGACCCTCTTGTTGTACCAACTCGTCATGGAAGCCGACCGCGCGGGCCACGCCAGCGGACCGGAGCCGGCGCTGCCGGAAATCGGACGGATCACCGCGCAATTCTTCTGGTCCACGAACGGGCTGGCTGCCGGTGCGCTCGCGGTGACCCTGATCATCTTCTTCACGTTCCCTCGCATCGGCGTCGGGTTGTTTCAAAAGAACCGCGACCAGACCATGCGCACCGTCGGGTTCACGGAAAAGGTGGACCTCGGGGTCATGGGCCCGATCAAGTTGGATGAGAGCGTGGTGATGCGAATGGAATTGCCCGGCAGAACGCCGAGCCCGGAATCGGTCTTGTATCTCAGGGGCATGGCCTACGATTGGTACAACGGGACGGCCTGGGTGAATACCTTCCGAAAGCGCCGGCTCATGAACGATGGTCCCTCCGGCAGGTTCGGTTTGCTGCCAGGACACGGAACGCCTTACGAGCGACAGCCGGGCACCCCCATCGTCCAGACCATCCTTCTGGAAGGCCTCGATACCACGGTCCTGTTCGGGCTGTCGTTCCCCCGCTCGATCGATGGAGACTTTCTGACCCTCCAGACCGACGGGATGGGCAGCTTGTTTCTCCCCGTTCCGTCGACGGGACGGACGCAATACACGGTCTGGTCGACACCGGTCTCGATTCGCGAAGCAGATCGGGCCGCGACGTCATTCACGTATCCGGAGGAGATCCGACGGCATTTTTTACAACTTCCTCCGCTTCCCCTCCGCGTGGCACAACTGGCGCAGGAAGCAACGGCCGGCGCCTCGACGCCTTATCTCAAGGCCCTGGCGCTCTCGCAGTACCTGCAACGCCATTTTCGCTATAGCCTGGACGTCGGCCGCGGCCAGTCTTCCAAACCGTTGGAGCAGTTTCTCTTCGTGCGCAAGACGGGCTACTGCGAACACTATGCGACGGCCATGGTAATCCTGCTCAGGACATTGGGCATCCCCGCCCGTCTTGTGACGGGGTTTCTTCCCGGTGAGTGGAACGAGTTCGGCCGCTATTACACCGTGCGCCAGCGGGACGCCCATGCCTGGGTGGAAGCCTACTTCCCCCAATCCGGCTGGGTGACGTTCGATCCAACGCCAAGCGTCGGATCGGCCGGTCACGAGTCCTGGTGGACGGCCTGGGTCAGAATGGTCGACTCATTTCGTGTGCAATGGGATCGGCTGATCGTGCAATACAGTGCCCGCGATCAACTCGCGGTCGTGCAGAGCCTTCGGGAGAGCACACACTCCTTGCGGACTGAAGTGACCGATCTTCTGGTTTCGACATTCAGTGAATGGTTGCTCCGCGCGCAGGCCCTTGCCCAGTTCCTGCAACGCTCCCAGTGGTACGCCGCCGCCGCTCTCTCGGGGGCGCTCCTGGTCGGGTGGTTTCTCTGGCGGGTCCCTGTTCGTCTTTTGGTAGAGTGGCTTCGGGGACGATCGACGGACGTGCCGACGCAGGAAGAAACCGCAGCCCAGCAGGTCTATGTCCGGACGTTACAGATCCTGCGGGCCCGGGGCTACTGCAAGCCGGCCTGGTCCACGCCGCATGAATTCCTCCACAACGTGGGAGCCGAATGGAAGGAAGCCGAACCGATCATCGCATCCTTGACGGAGTTCTATTGTCGGGTGCGATTCGGAGGCACGACCTTTACGCTTCGCGACCTCCGACAGGCAGATGAATGGCTCACCCGTCTTCGTGCTCTCCCTTCCCGGCAGCCGTGAAGCCTCTGGGGAGGGAAATTAGAAAAGGCCTTAGAACGGAAGTGATTGAAAAATTGGAGCGGGAAACGGGATTTGAACCCGCGACCCTCGCCTTGGCAAGGCGATGCTCTACCACTGAGCTATTCCCGCTCTTTAGAATCTGGAGGAGAGCGAATTCTACTGACCTGACTACTGACTGTCAACTTTGGCGTGACACGGGCCGGACACATGTGGCCTAATCGAAAACCCCAAATCACCCCCACATTTCTTTTCCTGTGGCCATAGGAGCCTGTCCGACATTGCCGTTCGCTTGACCCATTGCAGTCCCGGAGCAATGGGTGCCCCGGATTTTATGGGCCGAGAACGAAGCAGATGTCGGTACATCATTCGCCGCAGTAGAAAGGTCAATGTCGGACAGGCTCCTGATATGGACGAGCGTGTCAAGTTCCTTGTTCGATCATGGCGCCGCCGGTGCGGTCTGGGCGGCCTATCCCTGGAGCGCCCAGGACCTGGAAGCCAGGCGTTGCGCGACGGTGAATCAACCTGATATTCGCGTGTTGTCCATCCAGGGATGGACAGGGACGCATGATAGTGATTCGTCGGGAGCGGCCTCGATCTAGCGTCCTGGGTCATCGCCAACGGATGTTGGGATGCCACAGAGGAGCCACGAGCATGCTCCATACCGTTGCCTCGCTTCCAGGACCAGAACGCTCCAAGTGCCTGTCCTCGCTCTCAGATGGGTGGCGCCACCGGGAATTGCTGGGCGATGGCCCAGACAAACCCAGCCAACTCCCGGGCAGCGGCCACGACGGCGGCTTGTGGCGATGCAGCAAGCGCCAGAATTTCCGCCGCACCCGGTCCTGGGCCTTCACCGCGTTCTTGTGTCCCCGATGCCGCCTGATGCGGCGATAGCGAGCGGCCAACCGGCTGTCTTTCCCCCGAATGGCCCCAAAGGCCGCTCCAATCAGCGCGGCCCGAAGCTAGCAGTTGCCCTTACGGGTCTTGCCGCTCTGGCGCTTGCCTGCGCTCTCATGATGGCCAGGACAGATCCCAGCCCAACTGCTGAGATGCCAATCCGAGGGAAACGGCGACAGGTCGACGCCGATCTCGGCCATGATCCCTTCAATCGCGCGCTGGTTCACCCCCGGGATCGCATCCAACGGCTGGACCAGGGTCGCGGAAGGGCGGAGGTGCTCCTCGATCTGCTGGCTCAAACGTGCGATCGCCTCTTCGAGGTCATCCAGAGGCGCCAAGAGCTCGCTGACCAGAAACCCATGATGCCCCCGAAAGCGCCCGGCCAGGCCGCCCGCAACGCCGGCAGCTTGGCACGCAGTCTGCTTTTGGCCAGCTCGGCCAGCGTGTCGGGATCGGTGGTCCCGTGCACGAGCGCCTCCAGCATCGCTCGGCCCGAGCCCCCAGGATATCCGTGGCGACCGACGCCAGCTTCACCCCCGCCTCCTCCCGCCCCTTCTCAAGCCGCTGCGTCTCGCGGCCACGCTCCTGGATCAGGCCCTCGCGATACCGCGTGAGGTCCCGTAACTCCCGGATCGGTGCCGGGGGCCACGAAGCTGCCCCGCAGCAGCCCAGGCTCCAGCAGTTGCGCGATCCAGACACAGTCCTGCCCATCGGTCTTCCGCCCCGGGACGTTGCGCATGGCCACGTCGGTGACCTGGTGGGCCGCCAGCCAATCGCGCAAGGCCAACAGGTCCGCCGTCATTGTGCCCAACGTGCGCCCCTGCTGCTCCCGCGCTCCCGTCGGCCCTGGCACGCGGACACACCCCGCCACCGTCTCTTTGGGGTCATCCAAGCCTGCACCACGCTCGATACGTCGCTCCATGGCATCCTCCTCCAGATGGTGAACGGCCGTGGCCCGGAGGCGCCTCCTCATCACGACTCTGCTTTGCGTGCTCGCAGCCACCATGCGGGGTGCCGGAAGCGCCCACATCACACTCGTGGCGGACTCGCGGTACCAATGTTCCCCGACGTGAACCGGGCCACGGCATGCGTCGGATCGCGCATGCTCATCATGCACGGGTGAACGCCAGGCGTTCATGGCAACTCGTGAATAATGCGGGATAGCTCAGTCCTTTTTTCCGCGCCACTCCGCTCCCCAGCAGCGTTACCTTGCTGGATAGACCCGCCCAACTGGTAACGCATAATAAACTCTCGCACCTTTCTGTTTTTATTGACCTTTCTATGCATATCCTTAAACCGACATGGCAAACCGTTACAGATAAGTAACGTCCGTTCTGCCTCATTTCTTCCTTCCCTCCGTCGAAATAATATTTTTTTCTCATCAATTCCATAAGTTAAAAAAATACATCCCTCATGGTTTGATAGTTGCTTTTTACCGCTCTGTTTTGAGGGGGTCTTTTGTGTTTCTTGTTATCGAAACATGCTCTTACTGGTCGGAAATACAGGGCACATCAAGTGGTAAGGAGGAAATGCTTCACAAAGGAAGGAGGTGGGAAAAGAAGTTCGGTGGTGCGAGTCATTTGGTGCAGTCAGGCTGAGAAGTCAGCTCACAACTTGAGGAGGTGCACTCAATGTTTCTATCACGACGACAATTTCTGAAGGTCACGGCGGGGACGGTGGCGGCCGCGGCGATCGCCGATCGCGCGCTGGCGCTGACGGCCCTCCAGCCGGTCATCGAGGTGGGCAACCCCCTCGGCGACTATCCGGACCGCTCGTGGGAGCGCGTCTACCACGATCAGTACCGGTATGACTCCTCCTTCACCTGGTGCTGTTCCCCCAACGACACGCACGGCTGCCGCATCCGCGCCTTCGTCCGCAACGGCGTCGTCATGCGCGTCGAGCAGAACTACGACCACCAGACCTACGAAGACCTCTACGGCAACCGCGGGACCTTCGCCCACAACCCCCGCATGTGCCTGAAGGGCTTCACCTTCCACCGCCGCGTCTACGGCCCCTATCGCTTGAAAGGCCCCCTGATGCGCAAGGGCTGGAAGGAATGGATGGATGCCGGCTCCCCGGAGCTCACCCCGGAGACCAAGAGCAAGTACAAATTCGACAGCCGCTACCTGGACGACATGATGCGCGTCTCCTGGGACACGGCCTTCACCTACGTCGCCAAGGCGATGGTCGTCATCGCCACGCGCTACAGCGGCGAGGCCGGCGCCCGGCGGTTGCGCGAGCAGGGCTATCCGCCCGAGATGATTGAGATGATGAAGGGCGCGGGCGTCCGGTGCTTCAAGCACCGCGCCGGCATGCCGATCCTGGGCTTGATCGGCAAGCACGGCAACACCCGGTTCAACAACAACACGCTGCCGTTGCTGGACGCGTGGATTCGGAAAGTCAGCCCGGATCAAGCCCAGGGCGGCCGCTATTGGAACAACTACACCTGGCACGGCGACCAGGACCCCAGCCAACCTTGGTGGAACGGCACTCAGAACTGCGACGTGGACTTGGCCGACATGCGGTTCTGTAAGTTCAACACCAGTTGGGGCAAGAACTTCGTCGAGAACAAGATGCCGGAAGCGCACTGGAAGTTGGAGTCAATCGAACGCGGCGCTCGCATCGCCGTGATCACCCCGGAATACAATCCGACGGCCACCCGGGCCGACTACTGGATTCCGGTCCGGCCGGAGACCGACAACGCCCTCTTCCTGGGGGCCTGTAAGATCATCCTCGATGAGAACTTCCAAGACACCGACTTCCTGAAGGCCTACACGGACATGCCGCTGTTGGTCCGGACGGATACGCTCCAGTACCTCGATCCCCGCGACGTGGTCAAGGACTATGCATTCCCGGACTTCTCCAACGCCTATAGCGGCCGGGTGCAGGGCCTGAAACCCGAGTACATCCAACGCCTGGGCGCTTGCATGGTCTGGGATCTGTCGAAGAACCAGGCCGTGCCGATTCACCGGGAGCAGGTGGGCTGGCACTTCCTGAGCAGCGGTCTGGATGTGGCCTTGACGGGCACCTACCGCGTCAAGCTGCTCAACGGACGGGAAGTGGACGTGGCCCCGATCTACCAGCTCTATCAGGTGCACTTGCAGGACTACGACCTGGACACGGTGCATCAGATCAACCGGGCGCCCAAGGACCTCATCGTGCGCTGGGCGCGGGACGCCGGTACCATCAAGCCCGCCGCCATCCACAACGGCGAGGGGGTCTGCCACTACTTCCACATGACGCAGATGGGCCGGGGTGCCGCGTTGGTGATGATCCTCGGCGGCAACGTCGGGAAGTTCGGCGCCGGCTGTCATACCTGGTCGGGCAACTACAAGGTCGGCATCTGGAACGCGGCCCCCTGGTCCGGCTCCGGCGCCGCCGTGTATTTGAGCGAAGATCCGTGGCACACCAACACAGATCCCAGCATCCACGGCAAGGAAGTCAAGTATCGGGGCTACTACTACGGCGAGGAAGTGGGCTACTGGAACCACGGCGACACGGCCTTGATCGTGAACACGCCCAAGTACGGGCGCAAGGTGTTCACGGGCAAGACCCATATGCCGAGCCCCAGCAAGCTCCGCTGGGTGGTCAACGTCAACGTGTTAAACAATTCCAAGCACCACTACGACATGGTCAAGAACGTCGATCCGAACATCGAATGTATCGTGACCCAGGATATTGAGATGACCTCGGACGTGAACCATGCGGACGTGGCCTTCGCCTCCAATTCGTGGATGGAGTTCACCTATCCCGAAATGACGGGCACGGTGTCCAATCCCTGGGTGCAGGTGTGGAAGGGCGGCATCCGTCCGCTCTACGACACCCGCAACGACATCGATACCTTCACCGGGGTTACCACCAAGCTCGCCGACATCACCGGCGAGCAACTGATGCGGCAGGTCTTCAAGTTCGTCTACGACAACCGGGTGGACGTGTATGTGCAGCGTGTTCTCGATGCGTCCTCCACGTTCTACGGCTATTCGGCGGACGTGCTCTTGAAGTCGGAGAAGGGCTGGATGGTCATGGTCCGGACCTATCCGCGGCATCCCCTGTGGGAGGAAGTCAACGAGAGCAAGCCGATGTGGACCCGGTCCGGCCGGTTGGAATCCTACCGGACGGAGCCCGAGGCCATTGAATACGGCGAGAACTTCATCGTCCACCGGGAAGGCCCGGAGGCGACGCCGTACTTGCCCAACGCCATCTGCTCCACGAACCCCTACATCCGCCCGGATGACTACGGCATCCCCATCACGGCGCAGCACCATGACGACAAGCAGGTGCGCAACGTGAAGCTGCCCTGGGCGGAGATCAAGCGCTACTCGAACCCGTTGTGGGAGAAGGGGTATCAGTTCTACTGCGTCACCCCCAAGACCCGGCACCGGGTGCACAGCCAGTGGTCGGTGAACGACTGGGTGCAGATCTACGAGTCGAACTTCGGCGATCCGTACCGGATGGACAAGCGGACGCCGGGCGTCGGCGAGCACCAGTTGAACATCAACCCGGCGGCGGCGCGCGATCGGGGCATCAACGACGGTGACTATGTCTACGTGGACGGGAACCCGGTGGACCGGCCCTACCGCGGCTGGAAACCCTCCGATCCCTACTACAAGGTCGCCCGCTTGATGATCCGGGCCAAGTACAATCCCTCCTATCCGTATCACGTCACGATGGCGAAGCACGCCCCGTACGTGTCGACGGCGAAATCGGTCAAAGGGCACGAGACACGGCCGGACGGCCGCGCCATCGCCCTGGACACCGGCTATCAGTCCAACTTCCGCTACGGGGCCCAACAGTCCTTTACGCGGAGCTGGTTGATGCCGATGCACCAGACCGACAGCTTGCCCGGCAAACATGCCAACGGGCTCAAGATGAAGTGGGGCTTCGAGATTGACCACCACGCGGTCAACACGGTGCCGAAGGAATGTCTGATCCGCATCACCAAGGCGGAAGACGGCGGCATCGGCGCCCGCGGCCCGTGGGAACCGGTCCGGACCGGCTTTACCCCCGGGCAGGAGAACGAGTTCATGATCAAGTGGCTCAAGGGCGAGCACATTAAGATCAAGGTGTAATGGCGTCATTCGTCAACCGTCACTCGTCACTTGCAAGAGTGATGAGGTGTTCGGACGGACCGTACGAATGACTAATGACGAATGACGGATTACGGAGGAAACCATGCCTGAAGTCTATAACTGGCAACTGGGCCGCAAGATGCTCTATCCCTACGAGGAGCGGCATCCGAAGTGGCAGTTCGCCTTCGTGTTCAACATCAACCGGTGCTTGGCGTGCCAGACCTGTTCGATGGCCGACAAGTCCACCTGGCTCTTCTCGAAGGGCCAGGAGTACATGTGGTGGAACAACGTGGAGACCAAGCCCTACGGCGGGTATCCCCAGTTCTACGACGTGAAGATCACGCAGTTGATCGAGCAAGTGAACCCGGGCGGGCAGGTGTGGAACGTGCGGGTCGGCCGCAAGCACCATGCCCCCTACGGGGTGTTCGAGGGGATGACCATCTTCGACGCCGGGGCCAAGGTCGGCCAGGCGGCGATCGGCTACATCCCCACGGACCAGGAGTGGCGGTTCGTCAACATCTACGAGGACACGGCTACCTCGATGCGCGCCCTCGTGGAAGGCATCGACAAGACCGGCTTCTCCCGAGATGAACCCTGGCGCATGACGGGCAGCAGTCTGCCGGAGCATGAGACGTTCTTCTTCTATCTCCAGCGGATCTGCAACCACTGCACGTACCCGGGCTGCCTCGCGGCCTGTCCCCGGAAGGCCATCTACAAGCGGCCGGAAGACGGCATCGTGCTGATCGACCAGAACCGCTGCCGCGGGTACAAGAAGTGTGTCGAGCAGTGCCCGTTCAAGAAGCCGATGTACCGGGGCACGACCCGGGTCTCGGAGAAGTGCATTGCCTGCTATCCGCGGATCGAGGGGAAGGACCCCTTGACGGGCGGCGAGCCGATGGAAACGCGCTGTATGGCGGCCTGCGTCGGGAAGATCCGGATGCAGTCGCTGGTGCGGATCGGCGAGGATGGGCTGTGGGCCGAGGACCGGTGGCACCCGCTGTACTTCGCCATTCGGGTGGAGCAGGTGGCGCTGCCCCTGTACCCGCAGTGGGGAACGGAGCCGAACGGGTTCTACATCCCGCCGCGGTGGAGCCCGCGGGGCTATGCCCGGCAGATGTTCGGGCCGGGCGTGGACAATGCGATCGAGAAGTACCTGGTGCCGAGCCGGGAGCTGTTGGCGGTGCTGCAACTGTGGCGGGCCAGCCAGCAGATCATCTTCCGGTACGACGTGATTCCGGGCCCGAAGGTGTTTGAGACCCAGATCCACGGGAAGCGGTTCGAGATGTACAACGACACCGTGCTGGGCTTCAACAAGTCGGGGAAGGAAGTGGCGCGGATCCAGGTCGAGGAGCCGATCTACGTCCGACCGGCAGAACGGGTCACCTGGTTGTAAGACGGCCCGGTGGTGTGTCTCCCGGTGCGCGTCATCATGAGCGCACCGGGCTTCAGCAAGTTCGGAGGGTGACCTGGCTGTAATCCCAAGCTGGGCACAGATGCGGAGGGGCCGGGAGCCGCCAGGCTCCCGGCCCCTTCTTCTTTCACCCAAACCAATTCGCACGCCATTTCGTCAATTTCCCTCTTTTCAACCTCAACATCCATACCTCCCACGGCCCCAAGACTTGCATGCAACGTCCCGGTATGTTTATGTACCCTAAAACGTTTGAATGAAAGGACGGGCGTACCTTGCTGGACAGGCCACGCGGCACAGTCTGTCAGGTTTCCCTCGATCCACTAGGACCCCATCATCCATGCATTCCGCACGTTCGGCTATATTTCGACACTTGTCGCGCTCGATCGTCTCAAAGGTCGGGGCAGTCTTCCTCCTCCTGATTCTCACAACGGCAGGATGCCTTCTCACCACATGGCACCTTGCAGGACAACTCATCGGAACCAGCGCCGCCATTAACGAAGCCGGAGGGCAGCGGATGCGAGTCTACAAGCTTGCCCTTCTCTTGTCCCAGCTTCGCGATCCGGCCATGCGCCAGACGACACGCGCCGCCATGCGCGAAGAAATCCAAAAGTGGAATCAAGTGCTTGAGGGTCTCCAATATGGGAACGCGCGCCACAACGCGATCGCTTCCTCCAATCCTGAGCTGGCACGACAACTCCAAACAGTCAAGGACCGATGGGAACTCCAGCTCAGGCCCACGCTCGAACGAGCCCTTCACGACAATCCCACGGATCTCCACCTTCTTGAACAGCAGTACCAGCACGATCTGGACGACCTCAAACTCGATCTCAATCAGATGGTGCACATGCTGGAGCAGGATGCGGGCGACCGCATTCAGGCGCTCAATCGCCTCTTGCTCATGTTTTTGATGCTGTCCCTTTGCATCATCGGCCTCACCGTCCTGGTCTTGAGACGGACGCTGCAGGCTCCACTCAACCAGCTCGTCGGCAAAGCTGAGCGGCTCGCCTCCGGCGATTTCATGGACGTCGCGTCGCTTTCCCGGGAAGACGAATTGGGCAGGGTCGGCACTGCCTTGGAAACCATGGCGCACAAGGTCCGACACAAAATCGAGGAGCTGCAAGCGCTCCATTCCGTCTGTCGAGAGGTGGCCGCTCTCGGCCATGGAGATCTCGATCAGGTGCTTCACGGCATTGTGGATCATGCCGCGGCTGTCTCCCGCGCCGATTTTGCGGCTCTGCTGGTCCGCCATCCATCGATGGACTGTTGGGTCCTTGACGCCATTTCCGGTGCGATGTTCGACGCGAAACAGAAAGAGATCTGGTTGACGGAGGAAACCCCGTTCTCCAATCAAGCCTACGAAGAACGCGCGCCGGTGATTGTTCCCGTCTTGTCGGACCATGCCGATACATTGGTCAAGATTCGCGACGTCTATGGAGCAAAAAGCCTGCTGGCCGTCCCGTTAATGGCGCATCAACACTGTCTTGGCGTGTTGATGTTGTGCAGCACCACCCAGACTCGCCAGTTTACGACGTGGGACGTGGGGTTGGCGGAGCAGTTTGCCTCCTACGCCGCCGTCACCTTGGAAAACGTCCGGCTCTTCCACGAACTGGAATCCGAAACGAACGCCCTATCCGCCAAACTGGCGGCGGTGGAGCACAAGGTGGCCGCCTTGACGCACGAAGTGAAGGCGCCGGCGGGGCGCGTGGCCGAGTTCGCCTCCTGGATCGAACAGGATTATGGCTCGCTTATAGGCGAACATGGGCAACGGTACCTTTCCTGGATCAAGAAGGAGGGGCGGGACCTGGCTCAATTGGCCGAGCGGACCCTGGACCTGGCCAGGCTCACGCATGAGCCGCTCGACCTGGAAACCGTCGATGTGTCCGAGGCCGTGGGCGAAGTGTTGCAACTGCTCGACGGCGCGATTCAGACGCGAGGAGTCCGGATCACCGTGGAACCAGACCTTCCGCGACTCGCCTGTCGCCGCATCCATGTGAAGCAAGTCCTGGAAAACCTCGTCAGCAATGCGATCAAATACATGGGAGGGCAATCGGAGCCGCATGTCGAAATCGGCACCATGCTGTCGAATCAAGCCCGTTTGATCTATGTCCGTGACAACGGCATGGGGATGGATCCTGCCATGACGGAGCATATCTTCAGTCCGTTCGCCAGGCTGGCTGGTCCGGAGATCTCCGGAGCCGGAATCGGTCTCGTCATCGTGAAAACCGTGGTTGAACAATACAAGGGGCGTGTGTTCGTCGATACCATTCCAGGGAAGGGCAGCACCTTTTATGTGCAACTTCCGACCGTGGCCGTGCTCGAAGAGGAGCCGGCCGTGCAGATCCATCCCGAACAAGCCGGACAGGCCGTCCCGTGGCCTGCGACAACGGGGCAGGAGGCGCTCCGGCCCAGACAGGTGAATTCATGAGTCTCGTCAAAAGCAAACCCTTTACGATCTTGTTGGTGGAGGATAACGCCGGCGACGTGGAAATGTTTCTTCGCGCCGTCGAACATGAGCTCCCCCGTCACGACGCCGAGCAGGTCGAATTGGTCGTGGCCGCCCGCGCGGAGGGAGGGCTCAAGATCCTTGCCGAGCGCCCGATCGATCTCGTGATCACGGACATCCGTCTGCCCGGGATGAGCGGGCTCGAACTGCTGCAGCGCATTCACGACATGAACCGCCACATCCCAGTCATCATGGTCAGTTGGGTGGACGCCGTGGACACTGCTATTGAAGCGGTGCACCACGGGGCGTTCGACTATATCGTGAAGCCCTTCGAGAAGTTCGACCTGGCCATGCGGATTCACCGTGCCATGCGGATCTCCGAAATCTTCGCGGAACAGCGAGGGAGCGAGGTCGCTGATCCCGCGACCCTTCCCTTTCGAAACCTGATTGGCAACGGCCCCGCCATGCAGAAAGTGAAAGCCATGATCGATACCGTGGCAAAAGTCCCCGCCACGACCCTGATCATCGGAGAAACGGGCACGGGCAAGGAACTCTTGGCCAAAGCGATCCATGAACGGAGCGATGAGGCCGACGGCCCCTTTCAGGTCGTAGACTGCACCACCTTCACTGAAGGCATCGCCGAGAGTGAACTCTTCGGGCATGTGCGCGGAGCCTTCACCGGGGCGGTGTCCGACAAGCAGGGTCTCATCGAGCTGGGCAGCCGGGGAACCGTCTTCCTCGACGAGATCGGCGATCTTCCGTTGAACCTTCAGGCCAAATTGCTCCGCGTGCTGGAAGAACGCGAAGTCCGGGCGGTCGGCAGCACCGAGCAGCGAAAACTCGCCGTCCGCTTCGTCGCGGCGACCAATCAGGATTTGGCCGCTAAGGTCAAGCGGGGTGAATTCAGAAAGGATCTGTTTTTCCGATTGAATGTCATGGTGATTCATGTGCCGCCGCTGCGGGAGCGTAAAGAAGACATCCCGTCGCTGGCTCGGCACTTCCTGGGACGCTATACAAAGGAATTCGGCAAGCCGATTGCCGACATCCTCCCCGCCGCGTTAACCGAGCTGATCGCCTACCCCTGGCCGGGAAATGTACGCGAGCTGCGGAACGTCATCGAGCGGGCCGTGATGCTCGCCAAGCAGGACACGATTGACCGAAGCCAGGTAGTCAATTTGCTTCATGCGGACCGCCACAGCTCCGGATCGATCATTGAAGAACATCTCCATCTGCCGTACGCCAAAGCCAAGGAAAAGATCCTGGAGGAGTTCAACCGCCAGTACATTCAGGCGAAGCTCAACGCGCATAAAGGCAACGTGACCCATGCCGCGTCGGAGGCCGGGCTACCCCGCCCGTATTTCCATGAGATCATGCGCCGCTACCTTAAGAAGGAAGGAGACTGACCTGTCCGTCTTTTCAGACGTCCCTCTCTCCTCAATCCCACTCATTCCCTTTATCATCAACATCTTCCTCTTTTCACCCCTCGCTGTCATGCAATCCTGACTCTCTATTGTGCTCAATATTTCCATGACTTGCGCCAGTCCCACCTCCAACGCTGTCATGTTTCTCTTACATGGCCAATTAAATCCTTGCGATCGCATCTTGCCTTGCCCTTCTATCGCGTTGAAATTCCTTCTTAATCATGGCGGCATCACTCCGCACCTCTTCAGGTTCCTCCGGCATCCGCTTTGTATAAGCAGGATAGCGACAACCTACCCTGCGGGGGATTGGATACGGTCTTGCTCTGCTTTTGTTACCTCAGTTGCACGCAGGGAGAAAGGGGGACCAAGAACTGTAGAGCGATATCTATGGAGTTCGGGCAAAAATGAGCCGGCGACCCGGCTCTTTCTTTAACTGAGGAGGTCTGATCCATGTTTTTATCACGACGACAATTTCTGAAGGTCACGGCGGGGACGGTGGCGGCCGCGGCGATCGCCGATCGCGCGCTGGCGCTGACGGCCCTCCAGCCGGTCATCGAGGTGGGCAACCCCCTCGGCGACTATCCGGACCGCTCGTGGGAGCGCGTCTACCACGATCAGTACCGGTATGACTCCTCCTTCACCTGGTGCTGTTCCCCCAACGACACGCACGGCTGCCGCATCCGCGCCTTCGTCCGCAACGGCGTCGTCATGCGCGTCGAGCAGAACTACGACCACCAGACCTACGAAGACCTCTACGGCAACCGCGGGACCTTCGCCCACAACCCCCGCATGTGCCTGAAGGGCTTCACCTTCCACCGCCGCGTCTACGGCCCCTATCGCTTGAAAGGCCCCCTGATGCGCAAGGGCTGGAAGGAATGGATGGATGCCGGCTCCCCGGAGCTCACCCCGGAGACCAAGAGCAAGTACAAATTCGACAGCCGCTACCTGGACGACATGATGCGCGTCTCCTGGGACACGGCCTTCACCTACGTCGCCAAAGCGATGGTCGTCATCGCCACGCGCTACAGCGGCGAGGCCGGCGCCCGGCGGTTGCGCGAGCAGGGCTATCCGCCCGAGATGATTGAGATGATGAAGGGCGCGGGCGTCCGGTGCTTCAAGCACCGCGCCGGCATGCCGATCCTGGGCCTGATCGGCAAGCACGGCAACACCCGGTTCAACAACAACACGCTGCCGTTGCTGGACGCGTGGATTCGGAAAGTCAGCCCGGATCAAGCCCAGGGCGGCCGCTATTGGAACAACTACACCTGGCACGGCGACCAGGACCCCAGCCAACCTTGGTGGAACGGCACTCAGAACTGCGACGTGGACCTCTCCGACATGCGGTTCTGTAAGTTCAACACCAGTTGGGGCAAGAACTTCGTCGAGAACAAGATGCCCGAGGCCCACTGGAAACTCGAAAGCCTTGAGCGCGGCGCCCGCATCGCCGTGATCACCCCGGAATACAACCCGACGGCCACCCGGGCCGACTACTGGATTCCGGTCCGGCCGGAGACCGACTCCGCGCTCTTCCTCGGCGCCTGTAAGATCATCTTCGATGAGAACTTCCAAGACACCGACTTCCTGAAGGCCTACACGGACATGCCGATCTTGGTCCGGACGGATACGCTCCAGTACCTCGATCCCCGCGACGTGGTCAAGGACTATGCATTCCCGGACTTCTCCAACGCCTATAGCGGCCGGGTGCAGGGCCTGAAACCCGAGTACATCCAGCGCCTGGGCGGCACCATGGTCTGGGATCTGTCGAAGAACCAGGCCGTGCCGATTCACCGGGAGCAGGTGGGCTGGCACTTCCAGAACAGCGGCCTGGATGCGGCCTTGACGGGCACCTACCGCGTCAAGCTGCTCAACGGCCGGGAAGTGGACGTGGCCCCGATCTACCAGCTCTATCAGGTGCACTTGCAGGACTACGACCTGGACACGGTGCATCAGATCAACCGGGCGCCCAAGGACCTCATCGTGCGCTGGGCGCGGGACGCCGGTACCATCAAGCCCGCCGCCATCCACAACGGCGAGGGGGTCTGTCACTACTTCCACATGACGCAGATGGGCCGGGCCGCCGCGTTGGTGATGATCCTCACCGGCAACGTCGGGAAGTTCGGCTCGGGCTGCCATACCTGGTCGGGCAACTACAAGGTCGGTATCTGGAACGCGACCCCCTGGTCCGGCTCCGGCGCCGCCGTGTATTTGAGCGAAGATCCGTGGCATATGAACACGGATCCCAATATCCACGGCAAGGAAGTCAAGTATCGGGGCTACTACTACGGCGAGGAGCCCGGCTACTGGAACCACGGCGACACGGCCTTGATCGTGAACACGCCCAAGTACGGGCGCAAGGTGTTCACGGGCAAGACCCATATGCCGAGCCCCAGCAAGCTCCGCTGGGTCGTCAACGTCAACATTCTGAACAATGCCAAGCACCACTACGACATGGTCAAGAACGTCGATCCGAACATCGAATGTATCGTGACCCAGGATATTGAGATGACCTCGGACGTGAATCATGCGGACGTGGCCTTCGCCTCCAATTCGTGGATGGAGTTCACCTATCCCGAAATGACGGGCACGGTGTCCAATCCCTGGGTGCAGGTGTGGAAGGGCGGCATCCGTCCGCTCTACGACACCCGCAACGACCTCGACTCCTTCACCGGGGTTACCACCAAGCTCGCCGACATCACCGGCGAACCGAAACTCCGCGATGTCTTCAAGTTCGTCTACGACAACCGGGTGGACGTGTATGTGCAGCGCATCCTCGATGCGTCCTCCACGTTCTACGGCTATTCGGCGGACGTGCTCTTGAAGTCGGAGAAGGGCTGGATGGTCATGGTCCGGACCTATCCGCGGCATCCCCTGTGGGAAGAAATCAACGAGAGCAAGCCCCAATGGACTCGGACCGGCCGGTTGGAATCCTACCGGACGGAGCCCGAGGCCATTGAATACGGCGAGAACTTCATCGTCCACCGGGAAGGCCCGGAGGCGACGCCGTACTTGCCCAACGCCATCTGCTCCACGAACCCCTACATCCGCCCGGATGACTACGGCATCCCCATCACGGCGCAGCACCATGACGACAAGCAGGTGCGCAACGTGAAGCTGCCCTGGGCGGAGATCAAGCGCTACTCGAACCCGTTGTGGGAGAAGGGGTATCAGTTCTACTGCGTCACCCCCAAGACCCGGCACCGGGTGCACAGCCAGTGGTCGGTGAACGACTGGGTGCAGATCTACGAGTCGAACTTCGGCGATCCGTACCGGATGGACAAGCGGACGCCGGGCGTCGGCGAGCACCAGTTGAACATCAACCCGGCGGCGGCGCGCGATCGGGGCATCAACGACGGTGACTATGTCTACGTGGACGGGAACCCGGTGGACCGGCCCTACCGCGGCTGGAAACCCTCCGATCCCTACTACAAGGTCGCCCGCTTGATGATCCGGGCCAAGTACAATCCCTCCTATCCGTATCACGTCACGATGGCGAAGCACGCCCCGTACGTGTCGACGGCGAAATCGGTCAAAGGGCACGAGACACGGCCGGACGGCCGCGCCATCGCCCTGGACACCGGCTATCAGTCCAACTTCCGCTACGGGGCCCAACAGTCCTTTACGCGGAGCTGGTTGATGCCGATGCACCAGACCGACAGCTTGCCCGGCAAACATGCCAACGGGCTCAAGATGAAGTGGGGCTTCGAGATTGACCACCACGCGGTCAACACGGTGCCGAAGGAATGTCTGATCCGCATCACCAAGGCGGAAGACGGCGGCATCGGCGCCCGCGGCCCGTGGGAACCGGTCCGGACCGGCTTTACCCCCGGGCAGGAGAACGAGTTCATGATCAAGTGGCTCAAGGGCGAGCACATTAAGATCAAGGTGTAATGGCGTCATTCGTCAACCGTCACTCGTCACTTGCAAGAGTGATGAGGTGTTCGGACGGACCGTACGAATGACTAATGACGAATGACGGATTACGGAGGAAACCATGCCTGAAGTCTATAACTGGCAACTGGGCCGCAAGATGCTCTATCCCTACGAGGAGCGGCATCCGAAGTGGCAGTTCGCCTTCGTGTTCAACATCAACCGGTGCTTGGCGTGCCAGACCTGTTCGATGGCCGACAAGTCCACCTGGCTCTTCTCGAAGGGCCAGGAGTACATGTGGTGGAACAACGTGGAGACCAAGCCCTACGGCGGGTATCCCCAGTTCTACGACGTGAAGATCACGCAGTTGATCGAGCAAGTGAACCCGGGCGGGCAGGTGTGGAACGTGCGGGTCGGCCGCAAGCACCATGCCCCCTACGGGGTGTTCGAGGGGATGACCATCTTCGACGCCGGGGCCAAGGTCGGCCAGGCGGCGATCGGCTACATCCCCACGGACCAGGAGTGGCGGTTCGTCAACATCTACGAGGACACGGCTACCTCGATGCGCGCCCTCGTGGAAGGCATCGACAAGACCGGCTTCTCCCGGGACGAACCCTGGAAGATGACGGGCAGCAGTCTGCCGGAGCATGAGACGTTCTTCTTCTATCTCCAGCGGATCTGCAACCACTGCACGTACCCGGGCTGCCTCGCGGCCTGTCCCCGGAAGGCCATCTACAAGCGGCCGGAAGACGGCATCGTGCTGATCGACCAGAACCGCTGCCGCGGGTACAAGAAGTGTGTCGAGCAGTGCCCGTTCAAGAAGCCGATGTACCGAGGCACGACCCGGGTCTCGGAGAAGTGCATTGCCTGCTATCCGCGGATCGAGGGGAAGGACCCCTTGACGGGCGGCGAGCCGATGGAAACGCGCTGTATGGCGGCCTGCGTCGGGAAGATCCGGATGCAGTCGCTGGTGCGGATCGGCGAGGACGGGCTGTGGGCCGAGGACCGGTGGCACCCGCTGTACTTCGCCATTCGGGTGGAGCAGGTGGCGCTGCCCCTGTACCCGCAGTGGGGAACGGAGCCGAACGGGTTCTACATCCCGCCGCGGTGGAGCCCGCGGGGCTATGCCCGACAGATGTTCGGGCCGGGCGTGGACAATGCGATCGAGAAGTACCTGGTGCCGAGCCGGGAGCTGTTGGCGGTGCTGCAACTGTGGCGGGCCAGCCAGCAGATCATCTTCCGGTACGACGTGATTCCGGGCCCGAAGGTGTTTGAGACCCAGATCCACGGGAAGCGGTTCGAGATGTACAACGACACCGTGCTGGGCTTCAACAAGTCAGGGAAGGAAGTGGCGCGGATCCAGGTCGAGGAGCCGATCTACGTCCGACCGGCGGAACGGGTCACCTGGCTGTAAGTCCAAGGCCGGGCCAGACGCGGAGGGGCCGGGAGCCGTCAGGCTCCCGGCCCCTCGTTTCTTCCTCCGTAATCGCGCCGCCATTGAATAATCTGATCTCCTGAGTTGAAAGGCATCCAGGATCGTCACACCATTCTCCCGTCCGTTGGTCCAGGCTCGCGTGACCCGCAGTGGTACGGCCCAACATTGCGCTGTCCGACGACCAGCCGTGGGCAACCATTGGCAGACCGCCACGTTTGAACCATTCAGGCCATGATAGACCGCGACGCCGGAATCCTGCCCTCCGCCGATGAGAGAAGCGCACCAACAGCCGCTGCCGTCCCCCGACGGATCTTCTTCGCTGACGACAACGAGGTCTTGATCTCCGCGCTCACGCGACGGTTCTCCGGACCTGTCCAACGGGTGCGCGCCTTCGCCTCCGGCGAGAATCTTTTGGACGCGCTCACCCGCGAGACGCCGGACCTCATTGTCCTGGATCTCAAACTCCCGGGCTTGAGCGGGCTCGACACCTTGAGAGAGATTCGTCGTATTCTTCCGAAGGTCGCGGTGATTATCCTCACCGCCTATGGCACATCGGACGATCTGGAGTCGGCCAGGACCTTGGGGGTGTTCGGTGTGGTGATCAAGAAGGTCGGCCTGGAAGAGGAGTTGGAGGCGGCGGTCACGCGGGCCTTTCTGGCCCTCAACAGGTAGTCACGGCGCCAGCGTCACCGCAACGACTGACGCTACACTGCGGAGGCATCACCACCGACAGTCGCCGCAGGCGCACAGCCCGTGATGCGCGAACGTCCTCCGAACATCTTAGGATGACCGAGCCATTGGCTCATCTTCGTGTTCATGCCCGCCCTTCGCCGGCAAGCGAGCAAACCCTTGACGGCTTCCTCGCCCCTTCAGTAGAGTGGACTGATTTTAGCAGCCCACCCTCGCGAAGGATCTCAGCGTGAGCGCCGCCCAGCCGTCGATCCCGTTTGCCGCCCAGGCCATCCCGTTTGATGAGCTTCTCGCCAAGGGCAAATTGCCGGACGGGTATTTGCCCACCGAGTATGTCGCGCAACAGTTCGTCGAACGGCTGGTCCACTACGTGCTGAGCGTGCCAGCCGAGAGTTATTCCATGTCTCAACTGGGGAAACTTTTGGAACAGCTCGATCCCCGCGCGCAGGTCTATTTCTTCAAGCGGCTGAAGGAAACCAGTCCGGAGAGCCTCAAACACTTCGCCCCCCTGTATTACGGTTTCATGAACGAATTCCATTCTCTCCTCTTTACCTGACCCCAGAATTTCTCCTTGTCCGACGCCGTTCCTGATGTATAATGAACAAGATACAGTCGCACGACCTCTAGACGAAGGGACTTCAGCATGACACCTGCATTGCAACGGGCGGTCACCAGTTTCTACAACCTGATTTATGAGGCTCAGACCTTCGCGACCTCCATGACCCGTATCGACACCGCCGATCAAGAGCACTACGGCGGCCGAATCGAGGGACTCAATTGGGTGTTGGACCGTTGTCAGATCTTGGAAGACATGGACGCGAATCTCACCCCTTCCGCGCTTCAGCGGGTGCTGGCCGAGGTCAAGTCGGATCTCGATCATGAACTGTCGGTCCAGCGTCGGGAGAAGGGCCGGCGAGCCGACGGCAGGGAAGAAGCCCTGAATTTCGTTGCCGATTACCTCACGAGCCTGATCACCGCAACCGAAATCGAATCCGCGAAAAATTCGGTGTAGCGCGCTCGAGTCTCGTCCGGATCGCCGCTGTCCTCCGTTCCGCGCGCGTTCCCTCCTTGTCCTTCATGCTTCCGCCGGGGTAAGGTTGTCCTCGATGAGTATGTCGATGGCGCGCGAATGGATTATCTTCGCCCTTTGCCTGGGCGCAGGCGGACATGTGGCGCTGGGCGTCATCCTCCATGAGCCCTCGTGGTGGCCGTGGTCCAGCGCAGGATTCTCGGGACTGCTGATCGGCCTGGGGATTTATGTCCTGGTTCAAATGTCCAGGATCCTGTGGCGAATCAGGCAGGGCAAACGGGAGAGTCCCATCGACGACGAGGGCGAGAACGACTATCTGGCTCCCTGATGCCTGTGCAACCGCTCAGAAGCCGCCGACCGATGGCATGACGCCGGTGGCATTTCTCCAGTAAATTGAAGGCGCCGGCTCCCACTTGACCGGGTTCGATTCGGTCTCCTACACTCGTGGCCCATGAATCACGGTTCGCCCCCAAAACGCCCGCCCGGATGGCCGTCAACTCCTCCGTCGACACGCCCATCGGCACCCTCTCGATCGCGGCAGGGCGAGAACCAGTTTGGATCATTTCAGGCCTCTCTGCTCTACTGCCCTCGATGTCGGGAAGCCACTCCGACTCGCCAGCGACTGCTCCTCGTCCTGCCGACAGGAAACCTCTACGAGTATCTCTGCCTCCACTGCGGCACCTCCACGGGAAGCAAGACGGAACGGAATGAACAAGAGGTTCGGATTCTCCGCCCATAATGAACCGCTGGTTTGCAGCGGACCACGTCCCCTCCGCAATCGGTCATCCGTCCTCATGAGCACGAACCTGGAGACGCGGACAGGAGCGCCTGCAGATCATGGTCTTCTCCGGTCTGTAGGACGCATCGGGGTCGCGGCTGTTACAGGTAGGGTTCGAGAGGAATGCCCTCGTCGATGAGCATGACGGGAATATCATCCCGAACGGGGTAGAGAATTTTCCGGTCCGCCCGAATCAATCCCCCATCCAACTTTTCTTTCACGGGCTGGCCGGCCTTGTTGCGAAGCTCTCCACGAGCCACCTGATCGTTGAGCCTCTCGATCAGCGGCTCGTCAGCTAGATGAACAGCCTGCTTGGTCTCCGGGCAGCATAAGATGGCCAAGAGGTCCTTGTCGAGGTTGACGTTGCCCATGTTCGACTCCTCTCGTCGCGCACGAAACAATCAAGGGTAAAGTATCGCCGCCAAAAAGATCAAGCGAACAGCCGCATTCCGCAACGGGCCTCCAGGCATCCGCAGGTTCGCGCGCCTCCAGCGCACTCTATTGTTCAAACCCCGACAGGAGCGGTCCAGCGGAATCTGCCGGCGGAATCTGTTAGACTCCCCATCATCAGGTTACGCCCGATATTATGATGAAATCGATCTCCCGCAAATGGTGGCAAGCCTGGTGGACCGGCCTTCTGGTGTTGGTTCCGGCCACGGCCACGTTGCTGATCCTGTCCAAGCTGTTCCAGACGTTCGACCACGTGACCCGGGATCTGCTGAGCCCCGGATTAACCGGGACGGCTCCGGGAGTCGGATTTGTCCTCCTCCTGCTGCTGATCTTCCTCACCGGACTGGTCACGTCGCATTTTTTCGGCCAACGCCTGGTCCTGTGGGCCGAAGAGAGGGTCCAGCGCATTCCGCTTGTCCGGACGATCTATTTGACCTTGAAAAGCATGACGGATATTTTTCACTTTCGCTCGCGATTCGGACGGAGTCGGGTCGTCGTGTTCCCCTTTCCGCGGGACGGCCTCTGGGCCATCGGCTTTGTCATGGGCGCCGCTCCGGCGGCCGTGCAGCGGACCACCGGTGACACGCTCGCCATGCTGTTCGTTCCGACCGCCATTCATCCGTTTACCGGCTACCTGGCGTTCGTCCCGACCCGGGCCATCACGCCGATCAATCTCCCGGTTGAAGAAGCCATGAAGCTGGAATTCTCGGCAGGACTGTACCGGCCGCGCGGGGCGTGGCTGCGGTCACCCGCGTCCTCGGAACCGCCCTCGACTGTCCGATAGCCCCATGACCAGGAATCTGCTCGTTCGCCCGGCCGAACTCGGGGATCTCGACCGGCTGATCGAATTCAGCCTGGCGATGGCCTTGGAAACCGAGGGCCGCGCCCTGGATCGCTCCCGCCTGCGCCAGGGCATCCTCGGCATTCTGACGGAGCCAGCCCGCGGCTTTTTCCGCGTCGCCGAAACGACCAGCGGGGACAGGGCACGGGTGGTCGGTCAAATGATGGTCACCTATGAGTGGAGCGACTGGCGCAACGCCACGTTCTGGTGGATTCAAAGCGTGTACGTGACGCCCGAATGCCGCCGGCAGGGCGTGTATCGCGCCATGCACGACGCCATTCGACGCGAAGCGCGCGCGACGCCCGGCGTCTGCGGCATCCGGCTCTATGTGGAAGGGACCAACCGGACCGCCCAGCAGGCCTATCGGCGGGCCGGCATGCAGATGTCGAGTTACCGGGTATACGAGGAAGATTTTGTCTTGCCTCCAAATAAACGAAAGGAGTCGATATGAATCACGTTCGTTCTGACCGCACGCCGTCGGGCCGCACCCTCTTGATCCGGCCCGCCCTCGTGCTTGGCCTGCTTTGGGCCCTGTTCTCGACGACGGGCTGCGCCTTCGTCAGGGGCAGCTATGGCGAGGACGTCAACCAAGGCGATCTCTCTTCCATCAAGACAGGCATCAGCACGCGCAGCGACGTGGCCTCGGTGTTGGGCGCGCCGGATCGCATTGTCGAAGCCAACGGCCACGAGATCTTTCACTATTACCATTTCGACGTGAAATCGGGCTTTATCCTGATTTTCTCGCGCACAAACATCAAGAGCGACGACATCTTCGTTATTTTCAATCAGGCCGGCATCGTGGAAGATCTCGTGTCGGGGAAGACAAAACCACCGCTCGAATTTCAGTTCTGGCCCTTTGATTGGCCCTTCGGACCCTGACCCGATCGCGTCATGACCCGAACCATCGCGAGCCTTCTCTGCGCCCTCCTGCTGATCGGTCAAGCGGGGTGCCTGCGCGGCCCAATCGGCTGGCAGCGGGTGAGCCTGAACCAGCGCATTGCTGCCGAGGATGTGCGGTTCATCATCGACGGGCAAACCAGTCTGGCCGACGTGACGGCCAGGCTCGGCTCGCCGGATGAAATGGTGGCCGTTGGCGACCACGTCCTCGCCCGCTACCACTTCACCGACGGCAAATACTTTCGGGCGAATTTCGGGTGGGGGTTGCGGTTTCTGATCCCGTTCTATTCGCCCGACCTCGTGCTCGGCGGCGGCGGGATCGGAACCGACATTTTTCAGATCGCCTGCGACGCTCAATGGATCGTCCGCGACCATGCCTTTGCGACCCATGCCAACTCGTCTGAGTTCCGCTTGCTTCCGTTCGGCGATTGATATCGGCTTCTCCGCGGACCTCGACGAGCCAGGTTTCCGGCCTCGCGCTCCATTGACGGCGTCGGCTTGAATTCTCCCCAGGATATCTCCATATCGAACCGTACAGTTTTGCTGTCAAATCCGAACAATAGCCACCCGTTACTTTCGTCGTTCAGTTTGGTAACCCGCCCAGCGTTCAAGTAACGCGACCTCACCAAGAGCAGCAACCAATTCACTCAACTTGACGTTGTGATCGACACCTTCTGCCTCCTCCTTCCGTACACTTGTGCGGCGATATCTAACTTTGCGAGAATCCGTCCTCACAAAGGAAAGGCATGACCTCTAAGGGAAAGGTTTCTGGCGTATGTCTTCTCGACGATTTGGAGCAACCCCCCTATTCCTCCTAATAATTATTATGAGCGGGTGTGTTACGGCTCAACCATTTCCCCTTCGAGTAGGATTGGTCACCATCACCGGTGCTCAGGTTCGTTCACCTCGCACCGTCCCTCCACATTGTATGTCAGCCAATAATGTTAGACCCCAAAGCTCGACCCAGACCATGCGGGCCGCTGAGTATCAGGAGATCATCCGCAAGTTGCATGAAACGCTAAGTAATCACTTCGTCTATCCGGAACTAGCCAGACAATATCTCTGGCAGGGAACGACGGAGATTTGCGGCACTCTTGCGCAGGACGGGAAGATCGTCCACGTGGCAGTTGCGTCGAGTTCGGGCAATGCCTTCCTAGATAATGAAAGTGTAGGTCTCATACGTTCGGTGGGCAGCATTAAACTCGACCATGCCCTGTCTTCGGCACAGACACGTTTTCTCATCCCAATTGCATATAACCTCATCTTTCTATCGCCTGATCAACAAACGTTAATCAACATAGTGAGGGATCGACTCCTTATAAACATGCATTACCCCGCCGCTGCCATTGCCTCAAAGCTTGAAGGGAACGTCGTTCTCAGTGCCGTGTTACAGGATGATGGTAGCCTACAGAATGTAGAGTTATACGACTCCTCAGGATCGGAACTCCTCGATCAGGCTGCACGAGACCTATTGGAGGGATCAGTTCCCTTTCCCATTCAACGGGTGGTCCACGAGACCCCTGCTTACCTTGTCATTCCCATTGCATATCGGTTCGACCACTCTATTCCCGGGTCATCTGATTCAACCGGTCAGTGAACGGTTGCCGTTCATCACTCAGCCTCATTGACTCCAACACAGAAAGGAAGCCCGAACAACCGGCGTGCCGTTCCGTTGGCCTGGGATGGCAGGGATGAGCACAGAGGGTGTAGCCATTGCGCTTGTATCATGCCGCTAGCCGTGAGGCCGCCGCTGCGACCGGCATTCGACTCTGGTCGAGCTTGAGAGGGAGCAGCGGCAACACCGGCGACACCAGCAGCGATCCCCATTGCATCGCATGATGGCGCAGCCGGAGTGCTCGCCCTGCGTCATCCGGGGCCCCCTGATCCGACTGAGGACGGACGGATGCCTAACCCCTTGCCAATCAGAAGGCCGTGAAGGGGTGACAGGAATAGTAGGTTCTGTAGCGCCGGATCACTCGCGTGACCGCAGATCAAGCTAGGTTTCACCAAGTTCCTTGGAGCAAATGTCAACCGCCTTGGGGTACAAAGAGGCTGGTCGGAGACGGTGGAGAGCGGGATCGGGAACAGGATGGCGCTCCAACATTGCCGCCGTGCGATCCCCTCTCTATAATGACGCTCCATGACCGACCGGCCGCCCGACCCTCCCACCGAACGATCGGCTGAATTGACCTCGACATCCTCCGACACCGACTCTTCCAGGGACTTAGCAGCCATTCTGCAATCGCCATCCTATCGCCGAGCTGACCGGGATACCGAGTTCCTGAACCGGGACGATCTCCGGGCCCTGCGGTTGCAGCTTGAATATCTGAAGCCCGAGTTCATTCAGCGCGAACAGGGCATCCAGTCGACGATTGTCGTGTTCGGGAGCGCGCGGCTGCCCGAGCCGGCCGTCGCGCGCCAGCGTCTTGCCGAAGCGGAAGCAACCCTGGCCCGCCGACCGGACGACCCGGTGCTTAGATCCAATGTCGAGACGGCCAGGAAACAATTGGCGCTGTCGCCCTTCTACGATCACGCCCGGGACTTCGCCCGTCTGGTGTCCTCCACCTGTCAGGTGGACGGGCGGTGCGAATATGTCATCGTCACGGGCGGAGGACCTGGCGTGATGGAGGCGGCCAACCGAGGCGCCACCGACGTAGGGGCCAAGTCGATCGGGTTCAACATCGTTCTGCCCCATGAACAAACCCCCAACTCCTACATCACGCCGGAACTCTGCTTTCAGTTTCGCTACTTCGCCTTGCGCAAAATGCACTTCATGTTGCGGGCACGCGCCCTGGTGGCCTTTCCTGGCGGTTTCGGCACGTTGGATGAATTGTTCGAGGTCCTCACGCTCCTGCAAACGGGGAAGGCGCAGGGCGCCGCGGTCGTCCTGTTCGGCCGTGCCTTTTGGGAACAGCTCATCAACTGGAACCTGTTGGTCGATTGCGGCCTGATCGGCCCGCAGGACCTGTCGTTGATCCGTTATGCCGAGACCGCGCAAGAAGCGTGGGACATGATTCTCACCCAACAGCAACCCCGGGGCTCTGCCAGATGAAACTCTCTTTTTTCGGAGCCGCACGATCCGTCACCGGGAGCCGCCACCTCCTGGAGGCGGGCGGCGTCAGGCTGTTGCTCGATTGCGGCCTGTTCCAGGGCCATAGGCACGACGCCGACGTTCGGAATCACGATCTCGGCTTCGATCCGAGATCACTCGACGCGGTGCTCCTTTCCCACGCCCATATCGACCATTCCGGCGCGTTGCCGGTCTTGAGCAAACAGGGGTTCAAGGGCCGCGTATACGCCACCGACGCTACCTGTGACCTGGCAAATTTGATGTTGCAGGATTCGGCCAAGGTGCAGGAGCAGGATTGTGGCTACATCAACCGCAAGGAACGACGCCGCGGGCGGCACTGCCGAGCGCCCTATTACGATACGGACGACGTGCGCGACATCGTCCGGCGGTTCTCCAGCCTGCGTTACCGGGAGGACGTGAAGATCGGCCGGCACCTCTCCGCCTCTTTTCACGATGCCGGGCACATCCTGGGATCCGGCGCCGTCCATATCAATATCCACCACAAGGGCCTGCGCACCAGCCTTCTGTTTTCGGGCGACTTGGGACGCCGCGGCATGCCGATTCTTCGCGATCCGGATCCTCCGCCCCCCTGCGACGTGCTCATTCTCGAATCGACCTACGGGGACCGGTTGCACGAACAGGACGCGGAAGAACGGACCCGTATGGCCCAAGACCTCTTTGCGCATGCGATCGCCTATCGGAGCAAGATCATCGTGCCGGCATTCGCCATCGGCCGCACGCAGGATCTGGTCATGCGCATCAAGGAACTGGTCCGCGCCGGCACCGTCCCACCGATCCCGATCTATATCGATTCTCCGTTGGCCTCCAAGGCCACAGACATCTTCCGCGCCCATCCCGATCTGTTCGACGAGGAGACCTTCCGCACCTTCCTCCAGGAGGGCGATCCGTTCGGGGCTCGTTATATCCGGTACGTCTCGACTCCCGAAGAAAGCAAGAAGCTGAATGACGCCAAGGGGCCTTGTGTCATCATCGCCTCCTCCGGCATGTGCGAGGGCGGGCGCGTGCTCCATCATCTGAAACATGCCGTCGCCGACCCGGCGAACGTGATCGCCATTGTCGGCTTCCAGGCGGAACATACCCTGGGACGCAAGCTCGTCGAACGCTGGGACACAGTGCCCATCTTCGGCATTTCCACGCCGCTGCGCGCCCGGGTCGTCGTCTTCAACGGTTTTTCCGCCCATGCGGACCGGAACGATCTGCTGGCCTATGTCCGAGCGATCACTCCGCTGCCCGGGCACATTTTCGTCGTGCACGGGGAAGAAAAACAGTCCCTGTCGCTGGCCGCAGCCATTCAAGCCGAGCACGCGAAGGTGGACGTCACGGTTCCCAGGCAGGGAGCCACCTATGACCTCTAACAAGCCCGTCTGGACAATCCATATGCTCGTCCTCGGTTGCTGGCTGGCGGGGATCGTGTGGCAGGCCTCGCCGGCTTGGGGCGAGGAGACGAGGGTCCGTGCGCGTGAATTGGGCATCTCGATCGGGCAGTACCAGCCTGGCCCGCTGAACGCCATCACCGATGTCACCGGCGTGAAGGTCGGGCACGTCACGTTGATCCGCGGCGAGGGTGCGCTCACGCCGGGACAGGGCCCCATTCGCACCGGCGTCACCGTCATCATCCCGCGCGAGGACGTGTGGCGGCGGAAGGTCCCGGCCGGCTCGTTCGTGCTGAACGGCACCGGAGAACTGACGGGACTCGCCTGGGTGGCCGAGTCCGGATTCCTGGAATATCCCATCGCCTTGACCAGCACCTTGAACGTGCCCCGCGTGGCCAACGGCGTCATGACCTGGATGATCCGACAATATCCCGACATCGGCATCGCCGACGACACGTTGACCCCGGTCGTGGGCGAATGCGACGACAGCCGACTCAACGACAGTCAGGGCCGCCACGTGTCGGAAGAGGACGTGATCCGGGCGCTGGATTCGGCCCAAGGAGGTCCGGTGGCGGAAGGGACCGTCGGAGCCGGAACCGGCATGGTCTCCTATGGATTCAAAGGCGGCATCGGGACCGCCTCGCGCCGGCTGCCTGAGGCTGAGGGAGGCTACACGGTCGGGGTCCTGGTCAATGCCAACCATGGCCGGCGGCCCGAGCTGATCATCGGCGGCGTGCCGGTGGGCCGGCTCTACGATCAACACAGCGGCTCACCGCGTGAATCAGTCCCTGCTCCTGCCGGATCAGCGGCCGTCCCCGGTTCCGAGCACGAGGGGTCCATCATGGTGATCATCGCGACGGATGCGCCGCTTGACGGCCGCCAACTCACGCGCCTGGCGAAACGCGCGGCGCTGGGGCTGGCCCGCACCGGCTCCACGGCTCGCCACGGGAGCGGCGATTTCATGTTGGCGTTCTCGACCGGCAACGTCATTCCGCATTATCCGAACGTGCCGACCTATTCGATGACGCATCTGGCCGATACCCATCTCAATCCCATCCTGTTCGCGACGGTTGAGGCGACGGAAGAAGCGATCCTCAACGCCCTGACGACGGCTACCTCCGTCGAAGGACGCGACCGCCACCGGGTCGAGGCCATCTCGCTGGCGCGCCTGCGCACATTGCTGCGACTGTCGCCATAGCCGGACGCCGCCCAGCCCGAACGATCCTGCACAAAGGGCGACCAGACTTGCAATTGTTCCTGATGCAGGGCTAAGCTCAGGACCATTCGGCTCGTCCTGCAGCAACGATGATGGGAGACTATCAGATCGGCGGCGGCCTCCGGTTACTCACCGCCCTGGAGAAAACCCAGGCGTTCGCCGGTTTTCTTCAGACCCGCCTGATTCGAGCCATCGAATCGGAAGACCCGACGGAGCTGCATTACCTACTGGCTCAACTCGACGACTACCATTCCTACATGTGGCGCTATTACAAAAAGCTCCGCGAGGAGCGGCCCGCGCGCGTGAATCCCGATCTGTAACCCACGACCCATGGCTCGATCCCTGTCCATGACGACGGCTCAAAAGACGACCTTGCGATTCGCCTCGGCCCTGTCCCACCGGATGTCCGCGGAGGATGCCGGGGAAGAAGTCGCCCGCGCGGTGCGGGATTCCTTGGGCACGGACCAGCCGGACCTGGCCTGTCTCTTTTTCTCGGGGCATTATGCGGCGACGGCGGACCGGTTGATCTCCGCGGTCCGTTCCGTGGTGAAATCGGCGGTCCTGATCGGATGCACGGGAGAAGGCATCATCGCGCAGGGACAGGAATTCGAAGAGGCACCGGCCGTCACCCTTTGGGCCGCCCGGTTGCCCGGCGTGCGCATGAACCCGGTCCATCTGCCGTTCGACGGCGACGACGCCGAGTCCGGCGTCCCGGACTGGCCCTTCGAGGCCGAACCGTTCAGCGAAAACCTGGACCGGGACTCGCCTCTGCTCTTGATGCTCGCGGACCCCTTTACGACGCCGGTGAAGGACTCGCTGGACTCCCTGCACGATCTCTATCCGACCATACGGGCGATCGGCGGCCTGGCCGGCGGCGGGCGGGAACCGGGCGAGCATCGGCTGATCCTGGACGACCGGGTGTTCGACCGGGGCCTGGTGGGCGTCCTCCTCTCAGGACCCGTCAGCGTCCATACCGTGATTTCGCAGGGCTGCCGGCCGATCGGCGAGCGGTATATCGTGACGAGGGCCGACCACAACGTGATCTACGAGTTGGGCGGCGCGCCGGCGCTGGACCAACTTCAGCAGGCCTTCGACTCGTTGACGGAGAATGAAAAGCAGCATGCGCAGCGAGCCTTGCACCTGGGCATTGCGATGGACGAGCATCGCGAGCGGTTCGACAGGGGCGACTTTCTCGTGCGCAATATCCTGGGAGCCGACCGCAATTCCGGCTCGATCGCCGTGGGCGACACGGTCCAAGAGGGTCAAACGGTGCAGTTTCATCTCCGGGATGCCGAATCGGCGAGCGAAGATTTGAACCTGATGCTGGCCGCCGAGCAGAACCGATCGACGCTGGCGCCGAAGGGCGGCCTGATCTTCAGTTGCTGCGGCCGCGGCCACCATCTCTTTGGGCACTTGCACCACGACGCCGAGACCGTGCACAATCGGTTTGGAGCCATCCCGGTCAGCGGATTCTTTTGCCAGGGCGAGATCGGGCCGGTCGGGGCGCATAATTTCCTCCATGGATATACGGCCAGCATTGCGTTGTTCTCCGAGCCGGACCCGTAATCCCCCTGGTGTCCGTCCCCACAGCCGAAGGATTCCCCCGTAATCTGCTCCCCAGCCTGAACGATCGGATAGCGACGCCACGCGAACAAGGAGCAAGCGTGATGAAAACCGTATCTCTTATTATTGTTGGTGCAATCGGACTGCTGGGCGCCCTCATCTCCGGCACCGGTCCCGCGAACGCAGAAGACAAGAAAGGCGAGACACCCATGACCTCCACACAGGAGATTACGACCCCGTCCGGGCTCAAGTACGTGGACCTTCAAGTGGGGTCCGGCGACCTCGCCGTCACTGGCAGTCTCGTGACCGTCCACTACACCGGCTGGCTCGCCGACGGGACGAAGTTCGACAGCTCAGTTGACCGGCGCCAACCCTTTTCCTTTCCGTTGGGGGCCGGCCGGGTCATCAAGGGGTGGGACGAAGGAGTGGCCGGGATGAAGGTCGGCGGCAAACGCAAGCTGACGATCCCGCCGGACCTGGGGTACGGGGCCCGCGGGGCCGGGGGCGTCATTCCGCCCAATGCCACCCTGCTCTTCGACGTGGAGCTGCTCGAAGTCCGCTAGACGGACCGACGCCGACCGCGATTTCCGGGTCGGCCCCGTCCCTTCACCAGGCGATGAAACGGACCCCCCTCCATACCGCCCATGTCTCCGCCGGAGGCCGGATGGTCGGCTTCGCCGGATGGGAGATGCCGATCCAATATTCCGGCGTCGTGGACGAATACCAGGCCGTCCGGTCGCGAGCCGGCCTCTTCGACGTGAGCCATATGGGCCGCGTGGGGGTGCAGGGGAGCGGCGCAGTCCCCTTTCTGCAACGGGTGACGACCAACGATGTCGCGGCGCTCTCCCCGATGCAGGCCCACTACTCCATGGTGTGCAACGAGCGCGGGGGCATCAAGGACGACATTTTCGTCTACCGGCTGTCGGCGGACGAGTTCCTGCTCTGCGTCAATGCCTCCAACCGGGAGAAAATCGTCTCGTGGTTAGAGGAGCAGGGACGGGCAGCAGCCGGCTGTCGCATTGAGGACCGTTCGAATGAGCTGGCGCAACTGGCGATTCAAGGCCCCGCTTCCCGCGACATCATGTCGGCCTTCGGCATCGCAGGATTGGAATCGTTGAAGCTTCGCCACTGTCTTGAAACCACCCTGCTCGATGCCCGTTGCCTCATCGCCCGGACCGGCTACACGGGAGAGTTCGGCTATGAATTGTACGTCTCGGCCGCCCATGCGCTTCGACTGTGGGAAGCCCTGCTGGCAAAGGGCGCGGCCTCGGGCCTCAAGCCGGCCGGACTCGGCGCACGGGACCTGCTCCGCCTCGAGATGGCCTATCTCCTGTACGGGAACGACATCTCCGAGGACACGACGCCGCTGGAAGCGGGAGCCGGATGGGCCGTGGCGATGGCGAAGGGGGAATTCATTGGTCGCTCCGTCCTCCACCAACAACAGCAGCAGGGCACGACTCGCCGGCTGGTTTCCTTCGAATTGCTGGAAAAGGGCGTCCCACGCCATGGTTGTGCCATCCGCTCAGCTCACACGGACGGCTCCCAAATCGGAGAGGTGACGAGCGGAAACCTCTCACCCCTCCTCCAGAAGGGCATCGGGATGGGCTATGTTTCGCCGTCCCATGCGACGCAAGGCACTTCTCTGGTCATCGACATTCGCGGAAGGGCGCTCCCCGCCATCGTCGTCAAGCCGCCCTTCTACAAACACAAGAAGTCGTGAGGCATGAAACGCTAGGCGTATGCGGTGAGCCAAAAAGAGGGAAGGCTCAAAATGAGAAAGCCACCCGAATCAATCAAAGAGCTTTACCAGAGGCTTCAACGGATTGCTTCTCAGAAAGGCCTCTCTGACAAGAAACGCAAAGATCTGATTGAAGGTGTAAGTCATCGAATAGTCACCAGGATCAAATATGACACGAGAATACCGCTAACTAAGAAGCAGCGCGATGAATATGCGTGGATCATTATGCAGGTGGGTCGCACATTTCACCAGTGTTTCCGGTAGGAGATTAGTATTCCTTGGTTAAGAACATTTATACGGGGCGGGTTGTAACGTTGAACGTCGATACCGTCGCGCTCCCCAACGGGGTGACAGTCGATCTGGAGGTGATCCGGCATCCCGGAGCCTCGGCCGTCGTGCCGCTGAAGGATGACGGCACCGTGGTCCTGATTCGACAGTTTCGCCACGCCGCCGGCGGCTTCATCTACGAAATCCCGGCGGGCAAACTCAACCAAGGCGAAGACCCGCTCCATTGCGCAGAGCGGGAACTGGAAGAAGAAATCGGCTATCGCGCCGGGCGATTCCAACTGCTCTCCAGCATCTTCACCGCGCCGGGCTTTACCGACGAGGTCATCCATGTCTATTTAGGCACCGGCTTGACGGCGGGGCGGCAGCAACTCGACCGTGATGAGGTCTTGGAAGTCGTGGAGATGCCGATCACGAAAGCGGTCGAGATGATTCACTCGGGCGAGATCCGCGACGCCAAGACCATTGTCGGCCTCCAATCCACGTACATTCTGATCACCACGTCGCGCGCGGGCGCCCGCGAAGAAGGCCTGGATAAAGAGGCGTTCTGAGATCGACCTTCCCGCCGACGTGACGCCAGAACTCGAACTGGCCACGGGGCATGCGCGTGAGCCGGAGCCGGCTTCCCGCTAGCGCCGCTCCTTCAAGAGATCTCGAATCTGGGTCAGCAACTTCTCTTCGTTCGACGGTTCCGGCGGGGCGGCCGGAGCCGGCGGAGGCGCGCTCTTGAGCCGATTGACCTGCTTGACCAGCAGAAAAATCACAAAGGCGATGATCACAAAATCGAACACCGTCTGGAGAAACACCCCGTAGTTCAAGGTTGGCGCTCCGGCCGCCTTCGCGGCGGCCAGCGACGGATAGTCTTGGCCGGAGAGGTTGAGAAAGAGGCTGGAGAAATCCACCTTGCCCAGCACCAGCCCGATCGGCGGCATCAGCACGTCGCCGACCAGTGAGGACACGATCTTCCCGAACGCCCCGCCGATGATGACGCCGATCGCCATGTCGAGCACGTTGCCCTTCATGGCAAACTCCTTGAATTCTTTCAGCATGACCTACCTCCTTGAGGGTGAGGGTGCGAGGGCTGCGCGGTCATCCGGGCCGAAGCCGACGGGATTTTCCTCCTGCTTCACAGCGCGTATCCGAAGGTGATGAGATAAATGGTGTCCGACTTGGTCGTTCCGGGTGCCGGCGCATTGTTGTACCGCCAAGTCACCTGGGGCTTGATGATGAAGTGCGCGTTGACGTTCAAGGCGGCGCCCGTGTTCGTGAGGATATAGAAATCCTTCGAGTTTTCCAACGACGGGTAGCCCTCATGATTGTGATAGATCGCGATCCGGTCCTTCACGATCGGCCAGTTCAGATTCACGGCCCAGCGGCCTCGGACCGAACTCTTGTCCTCGCGCGCCGGCGTTCGGAAGTCTTCGTTGAAGTAGGCGACGCCGCCTTCCGCATAGAACGTCAGCTCAGAAAAGATCCCGCCGAAATCGCCTTTGTCGATGAATTGATAGCCGGGGCCGGTGCCGAGCGCCGTGCGGAGTTTCAGGTCCTGGAAGGTATCCTGCTCGAAATAGGCGTTGGCGAACCAATAGAATCGCTTGGTGATGAAGAAGTCGAGCTTGATCGTTCCCAGCGCGTTCCGAGCCACGACCTGGCCGGAGGTTTCGCCGTAGATGTACCGTCCCATCAGGCTGAGCCGGAGCTTGTCGCCCCTGGCCACGAAGTCGAACAAGGCGCTGATGTTCTTGAACTCCGCATTCCCGCTGGTGCCGGAGATGCCGACCGTCGCATTCCCCGTGAACTGCACCGGGGGAATGTTGATGGCGGACACCGACTCGATCGGCACTTCCACCGGCACCGAGAGGGGCTGCGCCTTGAGCATCAAGGTTCCCGGCTTGCCCGGCAGGGCCTGTCCCTGAATAATGGTCCCTTCTTTGGTCGTGAATGAGCCGCCCTTGCCCAACGTCAGTTGCGTCACATCCGCCCACTTGACGGCCACCATGCCGTCTCCGCCGCCGAACCCCGTTTTGATGCGAAGGGTACCGGCGTTGAGATCGACGATCTCGCCATAGATGACGCTACCGTCTTTCATCGTCACGACATCCAATCCGTCTGCCGCAACCGCGGCGCCGGTCGCCCACAAGACCATCGACATGACCATGGCGAGAACTGTTCGGCACCCCATGCACCCTCCCTGGCTCGTCTAGGATTGTTCTCGCAGCGATCGCCGCCGGACTCTCCGATCCATGGCGCCAGCCTCCGTTTACAGCCGATTCGGGGCTGGCTTCGACTCGCCGGATCGATCCAACACTTGACGGACCGTCCGGAGCAGGTCCGACGGCAAAAAGGGCTTCTGGATAAACGGCACGTCGATCTGCATGTTGCCTTGGCGCCCCGCCCGTTCGTTCATATAGCCGGACATCAGCAGGAATTGAATGTCCGGCCGGGCAACTCGGATCTCGTCCATCAACTGGCGTCCTCCCATGCGTGGCATCACCGCATCGGTGATCACCAGATGGATCGGACCTTCATGGTGCCGGCTCTGCTCCAGCGCCTCGACCCCGTCCGACGCCTCCAGCAGGTAATAGCCCGCGGAGCGAAGCACTTCCCGCAACAACTGGCGGACCGTGGCCGCATCTTCCACCAACAGGATCGTCTCCGTGCCGGAAGGGGTGGACGGGCGCCGCACCTCCCGCTCGGCGGGCGGCTGCATCTCGTGACGAGGAAATTCAATGATGAAGGTGCTGCCTTGGCCCGGCGCGCTCTGCACCTGGATCGTCCCGTCGCTCTTGGTGATGATGCCGTGCACGGTCGCCAGCCCAAGCCCGGTGCCTTTCCCCGGTTTCTTGGTAGTGAAGAACGGCTCGAACACCTGCGCCTTCGTCTGCTCATCCATCCCGCATCCGGTGTCGCGCACGATCAGCCGCACGGCCGGGGCCGTCGTGGCTGCCTCGTTCAACACGTTCATGGTTTCAATGTAGAGGTGCCCCCCCTGCGGCATGGCGTCGCGGGCGTTGACGGCCAGATTGACGATGACCTGCTCAAGCTGCCCCATGTCGAGCTTCACCGGCCAGAGCTGCTCGGCAAGCGTCGTCGTGATCTGCACGTCTTCCCCGACCAGCCGCTGCACCATTTCGAGCATGCGTTCTAGCACGGCATTCAGGTCCACAACTTTCGGCTGGACCGCCTGGCCGCGGCTGAAGAGCAGCAATTGCTGCGTCAGACCGGCGCCCCGGTCCGCGGCCTTGCGAATTTCCACGAGCTGCGCATGGCGCGCATCGCCGTCCGGAATCGACTGAAGCAGGAAGCTGCAATAGCCGCGGATCACGGTAAGCAGATTGTTGAAGTCGTGCGCCACGCCGCCGGCCAGCCGCCCCAGCGCCTCCATCTTGGCCGCCTGCCGGACCTGCTGTTCCAGTTGCTGATACTCGGTGATGTCTTCCGCCAGTCCGGCCACCCGCACCACCGCGCCGGACGCGTCCTGAATAGGAAAGGCGCGATCCCGCACCCATCGCACCTTGCCGTCTGGCCGGACGATGCGGAACTTCTCGTCGTATTCGCCCGTGGCCTGCTTGGTCTGCGCCGCCTTCCGCACCCGGGCTCGATCCAGCGGGTGCACCCCCCGCAGCCAGTCCTGAGAAGATTCATACAGGCTCTCGCAGGTCCGTCCCCAAATCTTTTCGTAGGCGGGGCTCACATAGAGGATTTGCTGCGTGATGAGATCCCTCATCCAGAAGACGTCCTGAATATTGTCGGCCAACTGTCGAAACCGCTCTTCGCTGGCCCTCGCCGCCTGCTCGGCCCTTCTCGTCTCCGCCATGCGCTCCTGCAGTTGCTGGTTGAGCCGATCCAGGTCCGCCGTTCGTTCGAGCACGCGCTGTTCCAACGCTTCATTGTCGCGCCGGAGAATCTCCTCGGCCTGCTTTTGTGCTGTCACGTCCTGAATGGTCGTGAGCACGGCCGGCTGGCTGGTGCCGGGCGTCGTCAACCTGCGAGCCGACACCGTCACCCAGACGACGGTGCGGTCCTTTCGGAGATAGCGCGTGTCGAGGACATCGTGGGTCCGCTCCCCATGACCGAGCAGCTCGATCAAGGCGACATTTCTGGCCAGCTCGTCGGGATGCGCGCACAACTGGATCGTGTTGCCCAGCAATTCTTCCTCGTCATAGCCCAGGAGCGCGCAAAAGGCCTGATTGACCCGGATGATCCGGTTCAGGTCGCCGTACATGCACATCCCGAGCGGGGCTTCTTCGAACAGACAGCGAAACCGCGCTTCGCTCTGGCGCAACTGGCGGGCCTCCAAGGCCAAGGTCACCAACGTCGCGACGGACCCGGCGAAGTGTTCGTCCTCGGCCGACCAGTCGCGCGCCCGGCCGACCTGCTCCAGGCACAACAGGCCCAGCAACCGGCCTTTCACGCGAATCGGCACGTGCAAAAGGGCGCTGACACCGGCGCCGGAGGGATATCGCGCCAACAGGTCGCGTGTGCGGGGATCGACATTCGGTTCCCGGACGCTCAATACAGACTCCGCCGCTTCCAACGCCTCCACGTAGGGCGCACAGTCATGAACGGCCAGCCGTAACCCGGCGGTATGGCGATCGGCGTCGCGCTCGTACCAATCCTTGCCTTCCAAGATCCTCCGGTCCTCGCTGAACAGCCAGATGCTCGTTCGAGCCACCTCAAGCGCCCGCGCGGCGCTCAAGGTCACGGCGCGAAAGGCCTCGCCCAGATACCCGTTCTGGACGGCTTCATCCCTGGCCAGCGCCATGAGCGTCGCCTGGTGAGCCCGTATCCGTTCGGCCCGCCGATGCTGGGCTTCGGCGGCCAGCTTCAATCCGGTGACATCCCGCCCGATCACTGCGGCTCCGTCCACCCTCCCGTCCGGGGAACGCAAGGGGGTACAGGTCGTCACCAGGAATGTCCGACCGCCGTCCGGCAACTCGAACCAGCCTTCATAGGCGGATTCTTCGCCCTGCAAGCAACGGTCCAATGAGGGCTTGATCGTCCGGTGGAAGGTCTCGCGGCCCCAGATGTCGGCAACCGACTTTCCGGCAACCTCTCCTTCCGCCAGGCCCTGCATCCGCCGAAACCTCGGATTGCCGTACCGATACCGGTATTGCGGGTCCACGACCGCGATCGGAAAGGGCGAAGCTTCCACCACGAGGCTGGACACCCGAAGCGCCTCGCCGAGACGTCGATCTTTCGTCACGTCACGGCTGATCCAAATCCAACGGGCCGATTCTCCTGTAGACGGCGTCAGTACAAACGCCGTGAGTTCGATGGACAGGGTCTGCCTCCCTTTAGTCCGGGAGAGAATCTCGCCCCGATAGAGGCCTGCCGTTTGAAGCTGGCCGGCAATTCGGGAAAAGAGGTCGGGCTCCATGTGGAGCAGAGGAGTCTGGCCCAGCAGTTCACGGTCCGGGAACCCGAACAGCAGCACGTGCGCATGATTCTGCTCGAGATACCGGCCCGCACCATCGAGAATCGCGATCGCGTCAGGCGAGCGTGCGACTATTTCCTGGTACAGTCCGGAGAGGCCGACCGAAGGCGGGTCACTGGGCGGGTACTCCCTCACAACACCTCACTCTCTCTTCTCTGCCAATCACCTCGTGGGATTGCGGTTCGACCGGAGCCGCTCTCCGTCACACCGCCTGCAGGGTCTTTCCTGTCGCCGCCAAGCTCCGACCGGCACCGACACCGTTGATCGGTCCCGACAGAGCCGACCCGCCAAAGACCGGTTCCTGCTTCCCCGTCGCCACGAATGACGCAGATAGACTGCTCTCCTCACCGGCGCACCGGATGGTCGCGTGCCTCGCCAACGATGTGTGGGGAGAATCAAACTCGACGGAGGCCGCGTCAACTTCTGTGGCGGCCGAAATATACCACTATTAGCGGAGGCTACTCAACCACAATAGGGCCATCTGTGGGGTTTTTTCAGTACAAGATTCTGCACTGAGGGAATCCAGGTACGTGAGTCACGGGCCCCAGGTACAAAGCCCCGAGGTCTGGGCTGAGCCTCTTGGGCTAAGCTGATGGACCTCACGCCCACATGATGCATCAGGGTCGCCATCTCACGCCTTGAACAGTTTCTCTACCGGTTCAAGGAATGCGACTGTCACGGCTCCTGGGAGATGAGCTGAGTTTGATCAGAAGGGGAACGGATGAAGGAGAGGGCAGCAAGACAACGAGATGACGCTGGTGAAGACATCTCCATCGGTCTCCTCCCAATCGTGAGTGGGAATCGAGGTCCACCGAAGCAGGCGCATTCGCACCCAACGTTCGACTTTCGATCACAGGGAGTGGAGAGAGAAAACTCGGCCCTCCTGTTGGGGCCCAACAAGGCAAAAAAAAGCCCCCCGTTGAACGGGGGGCTTTCTGCTCGGCACGAGCTGAAATTACTTGCCCTTCTTTTCCTTCTTTTCCTCGCCGAAGAGCTTGCCGCCCTTCTTCTCATCCTTCTTCTCGCCGAACATGGTCACGTGACCACCCTTCTTCTCTTCCTTCTTCTGCTCACCCGCGAAAGCCGGAGCCGAGAAGGTCACGAGGACCGCCGCCGCCAACAATGACATCAGGATACGCTTCATACTCGATTCACCCCCTTCCACGCTTATGATTTGCTTCGAGCGCCTGCCGGCGCTGAGCTTCCCGTTATGGCGGGCTTGGGGGTGAGCAAGGGTAGTGCCATGCGGACAGAGAATGTCAATGCTAGACATTTCAATCACTTATAAACATGTCTCGGTCAGATAGCAGGGGTTCTCCTACAGTAACCCTGTGGCGGAATGGCGAAGTTCATAAAACTAGACTGCCCCACTGTCTCATCGGGATTTGGATACAGGCTTTGGTATTGGGCGGTGGCGGATACCATCGCTGCGAGCGCCCCACGCATCACTGCGGCCATCCCAGATCAGATCAGGGCTTTTGCGCGATGATACTCGCATACGCCGCCTGGCCGGTATCTTCGAATTGATAGCGAATGATCTTGAAATCCCGAAACAGTTCAAGCAGTTCGTTCTGCTCGATGAGATAGGTCCGGTTGAAATCGGGACGGTATCTCAGATGGTCCACCGTATAGGTCTCCACCACAGCCATTCCCCCATGCTTCAGCGCGTTCTTGATCTGAGGGAACAGGCTGCGTTGGAGGTAATAGGTGCAGAGAATCACGTCGTAGGAATCCCGCTCCAATTCCGTTTTCTCAAGATCGACCACCCGCGTCTCGATGGTCACCCCTTGTTCCCTCGCCAAGCGCTGCGCCTTCTCAAGCCCACGGGCGGAAATATCGAGTCCCGTCACGCGAAAGCCGCGCGTCGCCAGAAAGACGCCGTTACGGCCTTCGCCCATCGCCAGATCCAGCGCCCGACCTTTGGGAAGAAGATGTACATATGTGGCGAGAAAGGGAATGGCCTCTTTCCCGAAGAGATACTGATCCTCCTGATATTTCTTGTCCCAGCGGTCCTGGTCCCGGGGATCGGCAGAAACAGTCAGCGGCATGGACAACAATGCGGCGCAAGCTGCGCCTCCTATGAGCCCCGATACGATCCTCATCTTGGTCTCCGGCTTGCTTGAAGACCTCCTCCAACGGAACAGGCGACACCCCTTGTGTTCGACGATCCCACTGAACTCTAATGCGCGCACGAACCCGTTTCAAGTGCAAGGCCTCATCCCATGCGCGCCAAGCGGGCGACCTCTCGTACCTCCCTCCCTGACTATGTCGGGCCAGGCCTCGAGATTCTGTTCGTGGGCATCAATCCCGGCCTCCGTTCCATGGCGGTCGGGCATCACTTCGCCGGCTATTCGAATCGCTTTTGGAAACTGCTCTATGGAGCCCGCCTCGTCCCTGAGCCCCTCGGCCCGGAGGACGATAGGCGGTTGCCTCAATGGGGGATCGGCATCACGAATCTCATTCGTCGCCCGACCGCCGGCGTCGGCAGCCTCAAGGCCGAGGAATATATGGCAGGCCGGAAACGGCTGCATTCTCTCGTCCTCCGGCATCGCCCCCGAATCATCGCCCTGCTCGGCATGACGCTGTTGCCTGCAATCTTTCCACCTCGTCCGGGACCATCCACCGCCGCTTCGATTCCGCCGCGGCCCTCGCCGGGCTGGCAGCCCAAGCGCTTCGCCAACACGCGCGTATTCTTGTTACCGAACCCAAGCGGGCGGAATGCCCATTACTCGTATGAGGCCATGTTGGCTCTCTTCGCGGTCTTGCGAGGAGCCACTGCTGGCGAACGCGCCAGCCGGAACTGAAGCCGTCATTGGGCGACGAACGCTAACGTTCGGGTGACCTTGGCTACAACGATCGGTCGAGCCGGTGCCGGTGCGGAGATCCCAAAACCCGAAAAATCAACTGGCCAAGCCAGTGGAGTTGCTTTATACTTTGAAGGCTTCGGGGAACGTGACTCGGAGAAAAGTTCTGATGAACGGAATGCCGCTTGTCCTGATTTTTGCGCTTGTCCTCGCCTCCCTCAATCTGCCCCATGCTGCGTCAGCCTCGGATTCGGTTCCGCAGTTGACGGCTGAGTCGATCCGGGAATGCGAGTTGGGCCGGGCCGCTCAGCAACGAGCCGCCCGGGTTGCCCATTTCGAGCGCAGCCAGGCGCTGGCGGAACGGGCGATCGAGTTGAACGAACGGTCTGCCCGCGCGCACTTTGCGCTTTTCTGCACGCTCGGGGAACAGCTCCGCGTGGACGGCGAGAATCTCACCTCCCTCTTCGGCTTCCGCCGCATGATGAAAGAACTCGACCGGGCGCTCGAACTGGAGCCGGGTAATCTCGACGCCTTATCGGCCAAGGCCACCTTTCTCGTGAGACTGCCAAGCCTATTGGGCGGGGACCAGGAACAAGGCGAGCGTCTCCTGGAGATGATCATCCGCCGTGATCCCAAATCAGTCAACGCCAGGCTGAGCCTCGCCAAAAGTTACTGCTCCCGCGGCAACCATCAGCCGGCGATCGTGCTCGCCAGCGAAGCGCTCCAACTGGCGCAAGCGGATCAACGCACCGATTTCATCCTCGAGGCGCAGGCGGCGTTGGCGCAGATGAGGGCCCGGCAAGCCCACTGACGGTCATCCTCCCCTGATAGGTCTTTACGCCGATCCGCCTTCCCTGCACAGTCTCCGGAAAACATTTCCCGTCTGGCATGAGCAAGGCCAGGAGAAGCTCGCTCTGCGTTGTCCGGAGTGGTTCAACGGCCGATCGGAGGAGCAAAGGCGAGCGGTGGGCTAGCCTCGCGACTTCCCCCAGACTTCCTCAAGCCGCTGCACCCGCCCGCAGTTGTACTTGTAGAACTTGTAGCGGATCGGGTTGCGTTTGTAAAAATCCTGATGGTAGTCCTCGGCGGGATAAAACGTCGTGGCGGGAACGATCTGTGTCACGATCGGTTCTCGGAAGGGTTTGGTTTGTTCAACGGCTCGTTTCGACTCCTCCGCCTGACGCTGTTGCAGCTCCGTCAACGTAAAGATCGCCGATCGATACTGGCTCCCGCGATCGCAGAATTGCCGGTCCGGCGTGGTCGGGTCGATGTTCCGCCAAAAGACCTCCAGCAACTTCGGATAGTTGGTCCTGGCCGGATCGAACAGGACCTCAACGGCTTCGGCGTGACCCGTTGAACCGGAAGACACTTCCTCGTAGCTCGGATTGGCTTTCATCCCTCCGATGTAGCCGGACGCCACCGAGACGACGCCTTCGACCCCTTCAAAGGCCTCTTCCATGCACCAGAAACAGCCGCCCGCAAAGACGGCCTTCTCGAGGTTCGCCGCTCCAGCGGGACGATCCAAGCCGGCCGCGATCGCCAACAGTCCAGCCAACACCACCGACATCAACGGACTCACCCGCGCCGTCGTCATCAACACCTCTCCCTGACATTGCCTGCTGCATTGTCTCACGAAACGGCAGTGCCTTACAGGGAAGCTATCGGATCACTGCGGGGTCTTGCAATTCGGGCGGGCGCGTGACGATACGAAGCGTGATGGCATTGCCGATCTGCATGTGGACCATTTTGGTCTCAAGTCCTTCGAGCGTTTGGGAGGCGTCTTCTGTCGTGAAACTCACCCGACCGCCGCAACGCTCGACCAAATGGTAGATCAAGAGCGTGGTGAGGTGTTCCACTTCTTCTTGCGTGAGATCGTCGCTGAAACTCAGGATTTTTCGCATGTGGCTCCCGTCGATCATCCCCCCGCGAGGAGCCTTGTTATCGCTGAGCGGGCGGAACAGCCGCAATGCCCCAAACGGGGGTAGCTGTCCTTCGGAAGAAGGAGCCAGTGGGATGACCTTCCTATCAACCGGTTGATTTAATAGGCTTTCCCTGATCAAACCGAGGGTCTCGAAATGGGCCGGCTAAATGACTCGATCCAGCACCGCTTCGATCTCGCGCCGGCCTGGCATCGATTCCTGGGCGCCGCGCTTCGTCACCGCCAGGGCGCCGGCCGCCGAGGCAAACCGCAAGGCACGGTCGAGGGACCGGCCTTCCGCCAATGCAGCGGCGAGTGCACCGTTGAACGCATCGCCGGCCGCGGTGGAATCCACAGGCGTGGCCTTGAACGGAAGGATCGCCTTCATTCCTGCCGCGTTTGTCCAGAGGGCGCCCTGCTCGCCCAGCGTCACCACGACCTCGCGCACCCCTCGCGCCAGCAGATCGCGCGCCGCCGCTTCTCTAACAGCCTGACCGGTCAGTACAGTCGCTTCCGTTTCATTGGGAGTCACGATATCAACCAGTTTGAGGAGCCGGTCCGGCAGCGATTGGGCAGGGGCGGGATTCAGGATCGTGGTCATGCCCTTGGCCTTGGCGAGGGTCAGCGCCTGCGTCACAGCGGCCAACGGGACCTCCAATTGAACCAACAGGACCTTCGCCTCCTCGAACGCCAAGGCGTGCTCGCGAATCTCCTCGGCGGTCAGCAGCCGATTGCTGCCGGGCGCCACGGCGATCATGTTGCGCCCGTGGGTATCGACCACGATCAACGCCACGCCGGTCGGCGCGCGCCGGTCCTGACGCAGGCCAACCGCGGGAATTCCCTGTTCGACGAGATGCCGTGCGATCACCTCCCCGTTGGCGTCCGCGCCAACTTTGGTCACGAACAGCACATCCGCGCCAGCCCGGCGCGCCGCGACGGCCTGGTTAGCCCCCTTGCCGCCGAACGATTGATAGAACTCGCCGCCCGACACCGTTTCTCCGACGACCGGCAAACGGTCGAGCCTGACGGTCAAGTCGAGATTGGATGACCCGATCACGAGGACGTTCGGCATAGTCGTTCCGTGATGAGGCGGCGGGCCCGATCGGCCTGCACGCGCAGGGCCACCTGAACGTTCGGACGGTTCTGGTGTTCGCGCCGCAACCTGCGCCGATCGGCGAGCGTGGCTCCCAGAGCGACAGGCCCCTCAGTTTCCACGGCCACGTGCAACGGGACAAGCTGAACCAGCGCCGGGTCGATCGCGACCGCCACAGCCAGGGGATCATGAAACGGAAATACCGCCGCCCCCTCGACGCGATCGGCAAAATCCAACGCGGCCCCCGTGGCATCGGCGAAAAATTGTCCGACCGGATCACGGGCGCGGGCGGTCAGTTTCGTGATGGCCTCGCGCGACACCGTCACCTTCGTGGTCACATCCAGAGGAATCAATGTCAGCGGCAGATCGGCTTGCAACACCTGCTCAGCCGCATGAGGATCGACGTACACATTGAACTCCGCCGCGCGCGTCACGTTGCCGGGGACGGCGATGGCGCCGGCCATAGCAATGATGGATCGAAATCCCTTCGCGACGATCGCAGGCCGTTGGAGCGCCTGCGCCAGATTGGTGAGCGGTCCCAGGGTTATGAGCGTGAGGTTTGGTCCATGCGTCCGCATGCACCGTTCCCAGGTCTCAACGGCGGAAGGGAGCCTGCCAGGCACGACTGGGCGCGGGTAGCGGGGCTGCCCGCTCTGATTCGTGAACTGGTCCAGATCCCCCAATCCATCAGCGCCGTGCACGTGCGTCGCAGTCTCCAGCGGACGGCGTAGCGGAGCGGCCGCTCCTTGGCCGATCAACAGACCGCGCGGTGGATCGACCAGGCTCAGGATACGGAAGAGGTTCTCGGTCGCCTGTCCGACCGGCACGTTGCCGCAGATCGTCGTGATCCCGACCACATCAAGTTCCGGCGACCGAAGCGCCAAGAGGATCGCCAGTGCGTCATCCACGCCCGGGTCCGTATCCAGTATCACCTTTCTTCGTCGAGCAGTCGGCATGGTGGGAGCCTGCCACTATACTGCGACGGTTCAGAAAGAGCCACGCTCAGGCTGGGGCGAGTGCAGTCCTAGCACAGGACCTCGACTTCCCTGATTTCCCACGCTACCGGTTCTATGCTATGTTCCTGACGGTTTATACCTGGGCTGAACAAGGAGATGACGGATGGGTTTGCTGGACGGAAAGAAGGGCTTGATCATCGGCGTGGCGAACAAACACAGCATCGCCTGGGCCATCGCCCAATCGGCGGCCGGGCAGGGCGCGCACCTGCTGTTCAACTACCAGAACGACCGGCTCAAGGAGAATGTCGAGGAACTCGCCGCATCCATGCCGGGCGCGAAGGCCTTCCCCTGCGACGTCGGAGACGATGCCCAGATCGAGGCGCTGATGCAGCAGGTGCAGAAGGAGTTCGGCCGGCTCGACTTCCTGGTCCACTCGGTCGCCTTTGCCCCGCGCGAAGAGCTGACGGGGCAGTTCGTCAATACGACCAGGAAGGGGTTCGCCACCGCGCTCGACGTGAGCGCCTATTCGCTCGTCGCCGTCACCAGGGCGGCTGTGCCGCTGATGACGGAAGGGGGCTCGGTGGTCACGCTCACCTATCTCGGCGCCGAACGGGTGGTCCCGCACTATAACGTCATGGGCGTCGCCAAGGCCGCGCTGGAGGCGACCGTCCGCTATCTCGCGCACGATCTCGGGCCGAAGAACATCCGCGTCAACGCCGTTTCAGCCGGTCCGATCAAAACCCTAGCCGCCCGCGGCGTCTCCGGCATCAGCAAGATGGTCGATCACCACAAAGACTTTGCTCCGCTGCGCCGCGCGACCGAACAGGGCGAGGTGGGCGACACCGCGCTGTTCCTGATCAGCCCACTCGGCCGAGGCATCACCGGCGAAGTGATCTACGTGGACGGCGGGTACCATATCCTGGGATCGCTGGTGTCTTCGGAGTAGCGTCATTCGTCAAACCTCACTCGTCAAACAACTGCCACCCGAACTTCATGCCCTTCTCACGCTTGACCACTGACGGATGACGATTGTCGTCCCCCTAGTCGTCAATCCGTCCCCTGAGCGCCTTCAGCCGCCCCCGCTTGGTCTTGCTTTCCAACCGCCGTTGTTTCGAGGCCTTGGTCGGTTTCGTCGCCTTGCGCTTCTTGCGCGGGACCGCGACGAGCTGAATCAGCTCACGGAGCCGATCGAGCGCATCGGCTCGATTCTGCTCCTGGCTCCGCGACTGCTGGGCCTTGATGGTGATCACGCCACCCTGCGTTATGCGATGGTCCCGCAGCTTCAGGAGTTCCTCCTTATAGAAGGGAGGGAGCGAGGAGGCGGCGATGTCGAACCGCAGATGAATCGCCGTCGAGACCTTGTTGACGTGCTGCCCGCCCGCCCCCTGCGACCGCACGGCATGGATCTCGATCTCGTGATCAGGAATGGCGACGTGGGAGGAGATGTAGAGCATGGGATCTCACGAAGTCTCAACACGAATCGGCGATTCTCTCAGACGGATCACTCCCGGCCAACCCAGTACAGGGGGCGCCGTTTCAGATTCATCACCGCCAGCACGCGTATGGTGTCTTTTTTCAGGGAGTACAAGAGCGCGTAGGGAAACCGACGAAGGAGCCGGCGTCGAACTCCCCCACGAACAACTTGGCCTGATTCAGGAAATGCGAGAAGGTTTCTCGTGCAGTCTTCAACCTCGTCAAGAAACGCAGCGCCTAGTCCTGGGCTTTCCACGTCGTAGAAGAGCGCAGCATCGATCAGTTCGCGTCGGGCAAGGCGATGAAAGGAGATTTGCTCCATTCACCGCAGCTTGGCTCTCGCGTCCCGGAGGGCCTCCTCGGCGGAAGAACTGCCGCCGGGATGTGTATCCATCTCCTCATCCCGCCGTTGGGCTTCTTCGGCCCATAGCTTGGCGTTTTCGTCTTCGGAGAGCTGCTCCAGACTTTCCAGCAGCTTGCCGGCTAACCGCGCCCGTTCCTTTGGGTCTAATTTGAGGGCTTCCGCCTCAAGTTTTTCCAGGCTCATAACGCAAATCTTACCCCAAGAGGGATCAGAAAGACATCTTCAGCACCCACGAGCAATTTGTACAGTGCTGGGAACGGAGTCGTCCAAATCGCCGTCGCCACCTTGTTGACGTGCTGGCGCCCTTCCCCTGCGACTGAACGGCATGGATCTCGATCTCGTGATCAGGAATGGCGACGTGGGAGGAGATGTTCAGCATTGAGACTATATAGATCGCGCTGAGCTGTCATAATCCAGAGCCAGATAACGATCGACGTAACCGACCGCCGGAGCGCGGGCACCAGCAAGCGCAGCTTGCTGGCTGTCCGGCTAACCGAATAGTTAGCGTTTTCCAAAGACCTCATCCATCACCGAGAAGAAGGTGACGTCACGAGGCTTGTTGAGATTATCTATCATGGCTTGTATGTCAATATCCCCGGGCATGTATTCGCTGATCTTGAGGCGTTTCCTCGTCGCAGCCTCTTCAAACACGGGCTCTCCGCCCTTCACTTTCCAGCCAGGGTCAATAGATTCGATCTCGCGAATGAGGGCAGGGGTGACATTTTCTCCGTCAGACATGAAATGCTCTGGACCGAGCTTGATGGTCTGGTGTTTATGGTTGAAATTGAGGTAAAGGCTCCAAGGTTCGACGGGCTTTCCACCATCCGCAAAATATGCCATAACGTAACCAACGATTCGGAGCGCTGAGTTTTCGTGCATGGCATATGCTAACTGGTTTCCCATGACGATGTAGAGACTCCATCGATAACCAAACAACTTGTTCAGAAGACCCATTGTTGCTCACTAAAAATTAAGGTTCACAATGTGAAGCGCGCGCCTCTCTTGCGCGCCTCCCTCTCGATTGCGGAGTTAGCTCGCAACTCCTTTATTGGTATCACCCGATAACCCCCCGAGCTTCTACTTGTGATTGGGAAGCGCCCAGCGACATATATCCCGGCAAAAGGCGTGTAGACCGGGGGAGCCTTTTCAGCGAGCAGACGAGCAAGGTCCTCTGCCGAAGTAACGCCAGGAGGAACGACCACCAGGAGTATGCAATTTGAGCCGTAGCGATTTTTCGATTTGTCGGTGACACGTCGATGAATAGCCTCCGCAAGACATTTGTCGGGATTCACCCCGGTCCAACCCGAGGGTGCCCCTTCGGCCGCCCGAGCGTTCTCCCAAAGGAAAGTTGCATGCGCACTGTCGTAGTAACCCGCCGTCACTTCGATAAATAGTTCAGAATCACTGAATGAATAGACCAAGTCAGGGGCCTCTCCGGCGCGCCGAGAAAAGGCATAATACGCGTCCAACTGCGCATTCAGCCATTCGATAAACGTGTCCCCGTTTGCTCTCTCAAATTGCTTCTGTACAGTATCCATTTTGTTGCCAGTTAACCATTTGAATCTGCTGCGGCCTCCCCGTGCAACATAGTACAACAGCCTCAGCACTCAATTGGAAGGCAAGTCTACTTGCATATCCAACACGTATTCAAGATTTTGTCCGCGCATCGCCCACCGGGACAGCTTCGCGTTAACTGAATGTCAAGCGCGATCTTTCTATAATAGGGGAGCGCCTCAGTTCGGCTTCACGCCTTGCATCCATGTCATTATTGACATATATTCTGCCTCGATGAGCCCGACCGACAAGCCCCTGGTTTGGTTGCACGGGGAGGTGAAGAGCCCACCGTTGTCGGCAGCAGCCAGGCTCGAAGCCGGTATCTTGCTGCGCCGCCTGCAATGAGGAGAGGCACCGAGCATGCCCCACTCACGGCCGATGCCCATCGTCGGCCTGCGTTGTCATGAACTGCGAATACCCGACGAGACAGCGACGTGGCGCATTATGTACCGCGTAGATTCCGATGCCATTGTGATCGCAGAAGTCTTCTCCAAGAAGACACAAGCGACTCCTCATCAGGTCATTGAGACATGTCGGCGTCGGTTGCGTGCCTATGATGAGGCTGCGAACAAGGAGGAGTGACCATGGACAAGGCCAAACAGAAACGACTTGAGGCGCGAGGGTGGCGGGTGGGAACAGCCGAAAATTTCCTCGGGCTCAGTCCAGAGGAAGCCGCATTGGTCGAGATGAAGGTGAATCTAAGCCAGGCTCTCCGTGCGCGTCGCGAGGCTCACGGGCTCTCGCAACTGGCCTTGGCCAAGCGGCTCCAATCGAGTCAATCGCGTATTGCCAAGATGGAAGCGGCAGATCGGACCGTTTCCATTGACTTGCTGGTACGCGGGTTGGTGGTGCTCGGCGCAAGACCGCGAGACATCGCCAGAGCCCTTGGGCAGAAGAGCGGCGCTGCGGCCTAATTCGCTATTGTTGGATTGGAGGGATCTGATCGCTCAAATAGGACCAGAGTGGCCGGGTTTTCGATTTCAGAACAGCTTCTTGCGGATGTCTGTCTTGGCAGTTTCCCAGTCGATGAAGTGAGCCCGCCCCTCAGCAACCTGCCGGCGGCGTTCATCGAGAATATCTTGGTGCCAGTCAGGCGATTCGATCGCATCAGGAGTTCGCGCGAGGTCTTCCCAAATCGACTCCATCGCCGCGAGCTTCTCCTGAAGCGTCATGTCTTTCAGAGGAAGATTAAATGGCATAGGTGGCAGTATGCCTCAGCACCCAATGGATTCAAACTCTCAGGACCATTGTCCCTTTTTCTGGAAGGGCACCCATGCTGGTCCGATTGCGGCCGTGGAACGAGGCCCTTCTGAGGGCGCGCGTTCCGGGAGCACAGGACCAGTATGGGTGTCCTTCCACTTCTCCTATAGCCGCCGCGAACCTATAGACCTCGGCCACGCTTAAGGGCCTCCGGACCAATACGACTCCACTCTCATTCATACAGTAAGGTCACGGATCGCCCGCAGCACCACCTCCACCTCACCCGGCGTGTTCAGCAGGCTCGGCGCGAGCCGGACATATTGCACCGCATAGGGGCTCACGCTCGCGATGATCTTGTCCTCCTTGAGCTTTTCGACCACCTTCCCCGGCTTCATCCCTTCGATCTCGAAACACACGATCCCCGCGGAGAGATCTTGAGACATCGGCGTATGCAGGGTCACGCGCGGCATTGTGGCCAAGCCCTGCTTCAATTGCTGATTCAGCTCGTAGATCCGTTCCGTCACCTGCGCCTTGCCGATGATCTGATGGAACGTGAAGGCTTCATTCAACGCCCACCGATGTTCGAAGGAATGGAAGCCGCCCGGCGTCATCAACGCGGCCTGATGGATCGCATGTTCGGCAGTCTCCTTCATCCACATGCGATAGGCGGTCGAATCGAACGTGGGGATCGTCGCCTGCGCGAGGGGCCAGGCCTGCGGTTTCCCCCAGACCAAGCCGGTCCCGCGCGGTCCGAACATCCACTTGTGCGTGCCCGCCACGAAGAAATCGCAGCCCAGGTCAGGCAACTTCACGTTCTCCACGCCCAACCCATGCACGCCGTCCACGCACAGCAGGATTCGGTCTTGTTCCGCCCGCGAACGGTTGATCGTCGCCAACGCATCGGCGATCGCGCGAATGGGCAGTTTAAGTCCAGTACTGGAATGGACCCAGGTCACGGCGACATAGCGGGTCTCGGGCCGTACCTCTTTCACGAGTGTCTGAACGATTTCCTCCTGCGTGACTGTCTTGAGATCCTTGTACAGCGGAATCTGCCGGAACGAGGCGCCGGTCCGCTCAGCTCTCAAGCGAAGCGACGTGTCCGTCGAGTAATGGTCGTGGATCGTGGAGAGGATTTCCTGTCCCTGGGACAGCTTGAGCCCCCCATAGAGAAGCCCCAAGCCCATCGTGGTGCTGTCGGTCAAGGCGATATCGGTCGCGCTGACGCCTAAGTAGCCGGCCGCCGCCGCCAGCACCGCCGCTTCCCCGGTTTCCTCACGCTCTGACCAGTAGGTGGCCGGGTCCTCATCCAGCCCCTGCCGGTGGCGCTCGATGGCTTCACGCACCGGCGCGGGATGCGAGGCCAGCAAGAAGCCGGTCATATGGATCTTGCTGCGATCCAGCAAGAACTCGTTGCGCACGGCCGTCCAGTTTTTATAGCCCTCCCGCCGGCGCCTGACCTGCGGCGTTTCGCAGCCGCTCACGGCCGCCTCCATCACCGCCGCGCCGATCAGCAATCCGGTCCGAATCAGAAAGCTGCGACGATCCATTTCACTCTCCTCCCCGCTGAATGGTTCGCAATCCCGGCCGATTCGACTTGTTCGGCGAACCGGCTCATTCGCCGATTCTACCCTTTCGACCGGGCCATGGGGAGACTCTGGAGGCACCATGGCCTGAGAGCACATATCAACTCGAACGACGGCAGAGACTGTCGGTGTGGATTACGTGGTCGCGACCGGCTCGAAGGTTGTGGAGGAGGCCAGTTCGCTCAACAGACGTTCATAGAGATCCGCATCGCTGGCGGGACCGGCTAGAAAAAAGACGATCGCGCGGCCTTCCGGTCCCATGACCGCGCAGGCGCGGCCGACCACGTTGCCATGGAGATAGGAGGCGCGGATGGTCCGGTCGTCTTCTTCGAGCGGACTGGACAGTTGCAGAATGACCTCTCCCCCGAAGTCCTGTGGCTCCGACAGCTTTTGCTTCAGCTCCGCACGGTCGGTGCGGGCCATCAGCGCGACCACTCCCACCCCGGCATGGCGCTCGGAGCCCAGGAGCAAGGCGTCGGATCCGGGCGGCACCCGTCCTTCCCACTCCGATGGAATCACGAACGACCCACCAGTGGCCGGATCGCTCACGCGCACCCCGGCCCGGTACAGTTTGCCCGGCTCCCATTCGGCGACGGTTTCTTCGGCCAGACCCAGGGCGGGCAGGACGGGAATCAACAAGAGCACGAACGCCCGGCAGTGCCGCGTCACGCGTTTACGCAGGAACGAGCCGTTGGCCTGCCCGCTCCCTATTCGCGCGCTCACCGGACTTTGGATCTTCACGACGTCGCGTAACTTTCCATCGGCGGGCAGGTGCAGACCAGATTGCGATCTCCGTAGGCTTCGTCGATACGCCCCACGCTCGGCCAGAACTTGTGCTCGCGCACCCACGGCGCTGGAAACGCCGCCTGCTCGCGGGAGTAGGGATGGGACCAGTCGGCCGCCGTCACCATCCGGGCCGTGTGCGGCGCATTCTTCAAGGGATTGTCGGTCTTCGGCATCCGCCGCTCGATGATGTCCTGAATCTCGCCGCGAATGGCGATCAGCGCCGCGCAGAAACGATCAAGCTCGGCCTTGGCCTCGCTCTCCGTCGGCTCGATCATCAAGGTCCCGGCGACCGGAAACGAAACCGTCGGGGCGTGGAAGCCGTAGTCCATCAGGCGCTTGGCCACATCCATGGCCTCAATACCCGCGCTGTCCTTGAACGGGCGCAGATCCAGGATGAACTCGTGCGCCACCAATCCTTTGGCGCCCGTGTAGAGCACCCGGTAGTGCTTGTCGAGCTTCTTCGCCATGTAGTTCGCGTTGAGGATGGCCACCTGGGTCGCCCGCGTCAATCCCTCGTTGCCCATCATCGCGATGTAGGCATAGGAGATCGGGAGAATGCTCGGGCTGCCGTAGGGAGCTGCTGCTATAGAGCCGATCGCCTGCGCCCCGCCCGTCTTGACGACCGGATGCCCCGGTAGGAACGGCGCAAGGTGCCGCCCGACCGCGATCGGACCCATTCCAGGCCCGCCGCCTCCGTGTGGAATGCAGAAAGTCTTGTGCAGGTTCAGATGGCAGACATCGGCCCCGATGTCGCCCGGCCTGGTGAGGCCGACCATCGCGTTCATGTTGGCACCGTCGAGATACACCTGCCCGCCGTGCGTGTGAACGATCTGGCAGATTCGCCGGATCTCGGCTTCAAATACCCCATGGGTGGAGGGGTAGGTGATCATCAAGGCGGCCAGATCGCCGCGGTGCCGGGCGGCCTTTTCCTCCAGATCCTTCAGGTCGACATTGCCCTGCGTATCACAGGCGACAGGCACGACCGTCATGCCCACCATCGCGGCGCTCGCGGGGTTCGTCCCATGTGCCGACACGGGGATCAAGCAGACCTTGCGATGCCCTTCCCCCTGATGCTGGTGATACGCGCGAATCACCATCAGGCCGGCATACTCCCCTTGAGAGCCGGCATTGGGCTGCAACGACACCGCATCGAACCCCGTGATCTCGGCCAGCCAGTCGGCCAGCCTGGCGCAGAGCTCCTGATAGCCGGCGGTCTGCTCCACCGGGGCGAAGGGATGGAGGCGCGCAAACTCCGGCCAGGTGACTGGCACCATCTCCGTCGTCGCGTTGAGCTTCATCGTGCAGGAACCGAGCGGAATCATCGAGGTGGTCAGCGACAGGTCCTTGGCCTGCAGCCGGTTGAGGTAGCGCAGCATCTCGTGCTCCGCGTGGAACCGGTGGAAGACCTCATGCGTGAGGTAGGCGCTGGTCCTGGCAAAGGAGCCAGGATACGAGACATTCAGCCCGCAGGCCATCTGATCCAGGTTGAAGGGGAGAGGATCCTGGCCGGCGAAGATCGACAGGACCTGGCGCACTTCCTCAATGGTGCTCAGCTCATCCAGCGAAATGCCGACCGACGACTCGTCGATCACGCGCAGGTTGTACCCGCGCGCGCCGGCCCGGGCGATGATCGACGGGACCAGATCAACCCCGCAGGGCACGGAGAGCGTGTCGAAGAACAGCTCGGAGGCGGGAGGCAGGCTCAGGCGCCGCAACCCCTCGGCCAGCAGGCACGCCAACCCATGAACACGCGACGCAATCCGGCGCAATCCCTCCGGTCCGTGATACACCGCGTACATGCCGGCCATGACCGCCAGCAGCACCTGGGCCGTGCAGATGTTGCTCGTGGCCTTCTCGCGGCGGATGTGTTGTTCCCTCGTTTGGAGCGCGAGTCGATAGGCGGGCTTCCCGGCGTGGTCCTTGGAAACCCCGACAATCCGGCCCGGGATCTGCCGACGGTGCTCCTCGCGCGTGGCGAGAAACGCGGCATGCGGGCCGCCGAATCCCATGGGTACTCCGAATCGCTGGCTGGAGCCGACGGCAATGTCGGCTCCCAACTCCCCCGGAGCCTTCAAGAGGGTCAGCGCCAGGAGATCGGTCGCCATAGCAACCAATCCGCCTGCGTGGTGCACCCGCTGAATCAGCGCCGCATGATCGACCACGGAGCCGTCCGTGGCCGGATACTGGAGCAACAGGCCGAGCAGATCGGTCGCCCCGGCAGGAACCTCATCCCCATGCACGACCCGCACCGTCACCCCAAGCGGCGTCGCCCTGGTCTGCACCACGGCAATGGTCTGGGGGTGACAGCCGTCGGACACCAGAAAGGTCGTTCGCTCTTCGCCCTTTTGTCTGGCGATGTTCACGCACATTGCCATCGCTTCGGCGGCGGCGGTGGCTTCGTCCAGCAATGAGGCATTGGCCAGCGGCAGGCCGGTCAGGTCCGCCACCATCGTTTGAAAATTAACCAGCGCCTCCATGCGCCCTTGGGCAATTTCCGCTTGGTAGGGCGTGTACTGGGTATACCAGCCCGGGTTCTCCAGGATGTTCCGCAGGATCACCGTCGGCGTGAGACAGTCGTAATAGCCCATGCCGATCAGCGAGCGCCGGACCTGATTCCGTTTGGCCAGTTGCTGAAGCTCAGCCAAGGCTTCATGTTCGCTCTTTGCCGGCGGCAGGCTCAGCGGCCGGCGATGGCGGATATTGGCAGGCATCGCGGCATCGGCCAGCTCATCGAGGGACCGCAATCCCAGTGTGGCCAGCATCTCTTGAACGTCGGCCTCGCTGGGGGCGATGTGCCGCTGGGCAAATCGATCGGACGGGTCGAGCCACTGTGGTTCGGGCGAGGCCTGATCGGACAATGTGGACATGGAGAGCGCTCCTCTAGCGTGATGGCGGTTGCGGGCTGTCATATTTGTTTACCATAGAGTCTGTTCACAGGAGAAGGGAGAAGCAGAATTCCCTGCTCGGAGCACACCCGGTAACGGACTGAGTCAGGGAAGCACCCCCACAACAAGGCTTGCACCCACCATAGTAATCCGCGATAAGATTCAGACGGGCCTGTCAGCAAGACCGTGCCCCGGCGGCTCCGTCGTTTCAGGAAAGGGTTTCGAAGTGGGTTCGAGCAGCGCCAGGCGATGAAAATCCATGACGTGCTGATCGTGGGCGCGGGCCTTGCGGGCATGAGGGCCGCGCTCGCTGTTCCTCCCGATCTCGATGTCGCCATCATTTCCAAGGTCCATCCGGTCCGCAGCCATTCGGTGGCGGCGCAGGGCGGGATCAACGCCGCGTTGGGAGCGGCCGATTCCTGGGAGGCCCATGCCTTCGACACGGCGAAGGGCGGCGTCTACCTGGGAGACCAGGACGCGATCGAGGTCATGTGCCGGGAGGCGCCGGACGACATCCTGGAGCTGGAACGGCTCGGCGTCATCTTCAGCCGCACCGAGCAGGGGCTCATCGCCCAACGGCCGTTCGGCGGCGCCGGCTTCCCCCGCACCTGCTACGCCGCGGACCGGACCGGCCATGCGCTCCTGCATGTCCTGTACGAGCAGCTCCTCCGCCGGCAGGTGTCCGTCTATGAGGAATGGTACGTCACCTCGTTGGTGACCGACGAGGGCGAATGCCGCGGCGTCGTCGCCTGGGATCTGCTTCACGGCGGCCTGCACGTGATCGGGGCCAAGGCCGTCATCCTGGCCACGGGCGGGAGCGGCCGCATCTTCTACACCAGCACCAACGCGGTCATCAACACCGGCGACGGCATGGCCTTGGCCTATCGCGCCGGCGTGCCGCTCATGGACATGGAGTTCGTCCAGTTCCATCCGACCACGCTCAAGAGCACCGGCATCCTCATCACTGAAGGGGCGCGCGGCGAGGGAGGGTACCTGTTGAACACGCTGGGCGAACGGTTCATGCAACGATATGCGCCGGATCAGATGGAATTGGCCACCCGGTCCACGGTTTCCCTCGCGATCGGGCAGGAGATCCTGGAAGGGCGCGGCGTCGACGGCTGCGTGCTGCTGGACCTTCGCCATCTGGGACGCCAACGGATCCTGGAACGGCTGCCGCAGATCCGGCAACTGTCGCTGGAGTTCGCCGGCATCGACCCGATCGAGAGCCCGATCCCGGTCCAACCGGGCGCGCACTATCAAATGGGCGGGGTGCAGGCCAACGGATGGGGGGAGACTGCCCTGCCCGGGCTGTTCGCCGCGGGCGAATGCGCCTGCGTGAGCGTCCATGGCGCCAACAGGCTGGGCGGCAACTCCCTGCTGGAGACGATCGTGTTCGGCAGGCGGGCCGGTGTCCGGGCCTCGGAGTATGTCCGCGGCAAGGCCCCGCGCACTCCCTCCGACAGGACCTACCAAGCAGACCGGGATCGCATTGCCCGCCTCCATGCCAGCCAAGGCTCGCAACGGGCCTGGCAGCTCCGCGATGAGTTGGGGCGGGTGATGAGCACCAACCTGGGCATCTTTCGCACGAAGGAATCGATGGCGCTCGCGCTGGAACAGGTGCGCCGGTTGCGAGAGCAGGCCCGGCACGTCCGCCTGCACGACCACGGCCAGGTCTTCAATACGGATTTGATCCAGGCGCTCGAGCTTCAATCCTTGGTCGATATCGCGGAGACGATCGTCGCGGGGGGCATGGCGAGAGAGGAAAGCCGCGGCGCCCATTACCGTGCGGATTTTCCCAAGCGGGACGACACGACCTGGCTCACACATACCCTGACGACCTCGACTCCCGAGGGACCACGGCTTTCCTATAGGCCCGTCACGATCACCCGCTTTCCGCCCAAATAATCGGATAACGATCCTCGTTCCGAAACCACGCCATCCAACCGCGTCAAACACCCCTTGCCGCTTCTCCACCGCACGCCGGCCATCACCACAGGTCCGACTTCGCCCTACCGATCCTTGCGCGTCGGGGGGAATCGGCTATCTTTGGGAGATGGACGCGGTGGTTTGTCCTCAGTCCGTCACCTGCCCCTCCTGCCTGAGCTCGCAGGTCATCCCGGATGGCGACGGTACGGACATGGCTGTGGTGGCGTGCGCCACCTGTGACGTCAACCTCGTTCTGGCGCCGGCTCATGCGGCCGGTTCCGTGACCTCATCCGGCCACTCCACCAGCACCAGATCGATTCTGATGGCTGTTCCGGCCGATGCTGGGGCCAGACGGATGGCCATCCTCTCCCTCACGGCCCTCTGCCTGCTCGGCTACGGGGTTTTCGGCACGGCCCTGTTCGCCCTGACGCAAGGCATCAAGCGATCCACGGCCTATCAAACCTCCGTCGCCTTCATTCAAGACCATGAGGTGCTCAGGGACCATTTCGGCACCCCGCTCGAATTCGGGTGGTTCCCCACTTGGCACATGAGGTCTGACGGACGTCAGGGCACAGCCCAATTCGACATTCCGGTCTCTGGACCCCGCGCATCCGGTTCCGTCCTCCTGTCGTTGATCCAGGAGGACGGAGAAGCCTGGCATGTCCGCAAGGCCCAATACCGAGACGAGGCCGGGACGATCCGCCCCCTATGGACCCTTTTCCCCGGCGACGATCTGGCGGAGGCGCAGGTCACCTCGCTGCTGGCGGAACTTGATCAGGCGGCAAACAGCCGGGACGTGGACCGCCTGGTGCGACAGGTGGCGCCGGATGCCCGCCTGACCGTCGTCGTCCAGTTTTCCGGCACCGAGCAGGAACTGACGATGACTCGCGAGCAATACCGGACGAGCCTCCGGCAATCCTTCGCGATGGCGCAGGAGTATCAGTGGACGCGGATGGACACGCACGTGCGGCTCGCCCCGGACGGCAGGACTGCGGTCGCGCGACTCCGGGGAACCGAGTCGATCATGACCGACGGCCGGCGGCTGATGTTCGCCTTGGAGAAAGAATTGACCGTTTCGCTCAAGGGCCCGCAACCGCTGATTGTCTCGATGAAGGCGTTCGAGACCATGGCGCGAGAATAGATATCGGCGATGGCCAGCCTCTCCACCGACGACTCGATTCAGCTCACCTGTACCCACTGCCGCAGCCGTTTTCGCGTCCGATCGCGAGCCAGCCTCAAGCCCGGCACCAAGAGCGCCTGCGCTTCCTGCGGAACGAAATTTTTCGTGGTGGCCGGACCGTTCCCGCCCGCTGCGCCTCCCCAACGGATTACGGCTCCCAGCTCCGCCGACGTCGATGCGGAACCGGCCTCGGTGCCGTCCGGCGAGCAGATTCCGAGCCAAGGCCCGAAGACCTACCGCCTGAGCTTTTTCGGCGTCGGTGGATCGCTGTTCGGCATGCACCTGGTCAACCTCTGTCTGACCATCCTGACCCTGGGCCTCTATTCCTTCTGGGCCAAGGTCAAGGTTCGCTCGTACCTCTATAGTCAGACTCAGTGCGCCGGCGACCGGTTCGCCTACCATGGCGCGCCGCGAGAACTGCTCAATGGAGCCGGCAGGGCCACGCTCCTGTTCGGCCTTCCCTATCTCACTCTGTCCCTGGCGCCGCGATATTTTGAAATGGGCGCCGCGACCCTGGTCACCGGACAACTCCTCTCCACGATCCTCCTCATGCTGTTTCTGCCGGTGGCCGTGACAGGAGCCCGCCGCTATCGTCTCAGCCGCAGTTCCTGGCGAGGCATCCGCTTTTCGTTTCGCGGGAAAGCCATCGAGTTCATGACGCTCTTTCTCAAGGGCTCGCTGCTCACGACCATAACCTTGGGGGCCTACTATCCGCTCTTCGAGGTCAGGCGGCAGGCCTATCTCATCGACCATTCGTATCTCGGGTCTGAGCGGTTCTCGTTCGATGGGGACCGTTACGGCCTCGCCCGATCCTTCGTTGGGTCCGTGCTCCTGCTGCCGTTCACATTCGGCTGCTCCTGGTTCTGGTATATGGCGGCGCGCCAGCGCTACTTCTGGAACCATTCGACCTTGTGCGGCGGGCGGTTCGTCTGCACGGTGCAGGGCTGGCCGCTGTTGAAGCTCAAGCTGGGGAACTTCCTGCTGCTGATCGGCTCCCTTGGCCTGGCCTGGCCCTGGACGACGGTGCGGAACGCCCGTTTTCTCTTCAGCAACCTTCGTCTCAACGGCGCAATGGCGGTGGAGCGGATCGCGCAGGACGAACGGGCGGTCACCGCGACCGGCGAAGGGCTGTCGAGTTTTCTGGACACAGGGTTCGACCTGGGCTGATCCTTCCATGACAAAGAGCTGGCAAGCCGTCTACCTGGACGGGAAATCCGCCGTCCGGCACCAGGCGACCGTGCAGATCACGGCCGGACACATCCACATCGCCACCGAGTCCGGCGCGGTTCACTGCTGGCCTCACGGGCAGATCCGCCAGACACAGGGCTCCTACGATGGCGAGCACGTCCGGCTCGAATTCGGAGACCATCAGGTCGAAACCCTCGTGATCCGTGACCAGACCGTGCTGGAGGCGCTCCATGGCGTCGCCAGTTCCCGCGTCCGCCACCTTCACCGTCCTTCCATGCGATCGTCACGACTCCGGTGGACGGTCGTGGCGGCCCTGGTCGCAATTGGCGCGGCTGCCGGTCTGTATCGCTGGGGCCTTCCCCTGCTGGCCCAAACGCTGGCCCCGCACGTGCCTCTGTCCTGGGAAGAACAGCTCGGCCGCGCGGCCGTGGCAGCGTTGGCGCCGCCGGAGGCCCGCTGCACCGACCAACAGACCCTCGATGCCCTGAGCTTGATTACGGAACGGCTGACTGCCGTGCAGGCGCCCTTGCCCTACCGAATTCAGGTCTATCTGGCGGATCGGCCGATCGTGAATGCCTTCGCCGCTCCCGGCGGCTCGATCGTCCTGTTTCGCGGCTTGCTGGAGAAGACCGGCTCGGCGGATGAGCTGGCTGGAGTCTTGGCCCATGAGATCCGGCACATTGCCGGACGCCATGTCACGACGCTGCTGATCGAACAGATGGCGTCGAGCCTGCTGCTCGCGGCCCTATCCGGCGACATGGCGGGCGGCCTGGCCTATGGGCTCGAGGCGGCCGGCACGTTGGGGCTCTTGCGGTACAGCCGCGCGTTCGAAACCGACGCCGATTGGGAAGGCTTGCAGAGCCTGCGGAAGGCCGGCATCAACCCGGCCGGCATGATCCGCTTCTTTGAAACGCTTCAGAGGGAGCGTCCCGACGACGACCTGCTTGCTTACTTGTCGTCGCATCCCAGCACCGAGTCGCGGATTCAGAGACTGCAACAGGCGCTTCAGCCGGCGGACTCGGCCGCCGCGCCCCTTCTGCCGTCCGCAGGTTGGGACAGGATCAAGACGCGCTGTCGCGCCGCCGCGATCGCGCATCCACCTCGCTAGCGAGTCCCACCCTGACCTTTGGTATAATCCCTCGATCTCATCGGTCCGGATCAGCCATTGCGTCATGCGGATTCTGGTCATTGAAGACGAGGCAAAGGTGGGCTCCTTCATCAAGCGCGCGCTTGAGGAAGAGAGCTATGCCGTGGACCTTTGTACCGACGGGGCCCAAGGGCTCGACCTCGCCCTCAGCGGCAGCTACGACCTGGTGATCGTGGACCTGATGGTCCCCAGCCTGCCGGGTCTGGAGATCGTGAAGCGGCTGCGGAAGGAGAAAATCACCTCACCCGTTCTGATCCTCACGGCCCTGTCCCAGGTCGATCAAAAGGTCAAGGGATTGGATGCGGGCGCCGACGATTATCTCACCAAGCCCTTTGCGATCGACGAGCTGCTGGCGCGGGTCCGCGCCCTGTTGCGCCGCGGCCCCACGGACGCCGTCGGCATCTTGCAGGTGGACGACCTCATCCTGAACCCGGCGACCCGCGAAGTCACGCGAGGCGAGCAGCGGCTCGATCTCACCGCCAAGGAATATGCCCTGCTGGAATACCTCATGCGCAACGCCGGCCGCGTCCTGACGCGCCCGATGATCGCCGAACACGTGTGGAATCTGGACTTCGACACCTTCACCAACGTGATCGACGTCTACGTCAACTATCTGCGCAACAAGGTCGATAAAGGGCGGCCTCGCAAACTGATCCACACGGTCCGCGGGAGCGGGTACGTGTTGAAGGCGGAGTAATGCCTCTTCGCGTCAAACTGACGCTGTGGTACGGGTCCGTCCTGGCTCTGATCCTGATTCTGCTCGGCACGACCCTCTACGCCGTCCTCGCCCGCGAGCTGAAGGATCAGGTGGACCAGTCGCTCGAAGAAGCCGCCACCACCGCGATCCGATCGCTTGAACAACACGGGTTCGGCCCCTTCATCCAGTTCGACGACCTGTCTTCCCATTTCCCCGAACTGGCCGTGCTGGATAAATTCTTTCAGATCTTCAGCCCGACCGGCCGGATCACGATCCAATCCCCCAACGTCAAGAGCCACGACGTGCCCTTGAGCCAAACCGCGTTGGAAACCGCCTTCCGGGGCCATGCCACCTACGAATCGGCCCGTTTCCCCGGCGAGACGCTGCGCCTGATCTCCGTGCCGATCATGTACCAGGGCAACCTGCTGAACATCGTCCAGGTCGGCACCTCGTTGAAGCCGCTGGAAGAGGCGCTGCATCGATTGCTGGTCGTCCTGCTGGTGTCGCTTCCCGTGGCCCTGCTGGCCTCGCTCGCGGGAGGCTGGTTCCTGGCCGGCCGGGCGTTGCGCCCCGTGCATGCCATCACGGAAGCGGCGCAGAAAATTGCGGCCGGTGACTTGGCGCAGCGGTTGACGGTCGAATCCACCGGCGACGAAATCGGACGGCTGGCCGCGACCTTCAACGACATGATCGCGAGGCTGGACGCCTCGTTCCGGCAGGTCCGCCAGTTCAGCAGCGACGCCTCGCACGAACTCCGCACGCCGCTGACGGTCATGAAAGGCGAAACCGAACTCGTCCTCCGACGCGACCGCGACTGCGAGGATTACAAGAGCGTGCTTGAAAGCAACCTCGAAGAGATCGACCGGATGACGCGCATCGTGGACGAGCTGCTCTTTCTCTCGCGGGCGGACATGGGCGAAGTGAAAATGGCCTCCGCGCCCGTCCGCCTGGAAGAGCTGATCGAGGACATCCACGGACAGGCCTCGCTGTTGGGACAGGAGCAGGATGTGAAGGTGTCGCTGGGATCGCTCGACCCAGCCACGGTCCTGGGCGACGAGCTGCGCCTGCGGGAGTTGCTGCTCAACATCGTCGATAATGCCGTGAAGTACTCCAAGCCCGGCGGCCTGGTGGAGATTGCGCTCCGGACGGATCAAGGCATGGCTCGTCTCTCGGTCCGCGATCAAGGCATCGGCATCCGGCAAGAGGCGTTGGGCAGAATCTTCGACCGGTTTTACCGCACCGAGGAAGCCCGCACCCACACGAACAAGGGCACGGGGCTCGGCCTGGCCATCTGCGCCTGGATCGCCGAGATGCACCGTGGCCGCATCGAGGTCGAGAGCGCCCCCGGCGCCGGCTCGACCTTCACGATCGTGCTGCCGCTCGCCGGATCGAAAGCTTGACCCAAATCAGAAATTCTGGTCCAGCAAGATCGTCGCGATCCCTTTCAAGCCAGGTTAACTCGCATATGCACCCTCCTCTCGTTAAACCTGGCGAAAGTTGACGCCAACCCTCCGGTCTCTTAGAGTAAGACCCGCAACCACGGAGTCACGACCATGAGCGTTCAGACCGCCAAGCAGAAGATCCTTCAGGCTGTCGAGGGATTGCCGGACAATGCGACGCTCGACGACGCGATCGAACGGCTGTGCTTTCTCGCCAAAGTCGAAGAAGGGTTACGGCAATCGGAGGCAGGTGAAACTGTTCCACATGCCGACGCGGTTCGCCAGCTTCTCGGATGACCATCGTCTGGACCCGGCGGGCGGTTGCTGACGTTCAAGCCATCAAACAGTTTATTGCACGAGATTCGCCGCATGCCGCTCAACTGGTGGCCGAACGAATCGTGGCGGCGGTGGAGCGTTTGGCCGTGTTCCCTCAGTCAGGACGCATCGTTCCAGAAATGGCCGATCCGGTGATACGCGAAGTGATCCATGGTTCTACCGGATTGTGTATCGGCTCATCCGCGAAGAAGTCCACATTCTGACCGTACATCACGCAGCCCGCCTACTTCACCTGGAAATCTAGTCCCAAGCCCCGAGGGCAGCACCTCCACGTTCGACGAGATACCGACGGTATCCCCGGCGCCGGCTCGACCTTCACGATCGTGCTGCCGCTCGCCGGATCGAAAACTTAACCACTTTTAATCCCCGCTTAATTACGGTCTCATCCTCCGTTGCTAGCCTCTGAGCAGGTCGGGCCGGCGGACTCTGATGCAGAGATCCTCGCCGGCCGCATGGATCACAATCCTGCACAACGAAGGGAGGATGCACAATGAATCGATCGATGGGTTCGCGTGTCGTGGCCGGCGCCGCCGCCGTCGGCCTCGGCGTCATGCTGGTATGGGGCGGTATGTGGTTCGCAGACAGCCATGCCGCGCCTGCCGGCTTCCAGCAGGCACAAGCCCCGATGGAATCGACGGCGCCTGCCGCTGACAGCGGAGCGTCGCTTCCCGCGACCGGCTTCGCGCCGATCGCCAAATCGGTGACGCCCGCCGTGGTCAATATCACCGTCAGCAGCCGCGGAGAACGCATTTCCGGCAAGAAAGACCAACGGCAGGAATGGAAAGATCGCATGGAGGAGTTCGGGTGGCCCTTCGGCGGTCCGAACGGCCCCCGCATGCCCCGCAACCCCTTTGACCGTGGACCCCACGGTGATGGGATGGGCTCCGGGGTGATCGTCTCGCCGGACGGGTACATCCTCACCAATAACCATGTGGTGGAGGGGGCCCGCGAGTTGACGGTCACGTTGCCGGATAAGCGCGAGTTCAAGGCCACGGTGGTCGGGACCGATCCGAAGTCCGACCTCGCCGTCATCAAGATCGACGGGAAGAACCTGCCCACGGTCTCATGGGGCGACTCGTCCAAGCTCCAGGTCGGCGACTATGTGCTGGCGGTCGGCAACCCCTTCGGTCTGAACTCCACCGTCACGCTCGGCATCGTGAGCGCGGTCGGCCGGGGCAAGATGGGGATCACGCAGTACGAGGACTTCATTCAAACCGACGCAGCGATCAACCCGGGCAATTCGGGCGGGGCGCTCGTGAACACGAAGGGCGAGCTGGTCGGGGTCAACACGGCGATCTTCTCCCAGACCGGCGGCTACCAGGGGGTCGGGTTTGCGGTCTCGACCGCCATGGCGAAGCCGATCTACGAAAGCCTGGTCAAGACCGGCAAGGTGGTCCGCGGTTATCTTGGGGTGAGCATCCAAGACATCAATCAGGACCTCGCCAAGTCCTTTGGGTTAACGGACCAGAAGGGCGCGTTGGTGGGCGACGTCAAGGAGGACAGTCCGGCGGACAAGGCGGGATTGAAGCAGGGCGATGTGATCATCGGCTATCAGAACCAGCCGATCGAGGATTCCGCCGCGCTGCAACGGCTCGTCACCAGGGCTGCGGCCGGCGAGAAGGCGACGATCCGGGTCTGGCGCGACGGCCGTGAACGAACCCTCACGGTCACGATCGGGGAGCAGCCGGATGAGGTGAAAACCGCCAGGGCCGATTCGCCATCCGGCGAGTCCGGGTTGGCCGGCTTGGCGGTGCAGGAACTGGATCGAGACGCGATCCGCGAACTGGGCCTCAAGTCAGGCACCAAGGGGGTGGTCGTGGCGGACGTTGAGCCGGACAGCCCTGCGGACCGGGCTGGAATAGCCCGCGGCGACGTCATCCGGGAGATCAATCGGCAGCCGGTGCGGTCGGTCAAAGATTTTGAGCGGCTGGCCTCCGGGCTGAAGAAGGATGAGCCGGCGCTCTTCCTGATCAACCGCCGGGGCGCCTCGTTGTTTCTCAGCGTCAAGATCTAAGGTCGCGCGGCGGGCGGGCGGAAGTACCGCCTGCCGCGCCGCTCTGCGAGCTGGTCATTCAGCGTGGGGATCAAGCACCCGATACCGTCCTAATCCGAAACCTGTCGCCTTTCCAACGTGGGTCACCTCGCCCAGGCGTAGCAGCGGCAGAAATGGCCCGACGGGGCCCTCAAAGACGACGCGACCGACCAGTCCACCAAGCTGCATGGTCTCCTGCTGTCGTTGCGAGTAGCGGGTCCAGTCGTACCACGTCAGGGTAGATGAAGCGACCCGCACGGCATGCGCGAGGTCGATCCATTCACGAAACGCCATGCCCGATGGATCGCCGTCGCAATGAAAATAGGCCAGATGGGCGATCCGTCTAAGCAGAGCGCGGACCAGGATATGAAACTCGAGCGATGTCGCAAGTCGCTCCTCGTACTTCACCCGGAGCGGGGTGACGATTTCGACCGCGATTCGTCCGTCAGGCGGATGATCGGCGCCGCCGATCTGCGGGCGCGGTGGCAGGTAGGCTGCCTGCGTACAGGCCTCGGTCGCGGCGAGCGTTCGGTCCTCGGCGGAATAGATCCGGCAAGCGCGCCCGTCCAGCCAACCATCCGCGTGGAGGACCGATGCCGAAACGCGCCGGGAGCCGAATCCGACGCGGCCCATCCGTTCAACGGTAAAAATGAAGTGCGGGAGCCACCGCAGCGCCCGGCCGAACAACGTGAGGCCCAGCTCAAATGCCTCGCCGGGAGCCAGCGTGCGTCCGCCCGCCGGCGGTTGGAGCACAAACGGGTGCGGCGCCGCCGGATACTTGCGCATCACCCGCGTGCCTTCAGGCGGGGGCGTCTCGAACACGTACGGATACACACAGCGGTCCCTGAGCAGACAGGGGGCGCAGTCGTACGTCCGCGTCGCGCAGACGACCCGTTGGAGCGCATGACCGAAGGCGCCGCGGAACATGGAACCGGCGTAAGAAGGGAGCCACAGCGCCGCGTCGGCTGCAAGCGCGATCGTGAACCGGCCGAAGGTGACCGGCAAGGACGCGCGGGCTCCTTCACTATCCCGAAGCGGCTCGCTCACGGCAGCACCACCACTGTGCCCTCCGGGGTGCGGTCTCCGGACCCCAGCGACGTGATCGGCTCATCGGCCGGGAGGGGGTAGACTCGAACATCGTCGGCCGTCGCGTCGATCAGATCGCGGATGCGGGATAAGCCCTCCTGCAACTCCGGCCAGGTCAGCGAGCAGAGGAACACGGAATATTGCACCGGCACCCCGATGCTCTTGAGATACCGGTGCAGGCGGGTCAACCGGCCCTCGTCGGCAATGTCATAGCACACAAGGTAACGGCTCCGCATACGTCAACGTCCGCGAATAATGGCTTCGTATTGATCGAGCAGCCGGCGCATGAACGCCGCCAAGCGAGGGCGGCGGGTTTCAAAATAGGCGGCTAAGGCCGGGGACACGGTTCCATCTGAAAGACCGACCTCGACCCCTCCGCTCTCCAGCCACGCCTGGTCGGCGTCGGCCTGGAGGGCGACTACACAGTCTCGAACCAAGCCCAAGCCTTGCGCCCTGTGCTGCACGCCCAGATGAGGATCCCATCCGGCCTCCGAAATCCGCTCGAGGGCCAGCGTGTGGAGCGCGGCGTGAAAGAAGCCGCGCCGCCGCGGGGACGCGCCGCGCAGGCGGGCCTGCCGCGCGATCCAGGTGTCGTAGTCCAGCGGACGCAGGCCCTCCCGCCGCCACCGTGCCGCGGTCACGGGATCGAGCCGGGAGGCGAGGGTGAGCCGGCGCCCTCGTTCCCATGCCCGGAGCCACGCCGACAATCGCTCCCGCGTTCCGGGGTCCTCCAAGGCCGCCGCTTGCTCGGCGCGGCGCGCGAACAGCCCCGCCGCGCATCCGATCACCATCGCCACCGGTTCGCCGGCCCGATTCAGGAAGGCGACGGGCACGCCGCGCTCCGCAAAGGCCGTCAGACTTCCCGTATCGAGCGCCACGTTGCCCGCGATCAGGACCCGGCGAACCAGCCGGACCGGAACCCGCCGTCCAGCCGAGCCGCGCCGCTCGATCCACAGCGACGGGCCGTCACGGTTGACACGCAACCCCGGCACTTCGTTCAGATACAGCGTTCTCTCCATGGTCCACGACTCTTCGCGCCAGAGCCTCAACCGTCTCCCGCATATGCGACCGGTGCGGAGCGATCCACGCGTCATAGGCCGCGTAGTAGCGTCCTCTGGCCGCCTTCTTGAGGGCGCAGCCGGGCCGGCCGGCGTCCGACGTAAAATCGCGTTGCTCGAACTGCCGCGTTCTGAACAGTTCCCACACCCACCGATCCACCGTCGGGCGGAACGGTTCGAGGAGATCGCAGGCCAGCGACTCCCGGCCATACTCCAACTCGTGGTAAAAACCGATGAGCGGATCGAGGCCGATGACCTCGCACTCCCGTACCCACTCCCAGTGGGCCAGGGTATAGGTGAGCGAGAGCAACGCATTGACCGGATCACGCGGGGGACGGCGTTCGCGTCCCTCGAATCCGAGGCTCGGCGGAAAGAGCGCCGGAAGCGCGCCGAAGTACGCCGACGCCGCTCCACCCTCCAAGCCGCGCAAGCGGGCCAGGGTGTCGGCGCCGGCGACCTTGTCGCGCGCGTCGCCGACGATTTCGGCAGCCCGCAGCAGACTCGCTCGTGCTTCCGGCCGCGCATCCGCCGCCTCCCGCAGCAACGCGGTCTGCCCGGCGAGCTTGGCCGCGATCCATTCCATCGCCAGCTCAAGCGCAAGCGGCCCGCGGCTTTCCGCATATTGGCGGACGCGCAGGCGCGCGTGGTTGTGCAGACGGCCGACCAGCCGGCCTCGATAGGCCTGGGTCCGTCCGGACAGAAAGAGCACGGCGATGCCCTGCTCCGAGAGGCGGTGGAGCACGGCGGTTTCGACCTTGTGATTCCCCACCAACACCACCCGGTCCACCGGCGCCAGCGGCACCGTTCCGTTCCGCTCGCCGTTCACGTACACGGCGAGCGCCCCGCCATCCACCCTCAGCTCCGCGTCCCTGCGGTCTATGTAGACGGTTCCGCCCATCCTTCGAATCACCCGAAATAAAAGAACGCCGGGTCGGCCGGCGGCACCGCAATGCCCAACGTGTGCGGTCGGCTTCGGCCGTCCAATGTAACGACGTGCGCGCGATCCACGGTCGCGTCGATCAATCGCCGCAACGTCTCCGTGACCTCGGTCAATTCGGCCGGTGTGAGCCAGCACTCGTACACCGATTTCTGTCCCCCGGTGCTATAGGCTTTCAGCAGCTCGCGGACACGGTTCAGCCGTCCCGGATCACACACGTCATACGCGATGAGGTATAACCGCCGCATGCAGTCGCTCCTCGGAACGCCACAGCCTCCGTTCATCCTGCTCCACTTGCGACCTCCCTTCCGCGACGCCAGGGAAATTCCAGCGCGCGACGCCGGTCGACGAAATCGGGCACTTCCAACGCCACCAATGCCTGAAGTTTGTCCCGCAACGACTCAAGATCCTTCTTCGAGACGGGCTCAAGGCCGTGAGCCAAGAGCGACACGTTGCGCTTCTTGAGCAGTACCCCGATCCCCCGCCATTCGCCCTCGTCGAAGTGCCGGCCCACTGGATGGTCCAACGCCTTCAGAAGTTGGTAATCCAGGTCCAGCCCGATGAGGATCTTGCCCTCGGCCGAGCGGCGGGCTGCAAGCTGCGCCTGAAGCGGAGTCGGAGCCTTGGCTAGGTCCACGTCGGCGGTATCGATCCCGTATTGTCCGTGCAAGATCCACTGGGCCAGCATCTCCGTCAGTCGATACAACCGGGCCAGCGCGTCGTCACAACGGCCCTCGTCCAGGCGCCGGCCGGCATTGTTGTACAGGTCGGCCAGCCGGTCGGCCGAAAATCCATTCGCGGGAGTGAGCGCCACCAATCGCGTCAACACGGACTGCTCCGGCCGGAACGGGTCGAGATCCGGCACCGCCGACTCCCGTAACTTGCGCAACTCGCCGGAGGCGCGCCCATACTCGAAGCGATCCCACGCCCCGTAGCCAGTCCCGATCAACCGCAGGCCGGCGGCGAGCCGGCGCTCGTAGTCGCCCAACCAGACGGGTTTGACACTGTCGAGCAGCGTGAGCGCCGCATCGAAGCGCAAGGCGCGGCAATACTCGCCGGCCAGTCTCAGCCGCTCATCCGCCCAGATGCGCCGGGGCTCGATGGACACCACGCGTTCGGTGTCGCTCGCCACGACGCCGCCATGCCGTTCCCCGCTGATATAGCTCAGCGTCCCGCACCGATGCGCGACCGCTGCCAGGACCAAACCCGCCGTCATGGCCTTTGTGCCGCTGGTATAGTCCACTTCGATCATGTCGGGCTCGAATCCCTGTTGTCCCAGATCGCGGAGCAGCGCCAGACAGTCGCGATAGACGGCCTCGACATTGTCCGTGTCGCTGACCATTTCAATTCGGTACTGCGCGGGTGACAGTTCAAGCGCATGCGCCATCCGTTCCGCATGCGCGCGGCTCTGTTCGCTCACGACCCACACGGTGAATCCTGCGCCGCTTCGCCTCCAATGCCACACCAGCGGCCGGGTGATGTCCTGGTCCTGCCGCGTCCCGGTCCCCACGGACTGTACAAATGCTTTCGGCATGACTGACCTCCGTCTGACCGGCTCCTTTCTTACTGGAATGGCCCCACGCGAGCAAGCACGGAAACATTGCCGAAACACGCCGCCACGGCCAGGCGTCAATCGACGGAGAGGGCTATGGATTCAGGGGCGAGCCGCGGGAATCAGAGTCCTGCGAGACTCTGAAGCCGATGATGGAGGTCTTCCATATTCGCATGACGCGCCTCGCGCAAGAGGCCAGGGCGCCGGACCCTTCATACGTTCCGACTGTTTCGTGGTGCTAGCGCGATCTCGGCGGGCACGTCTGAAGGCCGAGCAAGGTGCAATCCCTTCTGCTTCAGGTCGAGATTCCCACTTGAACAGGCGGTTCAAGAGGCGGAGCGGCTGTCTGCGTCTTAATCCCTTCTTCTTCAGGTCGAGATTCCCACTTTGGACGCGCCTCGAACAGACAGTGGCAAGCAAGTGTCTTAATCCCTTCTTCTTCAGGTCGAGGTTCCCACAACAGAAAGGAGAGGGAGATGGACCAGCCAGTCATCAGTCTTAATCCCTTCTTCTTCAGGTCGAGGTTCCCACCGAGGAAGTACCAGCATAATTAAGCGCCACGCCCGTGGGGTCTTAATCCCTTCTTCTTCAGGTCGAGGTTCCCACTCTGTATCACAGAGACAAAAAGCGATGGGCAAAAGCAGTCTTAATCCCTTCTTCTTCAGGTCGAGGTTCCCACTGAGCGACCATAGCCACATCCAATGGTGCGATGCGACGTCTTAATCCCTTCTTCTTCAGGTCGAGGTTCCCACCGAACCGGAGGTCTCATTTGGGGTGCGCGGCAATGGGTCTTAATCCCTTCTTCTTCAGGTCGAGGTTCCCACAGGCCGGTCGAGGATGTAATGTGGGATGAGCATTGTCTTAATCCCTTCTTCTTCAGGTCGAGGTTCCCACGGAAGGCGATTGCGCGGGCGATTGCGGCGGCGAAGCAGGTCTTAATCCCTTCTTCTTCAGGTCGAGGTTCCCACGATCCAGGCCACAGCGTCTTTGAATGCGACGACTACGTCTTAATCCCTTCTTCTTCAGGTCGAGGTTCCCACAGAACTCGAAAACTACCTAATTGATATTGAGATCCGTGTCTTAATCCCTTCTTCTTCAGGTCGAGGTTCCCACTCGTGCAATATGCGATATATGGGCTAGATGGAGTCTTAATCCCTTCTTCTTCAGGTCGAGGTTCCCACGGATAACGCGTATTGTGCAGATTGCGGCGCGCACGGATGTCTTAATCCCTTCTTCTTCAGGTCGAGGTTCCCACCACGGAGGACGACCTTGAGGCTTTCGTCGTCCAGGCGTCTTAATCCCTTCTTCTTCAGGTCGAGGTTCCCACAGCTTACCAGTTAAGGGGGTACGAGACAGGGGGGTGGTCTTAATCCCTTCTTCTTCAGGTCGAGGTTCCCACACGCGACACGACTGAGAAAAAATCAACGGTGTGGTGTCTTAATCCCTTCTTCTTCAGGTCGAGGTTCCCACGGGACCATGAAGCCTCACATAAAGATACAGGGCATAGGTCTTAATCCCTTCTTCTTCAGGTCGAGGTTCCCACGACGGCTCTGTACGACATGTATACTACATCAATGTGATGTCTTAATCCCTTCTTCTTCAGGTCGAGGTTCCCACGGGGGACGGGTGGGAGAACTGCTACCCGGACGGGTATGTCTTAATCCCTTCTTCTTCAGGTCGAGGTTCCCACCAGACTAATGGCTGCAATCGATAGCCTGAAAGCGTCTTAATCCCTTCTTCTTCAGGTCGAGGTTCCCACGAGGAGACCATGCGATTCCACATCTGCACAGCATCGTCTTAATCCCTTCTTCTTCAGGTCGAGGTTCCCACGGAGATCGAATAGGAGAGGACCATCCAGCATAATTGTCTTAATCCCTTCTTCTTCAGGTCGAGGTTCCCACGGAGATCGAATAGGAGAGGACCATCCAGCATAATTGTCTTAATCCCTTCTTCTTCAGGTCGAGGTTCCCACGTACAACCGATCCAAACCAATCATTGCAGACGGTCTTAATCCCTTCTTCTTCAGGTCGAGGTTCCCACTATGTGGATCGTGACTCATCTCCGTACGCTGATCTATGTCTTAATCCCTTCTTCTTCAGGTCGAGGTTCCCACGCCGAAGGGCAGGGAGAAGTCAGTTTCGATAGCGAGTCTTAATCCCTTCTTCTTCAGGTCGAGGTTCCCACGCTCTTGCAGTGGCGAAACGAGAGGTCGCCTTTTTGTCTTAATCCCTTCTTCTTCAGGTCGAGGTTCCCACCGAAAAGCGAGCGATTATGAGGCATGTCAAGCTAGTGGTCTTAATCCCTTCTTCTTCAGGTCGAGGTTCCCACACGCGGGAGAGGAGGAGACCATGAAGCACATATATAGGTCTTAATCCCTTCTTCTTCAGGTCGAGGTTCCCACAACCAAGGAGGGAGGAATGGACGGGCACACAGCATGTCTTAATCCCTTCTTCTTCAGGTCGAGGTTCCCACTACGAATGCGAGGAAATAATGATGAGGGAGGATATCGGTCTTAATCCCTTCTTCTTCAGGTCGAGGTTCCCACCGACCTGCGCGGGAGCAACCTGAGCGGGAGCGACCTGCGTCTTAATCCCTTCTTCTTCAGGTCGAGGTTCCCACATCCCCTCATCGCGTATAAGCTCGTGACCGCTGATGGCGTCTTAATCCCTTCTTCTTCAGGTCGAGGTTCCCACTACCGTCAATTTTAGGATCATCAAGTATGCGGGCGGTCTTAATCCCTTCTTCTTCAGGTCGAGGTTCCCACATTGGGCAACACCTAAAAATGCTTGAGCGACTCATGGTCTTAATCCCTTCTTCTTCAGGTCGAGGTTCCCACTATTGAGGTCAGCACGAACGTGAATGCGCTCATTCGTCTTAATCCCTTCTTCTTCAGGTCGAGGTTCCCACTGAAGCCTCACATAAAGATAAATGGCATGGGGTGGTCTTAATCCCTTCTTCTTCAGGTCGAGGTTCCCACCAAGGCACTCCGCACTCATATGAGTCTCACCCAGGTCTTAATCCCTTCTTCTTCAGGTCGAGGTTCCCACTCTATATCGTCCGGTTGCGTAGCGGGAGACAGGTCTTAATCCCTTCTTCTTCAGGTCGAGGTTCCCACGGTCTGGGAGTGCCCGTATTGCGGGACGCCCTATCAGTCTTAATCCCTTCTTCTTCAGGTCGAGGTTCCCACCACCTACAAGCAAGAACATGCGTCCGAGGTCCACAGTCTTAATCCCTTCTTCTTCAGGTCGAGGTTCCCACTGCGCAAGAACAGCAAGCTGCTGCTATCAAGGCTGGTCTTAATCCCTTCTTCTTCAGGTCGAGGTTCCCACTCCTAGCTACGCTGTCCCATCTACCTACTGAAGTGCAGTCTTAATCCCTTCTTCTTCAGGTCGAGGTTCCCACGCTTTGACAGCGAGGACTTGCTGTAGACGCTGGGTGTCTTAATCCCTTCTTCTTCAGGTCGAGGTTCCCACCCATGAACGCGAAATTTATTGCGTGGCTCTCTGATGGTCTTAATCCCTTCTTCTTCAGGTCGAGGTTCCCACGGACCATGGCTCAAGTACCCATGCGGCAGCTCATAGTCTTAATCCCTTCTTCTTCAGGTCGAGGTTCCCACGCCGCTACAAAGTTTTGGTTTGGATTGGATTGGTCTTAATCCCTTCTTCTTCAGGTCGAGGTTCCCACGACGCGCCGTGGCAAAGCGATCAATGTCTATGCGTCTTAATCCCTTCTTCTTCAGGTCGAGGTTCCCACTGCCCCCACTAACAATTCCCTGCTGTTCCGCCATGTTGTGCGGACGGATGCGCAGGGTTTGTGAAGCGTTCTGAGGCACAAGTTTTTCCCACCCCCTTTCAGACTTGTTACCCGCCGTCCCTCCACAGGCGGACCCATTGCGGCAGGCTCCCTAAGAACCGAGGCCCGATGATCTGAAACCCGGCCTGCTGCGCCCGATCCTTCAACACCGGCGTCGGCTCCTGTGCGGCCAAGACCCATGTGTTCCCGAATAGGCCGCGGACGTCTTCTCCGAGACTCTTAACCTTGTACGCGAGGTCGTTGTCGTTCTCGTCGCCGGTGAAACGGAGGGTCTTACACTCGATAAACAACAGCCGGTTCCGGTCGCAGGCCAGCACGTCGAACTCGTTCCGCGCCGCCGTCGTGCCCTCCCACAGGCCCGTAACGCCGAGGCGCACGTCGTAGAGGCCGGCATCCTTCGCCACCGCAAACGCCTACTCTTCCAACCACCCGCCGCCCAGAAACCGGGCGGCCTCCACATCCGCGAAGCGAACGGTCACGGGGCCCTTCCGTGTCATGAGTCTGGCGCGCTCGAAGAGCGCGAGCGCCTTGGGCACCTCACCCCTGGGTTCCCGCGTGAGCCGCTGTTCCGGTTGAATCAATTCCTTGCCCGTTTCATCCAACGCGCGATGCGCCAAGGCGTTGACCAGCGCAATGAGCCCGCTCAATCCGGGGGCCCGATCTGCCAGAAACCGGGCCGCTTCTCGCCGGGCATCGATCCGCTCCAGTTTGAGGGCATGACGCGTGGCGTCGTCCGCGTACCGGAACCCCTGCACCGCAAGATAGCGCGGCACATCCAGCACGTCGCGCATGGGCACCGGCTGCGGGTCCGCCTGCCGGCGATCGGCGATAACTTCGATCCGACCGTGCGCCGTATCCGTGTAGATGATCTGCGCGGCCCGCTTCCGAAACACGTCCACAAATCCGAGCGTCATGAGCTTCGTGCCCCCGGTGGCGTTGAACACCAACTCGGCGTCGGGCCAGGCGGTCGCCAGATCCCGCGACAACGCGCTCGCAGAGGCGCGAATGGCTACAAGCCCCGCGTCGGGCGCCAGGTCCCGAATCTCCGCCGCGAGACCCTCTGTGTGGAGCAGCGCCTGCAACCGCCGCGCCTTGCCCTCCATCGCCCGCGAGGCGACCAGCACGACCACGTCCGGCCGGTCCATCAAGCAGGGAATGACGGTCGGAAGCGACTGGTCCGAGATGATGGCGACGTGGAGGCGCATGCGGGAGATCGGCCATCAGTCGAGACTTCTCGCTCACCGGCCGCTGAAGCGATCTGTCCCTCCATTGAGCGAAACCGATCAGTTTACGACGGAGGCGGGACCACTGCCAATCCCTCTGCCCCCGCCGCCCGATTGAGTTCTTCGTCGAATCCCAGGAAGTTGACCTCCGCCGCAGTCCGAGTCCGAATGTGCAGTGCCGCAGCCAGGTGAACCTCATCATAGGCTCGTAGTCGATGCGCTTCGGCTAACCGGCCGGCTTGCCGGATCACCTGCTCGCTCATCTCCAGCACGAGGTACCGGCTCCAATCCTGTTCGAAGTCCGCTACGATTCCTCGATACCGCCGCCGGACCACCCGGCCACCGTGAACCGCTCGCGCGAAGGCGGCCTTGGTTTCCACATACCCGATAGCGGCAATTCCCACCACCTGGCAGGCATCCACCCATTGGCGAACCCACGACGAGCCGGACTCCTCCACATAGAGCTTAACCAGCGCGCTGGTGTCGCAGTAGAGGATCATCGGCGATCCGCGATAACCAGATCCGACACCGAACGACCGGGCAACACGAGCGGCCGTTTCGCACCCTTAGGCTTGCCGCCGCTCCAGGTAGCCGCACCTTCACGCACGAGAGCGCCGACCTCGGCCGGGATTTCCCGGCGTTCAGCCGGCACCACTCTGGCGATCACTCGCCCTCGGTCCGCGACCTCCAGTTCCTCTCCCCCCCTGACCTTCTTTAAGTACCGGCTGAGGTGGTTTCGCAATTCCCGCACACCGACTCGTGCCATGGGTCCCCCTGTTGTGGCGTCATTGTGACCGTGATGTGGCGACGAGTCAATCGACGCCCTGCGCAGCCGGTCCCTTGCCGAGCAACTCCTCATAGATTGCCTTGGCTTGTTTCGCCGAGCCTGACACCTTGCTCGCCCACCAACCTTTCTCCTTCCAGCGGTGGACGATGTCGGCTAGGGCCTCCCGCCTAGTTGTCTCGTCGTCGATGGCTTTCACGGCTTCGGCCAACGTTTTTCCACGGAGCGCATCGTCTTCCTTAATCCCGGGCTTGCTGCACAACTCCCTGAGCTTGTCGTCCACCCAGCGGGAGCGGGGCGCAGGACTGACCTGTCGTTCCCCTGTTTGAGAAGCTGATTCGTCCGCCCGGATCATCGCCCCATAGCCGACCGCCGTTTTGGCCCCGAAGCCGAGCCAGGCAAAGGCATGTTCGAAGGCGCTCTGGAGCAGCGTTTTCCAGCGATCGTTCTCGGCGAGATCGGGAGCAAGCCGCTTCAGGCACGCGAGGTCGCACATGACGTGGAAGACGAACCGCGACTTCGGCGGCACGGTGAGGAAGCTGAGAGGCGTGGGCTGGCCGGAGTCGTGGGGCGATTGGAAGTGCGGAGGTTGAGGATTCTTCTTCTTGTCAATCTGGTAGTAGTGACTCTGGTGCGGCGTCATGATCTCCACCATGAGGCTGTCGGCTACGATCTGCGGAATCATGTCCCAGAAGGAGAGGGCGCCGCGGACGTGGGCGGTGTCGCCGTCTTTTGATTCCAGGCCAAAGAGGACATCGAGCATCGACAGCGAAACCGTCTGTTCGCCGATCTCGATCGCATATGGCTTCTCATCGCTCCATCCCCTTTTGTCGGCCCACATGCCGTTCGCCAGTTCACCCGCCGCCTGCCGCAGCACGCCCTTCACGCCGCTCCCGGGCAGATACGGCAAGCCATAGGGGTTCAAAAAGGCAAAGCCGTTCTCCAGGGGATGCTCGTTGCCGAGGCCGGTGGTGAAGGGGGAGATGGCTTGGGCGCTGACGCGGTGCACCGCATCATGAGCGATCCGGCTTGCGGCCGCTATCTGACGTGCAAGCAGTGCTTCCATCACCGGCATCCATGACTTGAGGCCAGGGTCCGCCTTTGGTTTCCTCGCCCGTGGCCGTTCCTCGTCGTACGGCGGGGTTTTGCATGCCGCAATCGTGCAGGCAAACTGGCCATTGGTCAGGTCCTCCCATTCAGGTCCGGATTTCCCAACCTTTTGCTGCTTCGTCTTTTTGTCGATCTTCGGTACACGGTCGTCCATTCGCCAATCGAGCTTTCGCGTTTCCCTGTTTTCGCCCCAAGCAGGGAAATAGAGCAGAAAGCGGTGTCCGGGCGGTGCAGCGAGATAGAACTCCGGATCGTTGTCCTGCATATACTTGGGCACAGCCGCGATCGGCATGTCAGTTGCCTCCCTTGCGGGCTGAGGCCATCTGCCGCAGCCACTTGAGCCAGGCGAAGGCCTCGGCGGTGATCATCTGGTAATCGCGCGGGGCGGCGTTCATCAGGTCTTGCATGAAGACCTCAAAACCGGGGTCTCGATCCACACCGTTGAAGCGTTTGTTGAGCCAGGCACGAAGCTGTTGTGCGACCACTTCGTAGGCGCCACTCTTTTCATGGCAGAAGGCCAACACCTGCATCAACCCGCCGTTCATGATGAGTGCCGGTAGTCCTTTGGCCAGGTTGACGTGATCCTTGTTGTAACGCTCCGCACATCGCCACGCGTCCTGCGCGCGCTGCTGCTCTAGCGTGAGCCGGGCCGGCTGTTTCGTTTCGGTTGCGGTGGCCATTTACCTTCCCTCCACGATGCTGGCGACGACCAACCCTCGGCCGGTGGTCGCATCGCCGCCGATCTGTAAGAGTTGACCGTTGATCACGTTTGTGACTTTGGCCAGCACCTCGCCGGCTGGTACGTCGCCATCCTTGCTCTTGCCGGTTCGCGTTTCACTCGCCAAGAGCGGCGCGATCAGGAGCGACTCGGGCGGCAGGTTTTCGGTGTAAAACAGCCCGCCATCGGCCGCCGTGCCGGTGTTGTCCTCAATGCGCACATGGGGCTCGACGAGCGTGGCATGCTGGACAAAATAGGCAAAGTCGGTGTCGGACAGCACGACGAGGTCGGTCTTGAGTTTCTCGCGGAAGAAGCCATAGCCGTTGCCGTCTGGGATAGCCTTCTGCGGAAGATCTTCTGCGATCGTTTTCAGATGAGCGCTCTGCTTGTCCTTCGCGGTGTACTCGAACGCTTCCAGGTGCAAGACGTCAGTCGGCCGGCTATTGATCTGCCGCTGAGAGAGCAGCGCAGGATTAGCCACAAGACACTCACCCTCCCTGACCGGGGGCAGGGCCGGCCAATTGACGGAGACACCAACGGACTGCAGCAACCGCTGGGCGCGGGCCAGGGCTTGCGGGCAGGTGGCGTAAACATAGCCGCCCTTGAGGCTGCGCACGGGAAAGACCACGAGTTGCGCATCCCCGAAGCTCACGGCCCCGGCGTAGAGCTCAGCGGCCCTGTCCTCCGGGCCAAACAGCAGCGTGATGAGTTCCTTCAGGGGACGATCCTGGACCTTCCCATTGGCCAAGACCTCGAACCCATGTCGTACGGCCCCCTTGATGCCGCTCCCGGCAAAGCAGGGGTGCCCCGTATGGCGCTCGCGCTGGATGGGGTTGTCAATCACGCCGATGGCTTGCCCGGCCCCCATGTGGACGGGGCTTACGGCGTAGAGAAAGAGGATGGCTCGTTTTTCGAACATTGTCAGCTCTCCTTGACTTGACCAGGTTCTTGACCTACTATCGGGCCATGCCCACTACCCTCAATGTGCATGAGGCGAAGGCCCATCTCTCCGAACTGCTCGATCGTGTTGAGGCCGGAGAAACTGTCGTTATCTGTCGCCGTAACAAACCGGTGGCCGAGCTGAAACCAGTCCCGGCGTCGAATCTCACGGAACCGCGCCCGATCGGCTTAGCGAAAGGGGTCGGCCACGTGCTGCCCTCGTTCTTCGAGCCGCTTGACGAGGGGTTGCTCACGCTGTTTGAGGGCCGTGGGGCCTCGTGAAGCTGCTCCTTGATAGCTGTACCTTCTTGTGGTTGATCTGGGATGAGCCGGAACTGTCGCACGAGGCCCGGGTGCGTATTGCCGATCCGCTCAACGATGTGTACTTGAGTTCGATCTCCCTCTGGGAAATCCTGCTCAAACACCAGGCGGGTCGGCTGGCCCTGTCCAAACCGGTTGATCCCGAGCGGTATTATATCGAACAACGGGAAGCCCATCGCATCGCCCCCCTGCCACTGAGCGAGGAGGCTGTTGCCCAAATGGTCAAGCTGCCGCCTCTGCACCGAGACCCCTTCGACCGCATGCTGATCTGCCAAGCGATCGCACACGGTCTCGTCGTGTGCACACCGGACCGTGCGATCCAGCAGTATCCGGTGCGCACGCTGTGGTAACCGCCTCATGGCCACAGACCCCAGGCAAACCGGTTGAAGCCTTCGGCGCGCCGCGCGGCATTTTCGCACGGCTCACTCCACAGCCCCATGTCCACCAGTTGGCGCAGCGCTTCCGGCGTGGTGTCCAGCTCGTCCAGCCAATAGACGCTGCCGGTGGGCGCGGCGCGTTGAGCCGCCTTCGGCTTCCACTTCGCCAGATCCCACCCCGACACGACTTCCGCGCGAGGCACCGCCGCACAGACGACGCGGCCCCGAACACCATGCAGGTCGAACACGACGGCCTCCTCCTGTTGCTGGGTGCCCGTCGGCAGCCAGCCGCCGGAGAAAATCCCCGGGCTCGTGAGGATGAGTCGGCAACGGCCGGCTTGCACAATCTCGCTGAAGAGATCAGGTTTGGAGTCGATCGCGTGAACGTGTGTAGCCCGGGCCGCTCGCCCGTCGCCCCCGAACCGCAATGTCATCTCGTGCGGAATGGCCGCCCCTTCGATCTCGGCCAGAAAGCCGACGTCGTAGTTGCGCGCGTGGCCATGATGCCGGTTCCACATCGCGACGGCCTGCACGGTGAAGAGCTTGCCCTCGGCCGCGCTGCGCTTCGCCGGATCGAGCCCGACGCCCACGCGGGCATCGAGCTTCCACAGATCGCCGCTTTCAACGAGATGCGTTTGAGGATCAACGTCACGGCCCGCGAGATAGGTCAGCCAGCCTTCGTGTATCAGCCAATAGCCGCTCTTCGGCTTGGTGCGTTCCCGTTCCGGTAGCACGGCGTGAAGCTCGGTCGCCGCCGAGGAATGCATGCCGCTCGGCAAGGCCCTGGGTTCCATACATGCACATTCGAGATTGTCGTCATCCTTGCGCCGGATGACGAGATCAGCCGGAGGAGCATACAGCGGTTGGACTCGCCCATCAGCGCACCGGCGGGCGAGGCGGAAATCCATGAGATGGAACGGACCCGGTTGCTGAGGTGTCCCCAACTCCGGGTCAGCCACTCGCCCCTTGGCAAATTCCTGAAGGTCCACACCCTTATGGGCAAGCAGCGCTGACCGGATCGCGCCCGCCGCGACCGACGGCCAGGGCGGCACCAGCGACTCACCGTAGCTACCCGGATCGCCAAAGAGCTTGTTGCCCCGCAAGACCAGGACATCCAGCGGTTCGATGAAGAGGGCCTGTCGGTTCGCGGTGATTCCCATGGTCTCGGTCCACCCTGTTATCGGCTAAGTTTTGCTGTTGCCGGCTCTGCGTCCTTCACGTTAACCCGTGCTTCCCGGGCCAAGAACTCCGCCACACCCATGAAGCGCGCGAGCCAGTCGAGCCGAGCCTTCTCTTTGCATGCGAGCGCCGCAATTCGGTTGGAGAGCAGAGGCCCCTCGTGTTTGTGCCACACTTCAATGCGAGAGGTCTGTCGCCCAAATTGATAGGCGAGCAGACTCCCCAGCATCCCAGCCGACGCATCGGGCGGCAGGTCCTGAAGCCACAGGAGGCTGTTATAAACCGCGCGGCGCGACACCGCCGGCTCCGCCAGAAAGTTGCGCAGCGCCACCAGCACATCCAGCGGTTCGCCCCACTTGGCAGTGAGCGACAAGACCCCGCCCGACCGCTTGATGACCGTGATCGAGAAGGCATCGCGCCCGCCCTCTTTTTTCGCCCGCTGCTCCGCCGCGCGCAGTTCCCGCAGCACCATGGCCAAGGGAGCCTGATGATGGGCGATCACCGCGCCGCAGGAGGCCGTGGCTTTTTCTCCCATCATCCGCATGAGCTGTCCGCGCAAGAAAGCGTATCCCTCCTTGACGACCATGCGCGTCTCACGACGGACAGCTCTCCAGTCGAGCGCAGCCTGTTCAGGGTCATGCCCACTGTATCCACAGCGCAAGCGCCTCATAGCCGAACACACATCCACCACGGGCAGCATGGCCAGCACATCATCACCACCCGCGTAGAGGACACGGCCGAGGTGTTCACTTTCGATGACTTCCGGAACCACGTGAAGGGCGAAATCGTTCAGGGCCCCGGAGATGGCGAGATGCCGATTGGGAGACAAGGCGCGCTTCTGCTCGCCGTAGGCTTTGATCGTGTCATGGTGTTGGGCTTGCTCCTTGAACCTCTGTTGCACCTCCGGGTGAAAGCTCTCCTGGTAGGTAATGGCATACCGCGCATCGCCTGAGAGGATGCGGCCCATGTGGTCACCATCCATCAGCAGGAGGGCATAGTAGGTTTCGAGGCGAACTTCCTTTTGCCCGCCATCCGCCAGGGCAAAAGCCTCTTTGATCAGGCCCTCCACCTTACGCAGCGCTCGTTCGTTTTCGCCTTCGCGTACCGCATCGAGCAAGCCCGGCAACCGTTTGGCGAATTCCAAGACATCACGCTGGCCGTATTTCCGGGCAAGCTTGCGAGGCAGGGGGACCGAATCGGTGTCTGCGAGACGATCGCGAAGCTCACCACCCATCGGCGCACCGGCATCGAGCCACTGGTCGAGCTGGTACGCCAGTGCCATGGTGTGCGTGGAGACGACGAAGCGCGGCACCTGACCGACCGGCTGGCCAGTTGCCCGAGCCACCTCTTCGGCAAAGAGGGAGGGCCACAACCGCTTGATGGCCGACAGTGCCCCGAGGTGCTCGCCTTTCTTGGCCCATGCCGGCTTCTCGTCGGCAAGGTGCGTCCAGAGTGTCTCGACATGGTCGCCCTCCCTAAAGCCTTCGTCTCTCCGGCTCTTCCGCTTGCCCGGCGGCACGTTCAGAAGAACCGGATCGTCCGTGAGCCATTCGCTCTCGCCGGTCAGCGAATCGCGCCAGCCCTTCTGTTCGACCTGTTCGAACGACCGCACACTTTTCGCTGCTGCAAGGACGCGCTCGGCTAGGTCGTACACCGCCGGGTAGAGGACGCCCGGCTTTGGTGAAAAGAAGGTCGTTCCATCAGCAAACTTCGCCTCCTTCTGCAACACCTCCCACGCCGGAGTTTCTAGAAAGCCACAGGCTTGCCCCGGCGCCACGCCAAAGAAAGGCGCCATGGCCTCGGACAACTGCGTTACGTCGAGATCGGTCTGCTTCGATTCGTCGCGAGCTCGGATCAGCGAAAAGGGCACAGCCGCCCAATGCACTTCCGGGAAGCCCTGGAGCTGCTCCCGCATCTGCCTGTGGCAGTGCTTGTCCGTCCCGTCAGCCAAGCCGGCTGCTTCAAGCAATCGATCCACGATGTTCTTTCCGAGGTCCTGCAACCAGGTGCGCACACGAGCTTCAACTGCTTGTGCGATCTCGCGCGACTGCGAGGCCGGCACCACCGCAACAAAACGGTTGGGAAGGGCGGCGGCAAAAAGGGGATTCGCATCCGTCGTCCTTTCCGTCCAGTTGCAGCCTGCGAACCATTGTGCGGGCAGTTTCATCTCGTCGCGCAACCACACATCCACTTGGGGTATGCCCCGTAGCCGTGGAAACAGGATTGCGTCCGGCCCCAGCCGCTCACACACCACCTTCATCGCTTCCCACGACAGCCGCGACAGCAGATGCGAGCCGGCCCACAGATCGGACGTCGAGCGGGCCGCCGCAATGAAGGACTGGACCGGCCCGATCGACAGCGCCAAGAGGGCCACTTCCCCTTGAGGATCGCTTGCGAAGCCACCAGCGAATGCTGAAGTGAGATCAAGATGATCCCAGATCGAATGATCCGGCACGCGCGTCTCCGCCGGTAGCAGGGGCCACAGATGGCCGAGTTGCCCGCTGTCTTTCCCCTCGCGCAGTTCCGGCCCAAAGCGCCAGAAGGCCAGCAGCGTCCGTTTCCAATCGACGTGCTCCCCCTCTTTGACAATCAAGCGCGAGAAGTGCTCGAAGCTCCGGGCCTTGATATCCCCGATGTCGGTGTCAGCAAGATGGCCCAGGTCGAATGGTGTGCCTGTCAGCGGATGAATCAAGACAGGCACTTCCGTCCAGCGCACGCGCGCCCAATTTACGACCCTCGAGGTTGTGGTCTCGCCTGATTTTGTCGGCACAGTATCCACCGGCCACTGGGGCCGATCGGCACCCGCCGCCCACCAGTCGGCGCGCTTGACGGTTTTGTACATCGCGATCGGGATACCGTGTTTGAAGAGCACGGTATCGAGCACCTGGGCATTATCCGGATCGAGCCACTCTTTCACCGGCAGATTGTGGAAGCCTAAATCTCGATGCAGCGCACGGCTCGTCCCGCCCTCGTGGCCCTCCGGGTCCCGGAGCAAGACGAGCGCCTTTTCCGCCGGGTCGTGAAGACGGGCGGCAAGTTTGGTTTGCCAGATGAGATCGTCGTTCATGCGTCACTCCGGAATGCGTTGCAAGGTCACCTTGTCAAGCTCGGGTTTGAGTTTGGATCGCCGATCCGCATCAGCGATCATCGCGTAGCTCCGGGCGCTCGTCGGTTTGACGAGTTCATCAAGCAGCTTGTGCACCGTCTGCCACGTGCTTTGGAGAGCCGCCTTGTTCGGTTGGAATTCGGAGGGCGGCGTGCACGGCACATGAACAATCACGCCGACGACCTGTTTGGAGGCGTTGGGCGCCGGACGCGCCTTAAAACGCAGGCAGTTGGGAAGACGTAAATTCTTTCGCTTCCACTCAGCGACAGTGTGAGTGGTGATCGGATAACTGATCCAGTGCCGTTGCAGAGGGTTGTTGTGCGGCGGTCTGTGATTCGGGAACACGAACTGCGTCCGCAGCCCGATCTTGATGATCGCTAATTCTCGCATCACCGCTTTCCAGTCGTCGCGCGGCTCCGTCTGCCAGATGAGCGGGCCTGTCGTGTCCAGGCCGATGGCGTGCGGCCAGTCGCAGGCGAGGCAGGCCTTCCAATCACGCAGGGGGAGCTGTCCTTCGAGCGTGGGCGTCCCGTTGGTCGGCGTCAGCGTGAACGACCCCCAGCCGTTGCGGCTGCGGCCGCCGACCGTGCCATAGCGGTCCATGAGCCACAGGGCACGGTGGAGGCGAGAGGCGTCTTCATTGGGCATGGCAAGCCGGAGGATGGCGGATTCACCGACGTCCACAACGGCCTTGACCCTTTCGTTTAATTTTGTCCCACCTCGTCCATCCAGTGGCCCGTAGCCGAGATAGGCATGGGGACCAACCTTGTAATTGGTTCGTTGCACTTCAGGATGAGTGACATTGGGTTGCTCTAGGCCGTTCCAGCTCTTCAAGGTACCTGACTCCCAGCGATCTATGCGGAGCCGGACTTGGCTTTTCGAGAACTCGTTCTCCAGCCACGCATTGCCGAACAAGAGCCCCTCTTCGCGGCGCATGGCGTCAACGTTTATGCGAAAGCCGTGATCGGCGGCGTACACGACGCGCCACCACTGCCGGAGCAGCGCCTTCAACGGTGGCGTCCGCCACCGGCCGTTCTGCTCGGCGTCGCCGAGAAACGCCGGGGTCAGGAATTGAACCGTGTAATCACGCGTGGTCATCTGTGCCATGATCATGCCGCCTCGCTGACGATGGAATCCTCTTTAACGATGTTCGTTCAGCCTTGTCCAGTCCGGAAACATTGCCGGTGCCCGTTATGCCGGCTCCTCCGGTTCCGGCAGCGCGCCGAGCTCGAGCGCGGTTTTCTCCTTCCGCAAGGTGAGTTCGGCCTGCTGCGCTTCCTGCGTTTTCCGTTGTTGTTCGGCGAGCTGCTCCCGCACCAGACGGAGGTCTCGTTCAATTGGCTCCTTCGCACGCGCCTCCGCCTGCCACACGGCGGCTTGAAGTTCGGCTGCATGCCGCTGCTTCAGATCGGTCTCGACCGTCCCGCGCACCTGCGCCAGCAATGCGTCCGAGAGCGCGATCGGCTCCCCGCATCTCGGACAGGCGATTTGGCTCGGCGTCATGGCGACTCCTTTCGCGTCCTCTGAGTGTCTTCTCATGTCTGGCGGCAACATAACCAGGGGATGGCCTCGCGTCCAGCCTGGAAATGTTGCCGCAATGTTGCCGCCCGATCACCCTTCCTCCCGTATCTTGGTTTTATCGAGCGCCAGGCCGTAGACCGTCTCGCCACGTGTGCCGCCGGAGCGGATGCGATAGGGGTTCTCGGCCGACCCCATCCCGAGCGTGCGTTCGAGCCTGCCGTTGACCTTGCGAATCAGCGACCGGAATTGGTTGGCGACGTCCTTGTCGTCCGTCGCATTCGTCAGGACCGGCATCCCGCCGCGCTCTGCGAGGGTCGCCTTTGTCTGCGCCCATGTGTCTTTGGTAAACCGGACATAACACTCCATGCAGTCACCGCAGGTTTCCAGTTCGGGGCGGGCGCAGTGGTACGTCTTGGTCCTGGCCAATGCCCGGTAGATGGTCATGCCCGCCGGGGAAAGCTCGATCCGGTTCGTGCCGATGCGTAGGGCATTGTCCCCACGATGAACCCGAACCGGCTCCGGATCGACGAGGAGTTGCAGCCTCCGTTCGGCGGTTGCTGCAATCCCGCTCAGCGTTGCCTCAGTAGTCAGGTGCTCCGCGGCCAGCAAGCCGCGCAATCGGACATAAGGCAATTCCGCCAGTTCGATCTTGGCCGTCCCGGCATTCAAGCGGCGTCCATTGCGGAGCACCAGTGTCCGTGAGCGTTTCGGCGGATAATAGAAGTCGGGATGCGATTCGAACTCCGGCGGAACCAGCACGTGATACAGCCGGTCGTCCGACCGCCCGTACAATTGCAATGCCGCGGCCAGGAGCACCCCCATCGTCTTGCGGCCGCCGGCGACAGAGCAGTGGAGGCGGGTATCGGCTCGGCTCGTCTGCTTGCGGATGAACCCGGCGATCTGATCGGCGATCGCCCGGCTGTCCCGTTCGGAGCGGACGTCGTCCAGCGGCTCGCCGTCGGCTGTTTCCAAGAGGATGACGGAGTTCGGCCCGCACCGGGGAACAGGGTTGGGCCGGTACTCGCGGATGTAGCGCGCCAGCGCGCCTTTTGACCCAAGGAGCGCGCGGAGGCACTGATCGCGACCGGCTTGCGTAGTGAGAATCCAGATCTGAACGGGATAGATGGGCGGGGTGCGATGAGACAGCGCCCAGAGCGTTTCGGTTACGACTTGTGGCGTGAGCCCACAGACCGCCACCACGACGTCGCGCATGCGCCCTCGCTTCAGCCGGATCGCATCATGCAAACCTCGTAGGGTTTTGTCAAGTCTGACCCTCGACACCAGTCAGGACCGAACGTGCGCCTGACCTAAACCCCTGGCCTTCCGCTCACGGGATCCGTCCAGTTTCTCGATGATCCGGTGATCAGTCGAACACCACGGTCCGTCTACCGTAGACGATCACGCGGCGTTCGACGTGGAGCCGGACCGCCCGCGCGAGGACCAACTCCTCCAGATCCCTCCCCTTGCGAACCAGGTCCTCCACCGAGTCTCGATGCCCCACGCGGATGACGTCCTGCTCGATGATCGGCCCTTCATCCAATTCTTCGGTCGCGTAGTGGGCCGTGGCCCCGATCAGCTTCACGCCCCGCTCGTAGGCCTGCCGATAGGGATTGGCGCCGATGAAGGCCGGCAGGAACGAATGGTGGATATTGATGACGGGACAGCCGACCGCGCGCAAGAACTCGCCGCTGAGAATCTGCATGTACCGAGCCAAGACCACCAGATGCACGTCCTGTTGCTTGAGGACTGAGATCACCCGCTGCTCCTGCTCCGGCTTGCTGTCTTTCGTCACGGGAAAGACATGGAACGGGATCTTGTACAACTCGGCCCACATGGCGCAGGTGTCGTGATTCGAAATGATGACCGGCACGTCGATGGGCAATTCGCCGCGCCGCTGCCGCTGAAGCAGATCGGCCAGGCAATGGTCCTGCTTGGAGACCAAGAGGGCCACCTTCGGATGAGCCGGAATGAAATGAACCTCGTAGCGCATCCCGAACACCTTCGCGATCGGCGCGAAGGCCGCGGCGATCTCAGCCGGGGGAAGCTGAAACCCTTCCAGCGCAAACACCGTCCGCATGAGAAATTCGCCCGCCTCGCGGTCCGTGTGGTGGTCCGAATCGAGGATATTCCCCCCGAACTCATTGATGAATCCCGCCACCCGGGCGACGATGCCCTTGCGGTCCGGACAGTGGATGAGCAACACCACGGCAGAAGGCGACTCAGTCATAGTTCTACTCTGACAGGTTACGCGGCGATTTGGCAACGAGCGGGATTGCGGGAGTGCTTGGGAGACGGCGACAAATGGAACAGGACGGCGGGTCTACTGTGCCCGGACCTTCGTGGGCATGATGAGGGGCACGACGGAGGACTCTCGTCGCATCTGTGGAGCGGAGGGCGCCCGTCGCGCCTGCGGGGCGGACGGTCCGGGCCTGGTCTGCAGACCCGCTTTCGATCTTGTCCGGACCGGCTCAATGGCTTGGCCGACCAGATCGTAAGCGGTGGCCTCGGTGATTTTCACCTGCACGAACTCGCCGGGCTCGACATCGCTCTCGCTCAAGTACACGACCCCATCGATCTCCGGCGCCTGCCCTTCATGACGGCCTTCGAGCAGAAACTCATTGTCCTCTGACAAGCCATCGACCAGCACCGACAAGGTGGAACCAACTTTACCCAGGCTCTGACGCAGCGCAATCGTCTCTTGCCGGTTCAGCAACTCGCTCCGCCGCTCTTCGATGACCGACTGGTCGATCTTGCCGTGCAAATCACACGCAGGCGTCTCCTCCTCGTCGGAATAGCCGAACACGGCCACCCGGTCGAAGGCCGCCTCTTCCATGAACTGCGCCAGTTCATCAAACATGGCCTCGGTCTCGCCCGGGAAGCCGACGATGAAGGCCGTGCGGAACGTCACCCCAGGAATGCGGGAGCGAATCCGCTCGACCAGCTTGGTCAGGAAGGCCTTGTCGCCGAGCCGGCGCATGCGGATCAACATGGCGTCGTTGATGTGCTGGAGCGGCATGTCGATGTATTTGGTGATCTTCTCTTCGCCGGCATATAAATCCAATAGCTCGTCGGTGACCTGCTGCGGGTAGAGGTAAAAAGGCCGAATCCAGCGCATGTCTTTCACCTTGACGAGCTCGCGCAGCAGCAACGTGAGGCCCTGCCGCAGGCCCAGATCCACCCCATAGTTGATCGTGTCCTGGGAAATGAGGTTCAGCTCCTGGACTCCTTCTTCGGCCAGCCGTTCGGCCTCGGCGACGATCGACTCGATGGACCGGCTGCGCTGCCTGCCGCGCATGATCGGGATCGCGCAAAACGTGCAGTGGCGGTTGCAGCCTTCGGCGATCTTCACGTAGGCGGAGTGAGCACGGCCCAGCCGGATGCGCGGGGCCATCGCGTCGTAAAGAAACGGGGGCGGGCTGATCCAGGACCGCTGCGCCGGTTGTTTGGGCTGAAGCAGCGAGCGGGTGATGTCCGCGATCTTGCCGAACTCGCCGGTGCCCACGATCCCGTCCAGCTCCGGCAACTCCTGCAATAGGTCGCCCTGGTAGCGCTGCGCGAGACAGCCGGCCGCGATCAGCACCCGGCAGGCCCCCGTCTTTTTCAGCTCCGCATGTTCCAGGATCGTGTTGATGGATTCCTGCTTGGCCTCCTCGATGAAACCGCAGGTGTTGATGATCACCACCTCGGCCTGTTCGGGACGGCTCGTCAGCTCGAAGCCGCCGGCCACAAGCTGGCCGAGCATGATCTCGGAGTCCACCTGGTTCTTGGAGCACCCCAGATTGACGAAGCCGATCTTGGTTCCCTTCTCTCTGATCCGCTCCCCAGGCATAGGGGAGAGGGATGAGCGAGGGGAGGATGTCCGCGGTTCGTGTTTCATAGAAGTCGCCTTGCGGCTCATAAGCAAGTCAGTCTACGGGCGACCTGTAAACCCTGTCAACGACGCTTGATTCGTAGCCAAGCGCTCGCTTACAGTGCGGTCCATGATCCGGACATTTCAAGGCATCACGCCGACCATCCCGAAGTCCTGCTTCATCGAGGATACCGGCGTCGTGATCGGCGACGTGGTCCTGGGCGAGCAGTGCAGCGTGTGGTTTCATGCCGTCATCCGCGGCGACGTGAATTTTATCCGAATCGGCCACCGGACCAACGTCCAGGATCTCTGCGTGCTCCACGTCACGCACGACACCGCGCCGCTTGTCATCGGCGATGACGTGACGATCGGCCACCATGTGGTCCTGCACGGCTGCACGGTGAAGGACCGGGTCCTGATCGGCATGGGCGCCATCATCATGGATGGCGCGGTGATCGGGGAAGACTCGGTGGTCGGAGCGGGCGCCTTGATCACCGAACGGACCATCGTCCCACCCAAGAGCCTGGTTCTGGGCTCTCCCGCCAAGGTCAAGCGTCCGGTCACCGAAGAAGAACTGGCCTGGATCAGGGAGTCGGCCCAGAACTACGTCCGCTACGCCAGCCAGTATCTGAGCGATCCGGAGAAGCCGCTCGGCTTTTGGGTCTAGCCCGCATTATTCATGAACGCTTCTGCTGCTTAGGCCCATTGCAACAGAAGCGCAATGGGCACCCCAATTCGCCGCTGCGACAGAGCCAACATGAGAAGTCGAAGGCAAAGTGCCTCTCCGCCGCGATGTGATCGAATGCGGCGGCTCAAGCGAAGCTTGGTATGGCGGGCGTGCTCGCCGCTCACTCCCTCGACGTACTGTTTCAAGTACGCCTTGGTCCTTCGCGGCTGTGCTTGCCCGTCTCGCTTGGCGACTGCGCGATTTCGCGACGAACCGTCATGAATAATGCGGGCTAGGTCTCTGAGTGCTGAGTGCCGAGTGCATCGGCCTCTTCCAATCCTGTCACTGCGTTCCGATCTGAATGAAACAGATAGGGTCTTCGACCAGCGCGGTTTTGTACGTCCGGCGTTCAACCTTCCAGTGGATCTGCCGCTCCGCGCACCATTCCGCAATCCAGATCGCTTCTTCTGTTGACGTGGTCACGAGCCCGCGACGTGTGAGGTTCTTGAGACATCGATCGACCAGACGCGTCACCGCGCGCCGTTCCTTTCGGAAGGCCGTTAGGTTAAACGTCACAGGATTGGCACGCCCATAGGACAGTTCGGAGAGCTCGGGGTAGCTTTCCGGATCGTTCAACACGCTGACGATCCACAAGTGATCGAACGATCCCCGCACGGAGGTCGCGTCACGATGCTCAAAGCGAAACGGGAGGTCCTTCGCGGCGCGATTCAGCTCCTGGACTTCGTCGCCTCTGAGATTACAGGCCACGACCGCTCGCTGTAAATCTACCGTCTCCATGATCAACACCGGCAACTCAGCCACGCCAGCGCCGACGTAGAGGCTGCGTCCGCCTGGCTTCAGCCTCAGCTTGAGCACCTCGCCGAGCTTAATGCCCAGCCGACGGCAACGCCCGCGTCTCGCCCGCCAGAACTCCTCGCCGCCCTCGTGGCAATAGACCTCGCCGAGGAGCCGGTAATCCAGTTCGTCAAAGACGCGGCTGATCGCCTGAACAGTCTGGGGTTGCAATCGAGGTTTCATCACTGACTGAACGGCGGACGGTTCTCATTCTGCGGGACCGACTAGCCGTGAGCTAAGAGGGAGGTCATGTGCTGTTGGATGGCTTTGCGGATATTCCGCCTGCCTCCTCGATTGTCTTGCCGTTGCTGAAACAGCCCGGCAGCGTTGGACTGTAAGCGGCATAGCCCACATCGTCTGACTCTTTCTCCACCACGATTTCGAAATGATAAAACGTCATCCTGAAGCTCATCCGGAGCGGATTATAGCAATCCGCTGATCGGAATGCCCACACAGCAGAAAGGTCGAGACGCCCCAGACTACGACTCTCCTTTAAAAACAAAATGGAGAAAGCCTGGAAGAGGATACCGAGTCGGGAGCCGCAAACGGCCTGCCGAGATTCCAGCTCCGTGCATCTCCGCCAATCAAGGGCCAAGCCGCGCTAACGCAGGTCTCCACCTGTCCCTTTGTCTTTGCCAACCCAGCAAGTCCTCTCCACTTCCGGGATGATAGTTGTAGCCCGAGCATAGCTCCGTTAAGATATGCTGCCTCTGCTACTGACTTAGCAATGCCTCCAATTAATGAGCATAGACGGTTACGACTCACCTTGCGTGGTGATGGCTTCCCACGCGGTGAGGTGCCGATCGCCATTCTGGCCTCAAAGCTACAGGCACTTCAGAACTTACTCTTTCATGCAGCAGCGGCTGTTGCACGTGATCCGAGTGCCAGACGAGGACTCTGGTACAACAAATACCGAGAAGTCGTCGAGCTGTCTTTTGTTAATGCCCACCACAGCGACCTTGTCATTGAAGTGGAGACCCCAGTGCCTGGCCCAACCTTGCTTCCGGAGGAGGATGTTGCACAGAAATCAATTGATCTCATCTTCGAGTTTGGACGAACAATTCAGATACAGTCGAGTGAAACGGAGCAGTCTAGTCTTCGTCGGTCGGATCGAACTTATCTCCTCAGAGCATTCGACGCATTGCTTCCTGGTACTTTAGACGACTATCTTGTCGAACTGGAGAACTGGTCACCAGCGCGACACCCACGGTTAGTATTTTCCGCTGAGACGCGACAAGCCGTGCGTCACCTCCTAGAGCGGGACGCGATGCCTACCACTGCCGAACAGGCGACCGTCATAGGTGAGCTCGTCAAAATTTACTTCGACACGGGGCCGGAAAAGATCACGATACGCCAGCGTGGGGTAGAAATTGACTGCTATTACTCTGAATCGCTCCGCGACGAAGTGGCAAATCTTCTTCCTGGTTCGTATGTCGAGGCAACAGGGTTGGGGACTGTGGACCACGAGGGGCGAGTTACGAGACTGGACACCGTCCTTGGCATAGAGACCGTCAGCATGGAGCCACTAAGGCTAACTCGCTTTGAACACTCCGGTAGGCGTTTTGAGATCCGAAAGCCGATTCAGGTCCAAGTCGAATATGTTGACGGCCTTTGGGTATACCGAAACGAGACTCTGAACCTCTGGGGCTACGGCGAACGTCGCGACGAAGCCTTGCGTGACCTTCACGCAAACTTCGCATATCTCTGGCAAGAGTTCGCAGAGGAAAATGATGAGGTGCTTGATGAAAAAGCCTTAGGCCTAAAGCGGCGCCTGCTAGAACTACGCGCCGACGCACCTGCCGCTTCGTAGCTCTAAGGCATGCCAAGATCCGCGCGGGACATAGCAACCGCCCTTCAGCAGAAGGGCTTCAGAAAGAAGGAGAATGATCATACGTTCTTCCATTTGTGGGTCGCCGGCAAGAAAACTGCGATCTTCACAAAGCTGAGTCACGGGGAAAGGGAGCTTCCTGACTCCCTTCTGAGTGCAATGGCTCGGCAAGTGAAACTGAACCGCAAGCAATTCCTCGATCTTATAGATTGTCCTCTTTCGTCCGAAGGCTACATTGATCTCTTGCGGGCCGCAGGACACATTTCCTGAGCCGCAGTTTTGCCCGTCTTGGGCACCACCCACTCTGCTTTTCCCCACTCACAATTCGCCTCTGACGGTTCTGTGCAGAAGTGACGTGAACAAATGGTCCAGCCGCTGGCGACTTTGCGTCTGCATATGTCCCATCGCTCGAATTTCGATGACGCGGGCGGCACACACCTGTCGGCGGAGGTCGATCACGTGCATGTCTGATGATCCTCCAGAGTTTCGACAGTCAATCGCGATCTCAACAGTGTTTCCTGGACGGCGGTGCGCATGACCGGATAACGCGATCACAGTCGGTTTGGGATAGCGGTCCCTTGGGGCCGCTCCAACTGGGGCAACGACTCCGGCGGAACGTTCACGGTGATGCTGCGCGCCTGGCCGGGAACGCGTCGAATGAGGCCGCGGCGTTCCAGCGTGAGGACCATCTGATGCACGCTCGGGGGTGTGACCTAAAAGAACCGTTGCATGTCCGCCTCGGACGGCGCGCAGCCGTTCACGATGCGGTAGTGGTGGAGGTAGGCCAGAAACTGGCCCTGTCGTGCGGTGTAGGATGGTTTCATTCGCCTGCCAGCTCCGCTTCGAGCAAACGGACGTGGTGCCGAAGCGCATCGCCGTAGCCCCAACCGATGTGGTCGGCGTGATCTTCCAGCCGTTGAATCCGTTCCCGGAACCGCGGATACGACGCCGGTTCTTCCATCCGCAAAAGCTGCGTCATCTCGCGCAAGACGGATTCGAGACTGTTGTAATAGGCCTCGTTGATGTCGCCGTAGTCTCGCGTGAACTCCGTGCCGGTCTCCACGTAAGTCAGCATCAGGTCAATCGTGCCTGCCAGGTTCCCTGTGGCCCTGCGGTACTCGCGGATGGCCTTGCGTGCCTCGGTCAGTTTGATCTTACCGTATCCTCGTGAGGGATAGAACTGCTCGATGATCGTACGCCGATACTTTTCCACGGCCGTTCCGTCGCCAGCCTCGGCCTGCACGCGGGCGTGCAGGAAATTGCGATTGCCGGATGAGGCGTCGTAAAGGTCTTTGACCAGCGCCAGCAAGGCCGGTTTCGGCTGCTCGTTCAGATAGCGGCGAATGGCCGACCAGCCGGTGGGCTTCTTTTCGCTTGTCATCTTTCTTCCTGGAATACGCGGTGGAGGAGGGACTGAAAGAGAGCGTCCATCCGGTGGCGGGAGGCTAGCATGGCATCCTGCTCCCATTCACGCCCGCCCCGGCCGATGAAAGCTAGACTGGAGATAGAGCTGACGGTCAGGCCAGGGTGGTCACTTCAACCTGCAGTCGCTTGGCTTTGGCCTCGGCAACGATCGTTTCCAAACGCGCCGCCACATCATCCTGAATCCAGTCTGCTCCACACAGGGCGCATGCCAGAGCAGGGACATGTCTGACAACCACCACGCCAAACTCAAAATCGGCCGTAAAGGTGGTGGTCCCGGCTTTTTTCTCGCCACCACAGAGAGGACAATGTTACTCAGTGTAGTTGCTCGTCATTGTGATCACTACTTTCCCGGGAAAGGCGCTGAAACAAATCGCCAAGCCGGCGGTGGATGGCCGTTAAATTCACACATAGAATGAGCCAATGGGCTTGATCGCCGTTACTCGCGCTTCTTCTGCCCAGAAACGACGAAATCCAGCCTCCAGAGACCCATGTGACCGTCTTGCCCGCCCCTCAATCGTCCACGCAGACGGTCACGCACCTCTTAATCCGCCACCTACTGTTCGGCGTCACATTATTCTCTAACGCAGCCCCGTTACACTAACTTCGACAAGACTGAAGAATTTTGGTGATTCGCTGTTCGACCTTATGAATCTCTCTAGCCCGGTCGTTTCGCCACGCCGTGGACCAGATCCTGTGAATTCTCCAGCCGCGCTGCTCGAGAACCGCCTGTCGCCAATAGTCGTAAGCCCGGGCTGAAGGTGCGCTGTGGTAGGCCTTTCCATCACACTCGACGCCCAGAATATATCCCCCACCGTCGGGGGCGCGGATACCCAGATCAATCCGGAAAGACCCGGAACTGACCTGAGGGTCGATTTCAAGATCAAGCGTCTCGCACAACGCTTCTCGCACTTCGATCTCGAACTCCGACTCTTCGGCTCCGACCGGTCCCCGATGCTCTTCGAGGCCGCCAGATAGTTCGAGAGCACGGCCGAGAATCGCTAGGGCTGCTTCCCGTTCACCCTTGGCGATGTGTTCCGCATAAGCCAAGTAAAGCTGAAGCATAGCCCGCCCTGCGGCGTCAGCGGTCTCGACCGCGCCTGGAGTAAGGGCACTGGCAAGCTCGTGAACTGGAAGTGATGTAAAAATTCGGACCCATCTCTTGGCTCGAGTAATGGCAACGTTCAGGCGACGTTCTCCGCCTTGCCTGTTGATCGGACCGAGGGTGCTTCGGATGAACCGTCCGTCGGTGCGCCGGCCGTACGTCGTCGAGAAAAGGATCACATCGCGTTCATCGCCCTGCACAGCCTCAAGACTCTTGACGAAAAACCCCACATCCTCGCCATCCTCCACGCGGGTTAGCTCCCGTTCGTATGACAGGCGAAAATCCGTGTCCCGAGCGGCCTCGGTCTCGAGCAGATCTTCGATCGTTTCTCTTTGGGCCTCGTTGAATGTGACGACCCCAACCGTCGGCCGATTTCTTGGGGATTGCCACAATTGTTTCAGGAAGGCGGCCACGCGCCGTGCTTCGTCCGGATTTGTTCGATCAGCTTGGTAGACGCCGTCCACTCGCTCGATGAAGAGCGCGGGTGCGCCACCCTCCTGTGTGACCCTCACAGCGGGCTCAGGCGATTCGAGACGATTCCTATAGAAGGCGGCATTTGAGAAGGCAATCAGGACAGGGTCGAGCGACCGATAGTGCACGTTGAGGTGCGCATCTGGAAGCCGGGCTTGCGCAAGGGATAGGAGATCGTCCGCGCCAGAGGCGATTCCAATGTCCATTTGATCTTCGGCTTGCCTTTCCCCATCGTTTTGATGCGTCTCGCCTTCGCCGTCCTCCTCAATGTCAAAGTCAAACGCCGCCTTGAAGAACATGGTCGGAGGCAACTGTTTTCCATCCCCTGCCACCGCTGTTCGTCTCCCCCTGTACAGGGCAGGGAGCGCGTATTCCGGGGGACACTGGGAGGCCTCATCGAAGATCACCACGTCGAAAAGTGACGACCTGAGAGGGAAGATTTGGCTCGCGGTTCCGGGGTTCACAAGCCAACACGGCCTGAGATCGAAGAGTCCCCGGCCAGCCCCTGTCTCGACGATCTCACGAAGCCTTTGTGAGCGAGGACCTCGAAAACGAAGTCCCCTGCGCCAGCGGTGGTCGATCGTCGGCCATTTCGATGCCCATTGAGCTCGGATTGCTTGCGACTCCAAGCCCCGTTTCTGTTTCACCAAATCGACGAGACGCGTTCGATTCGCGTCGTAGAGTTCTGGAGTAAGGCGCCGCAGGATCGGCGAATCTCTCTCTGCATTCCCAACCCAGGCTAGCAGCGCAGACAGCTCGACTACCTTCGGCCAATTTCGAGGAATTCCCGCCGATGCGGTCTCAAGCGCTCCGACAACCTCTCGACCGCGCTGATCCAGACCCGAGACAGTAGCCAGGTAGCGTAACAAGATGGGGAGACGCGGAAGATATTCCTTTAGCCTACGGAGGCACGGAGCCGCAGCGGAACCTGTGCGGATCGAGTTGCAAAGGGAATTCACATACGAGTCCTTAAACCACTTGCCGAGGGTCTTCAGGACTATCTCACACGCGGCCGCTGCGCTGGCCTGCTCGGCGATTCGATGAAAGATCTCGCCCGCCAAAGGATCTTTTGACCACTCGTATCGTTCAACGAAATTTCGGATGATCTGTCGATCCCGATAAAATGTCCGGGAGAAGATACGGAAAAGTGACCCTTGTTTAGCGATGACTCTCTCGACAGCCCTGGCAATTCTCCTATAGTCAATATCTTCAATCCGCGAGACTGCTTCCTTTGGCGGTATCACCTCCGACACCACGCTCGAATCCAACGCTGGCCAAAGCTGTGCAAGACGCTCCGCTGCGTCGCGGATCGCTTCAAGCGACCCGACTAGCTCGCCTCCCACGGATGCCTGCTGTCCTGCCCACTCATCGGCTTTCTCGGCGACTGGTACCGCCCGCTCAAGATCTCCCTCTATCTGTTCGAGTTGGTACCGATCGCCAGTCAGGTCTTCCCGCCCCTGCAACCAGGGGTTGTTCGGAACATCGGCTTCCCAGAATAGGCCCTCTATCTGCTTAAGTGCTTCGAGGAGTCGGCAAAGCTCCGTGTCGTTTGTGTGCTTCAATATCTCTCTGATCCCTGCTAGAGGTCTGACATCAGGGTGCTCCCGCTCGATGCGAGCAATCCGTGCGAGCATCGTGCGATAGCTAACACCATGGCGCTCACGGACGTGGAAGAGTGCCGTGGCATACTCTTGAAACTCCTTCTCGATCCGCTCGATTTCCTGCGCAATCCTGGTGCGCTCGTTGCCATTGTATGGAAGAACTAGCTGCTCTTGGTCGCGAAGCATCTCGATAACACGTCGGCGGTCGCTCTCCGCATCGTCGACTTGAATAAATAACTCTCCCAGACCAACTTTCCGCAGCCGGGTGGCGACGACATCCAGCGCCGCCTTTTTCTGGCACACGACGAGCGCCTTTTCCCCTCGGGCAAGCGTGTCGGCGACGATGTTGACGATGACCTGTGACTTCCCTGTGCCAGGCGGTCCATGGATTACGGCACCCTCGGGTCGGCGGGCCATCCATATCGCGATCTCCTGGGTATGATCCGAATCTGTCACCAGGAAACGCTCCACCTCAGGGGGAGGCTGAAGCGGGGTTGCCTGTGGCCGCTCTCGCTCTCGGAGAACGTCACCCGCTGGCCCTTCCAATTCCTCCATTCCGTGTAGCTTTTCCAGGTCAGCGAGCAATTCCATGTTCTCCCATTGGATCAGCCCCACGATGCCTGCATCGAAAAGCTTCGGCTCGTTTACCTGCTCCAAGGTATTCCGTTCCGGAACCGCCTCGATGGAAGGTCCAAGGCGGGTGTTAAGCACTGGTCGGAAACCTCCGCAGGATTGGCCTACTAACCTGCGGAGGTCGTCGAAGCTCGCCAGTTCGAGGAGATCGTGACCGGTCGGCTCTGGAGGGTCGAAATCCAAGTTGCGGCGTATCCACTGCCATGCAATGCGATTGAATCGCGGCGCACCCTTCTGACGGGTAAGAAGAACCTCTCCCTCGGGAAGAGCACCGCTTTCGATTTTGATTGGCCAGAGGAACAGCGGGGCGAGCAAGTACTCATCATGTTCGGCGCTTGGATGCGGTACGTAGAGGAGCGGGTATGCAAGCCAGAGCATCCAAAGCCCTGTCTCGCGATGGGCGGCCTGAGCTTCGCGGGCGAGCTTCGTGCGAAGAGTGGTGAATAGCGCCTGGCTCTGCTTACCACGTTCACCAGGCTCCCGATAATGGCGGAAGACAAGGCGATATCGGCCTTCCGGCTTTACGAGGCCTTGGACAAGTTCTTCCGGTGCGGGTTCGCCGGCAATGCGGAGCCGAGCTAGATCGATCCGTTTAACCGTACGTGTCGGAAATGCCCTCAGGATCGCGCTACGACCGACCCCGCCGAGAAGCCGACGGATGTAAGTTGAAACTACCCGCTCCTGAACTGGATCGCGGAGAGCCATTACGACACCAGTTCAGTCTGTAGCTGACCCGGAAGTGCTGTGGTTTCGGTGCCCAGCGTTCGTAGCACTTGAAGGTTATCGCCGTAGATCAGCATATTCTGCCACGGTTGCCCTGAAGCTAACAAAGGGCTGTTCGTCTTTTCTCTCACTCCTTGCCGTGATACACCAGCTCGTATTCCCGCTTCTCCGGCGGAAATAACATGCCCGCCCATTCAGGCGAAACCGCCTCCTCCTTTTGAAGGAGGTGGATCATCTCTTGTCGTTGTTCGGGCGTCATGATCTTGTCTTTCTCACCCACTGATCTCCAACAGGTCCTCTCGCGTGATCTGTTCTTCAACCAACATTCAGCGCCACCTCGTCCATAAGACCATTATCAGCGAAACTGAAGGTGTCGCGTTCACCAAAAATGAGGTGATCCAGCAGTTTGATTCCGATCGGCTTCAGAGCGGCGTACAAGTCCTCAGTGAAAAGCCGATCTGACTCACTCGCGTCGGCGACACCTGATGGATGATTATGACCCAGGATTACTGCACTTGCGTTGGCCTGCAGCGCCCTCGCTACAAGAAGTCGTATCGGTGGCCTGACCTGGTCAACTGCACCCACAGCCAGCAACGCGTCTTCTATCAATGTTCCGCGTCGATTCAGGAACAGTACCCTGAAATGTTCTTCCGGGAGTCCCTGCAATCGCGATCGAAGATAGGCCTCTGCCTGATTTGTATTCTTGATCGTAATGCGTTTTCGCCCGTCAGGCACAGACACCCGCCGCGCTACTTCCATCGCAGCAACCAACTGAGCCGCCTTTGCACCTTTCAAACCTTTGACAGCGAAAAGTGCCGAGAGCGGGGCTTCACCCAGAGCTCGAAGTGAGCCAAATTTCTCAAGAATGTGCCGAGCCAATTCGATGGCACTCATCCCCTGTACGCCGACCCGCAGGAGGATCGCCACCAACTCTGCATCCGTTACAGACTGTGCGCCCTGGCGTAATAACCGCTCCCGCGGACGTTCGCTCTCTGGCCATCCCCCGATGCCTTTCGAACTTATTTTTCCGTTCCGTGCCATTCGATCTTTGGTGACCGTCGATTTGGGCGCGAAGCTACACCAGGACGATGCGACTGTCCAGATGCAGTTTAGGATTGCTGCCCCAAGCCAGCAATGTCGATCGCAGCCCTCGTGACGGTTGCCGCGACCTTGGCCAGAAACTCCAGATTCAGCGTCTCCAGCGTATCCGTCGGCTGGTGGTAATGGGGATTGCGGAAGTTGGCCGTGTCGGTGAGCATGACGGCGGGAAAGCCGTAGACCCAAAACGACGCGTGGTCGCTCCGGCGCGTGTCAGGAAACTGCTCCCCCTGGCCCGGCACGACGAGGGGGGTGGCCTTGAGCGGAGCGGCCGCCTGTTGCCCGGCCTGCACGATCGTCTCCACCAACGTCTTAGCCGGCTCGTTGCCCACCACGCCCAGGAAATCGCCGGTCGCTGGCATTTTGACTGGGATTGGCGGCTGCGTTTGCGACCCCTCCGTCTGGGAGGCAAAGCCGACACATTCCAACACGATCGCGCCTCTGATCTCCCGGCCCTGTTTCCGCAGATGGGCGGCATAGGCCCGGCTCCCCAACAGGTTCCACTCTTCGAGGCAAAACCCGATGAAGTGGACCGGTCGGGCCAGTTGCACTTGCGCGAGTTGCTCCGCCGCCTCCAGCATGACGGCCAGGCCGCTCGCGTTGTCGTCGGCGCCGGGCGATCCGGCAACGGTATCGTAGTGGGCGCCGATCAGGAGCGGCGGCGCCTTTTTGTCCCGCACGGCCGGCAGCGAGGCCACGACGTTGTGGTAGGTGCCGCCGAGCGCGCGGAATCCATGGGTCTTGACCGGCAAGCCGGACCGTTGAAAGCTCGCGATGAGATACTGTTCTGCCTGCTGTAAGGCCGCAGGCGACGCGCGCGGATGCCGCTCGCCGACCAATTGCCGGAGGTGAGCCAACAAACTCTCGTGAGAAGCCATGCGTGAATCGTTCACCGTTAAACGTGTGGAAAGCGGAAGGTGTCTCCTACGTTTAACGAATAACGATGAACGTTTCACATCGTTTGTCGTTCATGCCACGATTTCTGTGCCGATGCCCTTGTCGGTAAAGACTTCGAGCAGGATCGCGTGCGGCACGCGCCCATCGATGATGTGGGCTTTTCTCACGCCCCCTTCCAGGGCGTCCAGACAGGCGTGGACCTTGGGCAACATGCCCTCGCCGATGACCCCCTTCTTCACCATCCGTTGCACGTCCTTGCGCGACACCGTAGACAGATGGCGCCCGTTGGCGTCGCGGATGCCCTTGACGTCGGTCAGCATCAAGAGCTTTTCCGCCTTGAGCGCCGCCGCGATCGAGCCGGCCACCAGATCCGCGTTGATGTTGTAGGTGTTGCCTTCGTAATCGGTCCCGATCGGCGCGATGATCGGAATGTAATGATCCTCCTGCAGCTTGTGCAGCAGGCTCGGGTTGATGGTTTCGATGTCGCCCACCAGGCCGAAGTCGCCGTCGGCCTCGCCGAGATCCTTTTCCAGGCTCTCCGCCCAAGCCTTGGCCGTGAGCGGCTTACTGAGGATGAGCCCTCCGTCCTTTCCGCTTAATCCAACGGCGCTTCCGCCGTGCCGGTTGATCAGGTCGGTGATTTCCATGTTGATCTTGCCGGCCAGCACCATCTCCACGATTTCCATGGTTGCCGCGTCCGTCACCCGGACGCCATGCCGGAATTTCGCCTCGATCCCCAGACGGTCGAGCATCTTGTCGATCTGCGGCCCGCCGCCATGCACGATGACCGGATTCAACCCCACGTATTTCAACAGCACCACATCCTGGGCAAACCGCTCTTTCAAGGGCGCGTCGGTCATGGCGTGTCCGCCGTACTTGACCACGACGGTCTTCCCGCGAAACGTCCGGATGTAGGGCAGGGCCTCGACCAGGACGTTGGCTTTCTTGATCAATCTATTCATGTGCAGGCTCCGGGTTGAGCACCCATGGCCAATGGCGAGGCGGCGAGGGACGGCGCCGATGGGACTCGGCGAGCGGGCGGCTGCATGCGGAATGGGATCGCATCTTCACAGGATGTAGCGGCTCAGGTCCTGGTCCTTCACGATGCCCTGCAATCGGTCTTTCACATAGGCCGCGTCGATCGCCACATGCCGATCAGCCGCTTCCGCTCCGTCGAACGAGACCTGTTCGAGCAAACGCTCCATGATCGTGAACAGACGGCGGGCGCCGATATTCTCCGTTTGGTCGTTGACCTGCAGCGCCGTGGCCGCGATCTCCTCCAACCCGTCCGGCGTAAATTCCAACGTCACCCCTTCGGTCGCGAGCAGCGATTGGTATTGCCGCATCAGCGAGCCGCGCGGCTCCGTGAGAATCTTCACGAAATCGTCCTTGGTCAGCGCGTCCAGTTCCACCCTGATCGGAAACCGTCCTTGCAATTCAGGAATCAGGTCGGACGGCTTGGCGACGTGGAACGCGCCCGCGGCGATGAACAGGATGTGGTCGGTATGGACCGGCCCGTACTTCGTATTCACGGTCGAGCCCTCCACGATCGGCAACAGATCCCGCTGCACGCCTTCGCGCGACACGTCCGGACCGGCGCTCCGTTCGCGGCCTGCAATCTTGTCGATCTCGTCGAGGAAGACAATCCCCGTCTGCTCCACCTTCGTGACCGCTTCCCGGACGACTTCATCCATATCGATGATGCGTTGCGCCTCCTCCTGCGTGAGGTGCTTCAACGCGTCCGGCACCTTCATCATGCGCTTCTTCTTTTTTCCCGGGAACATGCCGCCCAGCATGTCGCGGAGATTGTTTTCCAGCTCTTCCATGCCTCCGGGGCCGGAGATGATTCCGACGGGGAGCCCCCGTTCCTTGACCTCCACCTCGACCGACCGATGGTCGAGCTTCCCTTCACGCAGTTGCAGTCTGAGCTTGGAGCGGGTGGCCTCCAGAGACTCGGCTGCAGGGGACGGCGTGCCGTCGGGATTGTCGGCGGCGAAGCCCAGGGAAGACTTCTGACTCGGCAGCAGCAGGTCCAGCAGCCGCTCTTCCCCCAACTGTTCGGCCTTCTGCCTGACTTCCTCCAGATGCCTGGCCTTCACCAGCCCCACGGCTGCCTCGGTCAGATCCCGAATGATGGATTCGACATCCCGGCCGACATAGCCCACTTCGGTGAACTTGGAAGCTTCCACCTTGATGAAGGGCGCCTCCGCCAACTTGGCCAGGCGCCGCGCAATCTCGGTTTTGCCGACGCCGGTGGGGCCGATCATGATGATGTTCTTCGGCATGACTTCGTCGCGCAACTCCGGCGGAAGCTGTTGCCGCCGCCAACGGTTGCGCAGCGCGATCGCGACCATGCGCTTGGCCTCGCGCTGGCCGATGACGTAGCGGTCCAACTCCTGCACGATCTGCCTCGGCGTGAGGCTGTTGACGTTGAGCGGGTGCGTGTCGCGTTCGAGCTTCACGGTAATCCTATCGTTCGACCGATCGACCGAGGAGCCTACCTGGCCAGCTCCTCGACCACGAGCTGTTGATTGGTGTAGATGTCGATCCCCCCCGCGATCCGCATGGACTCCTCGACCACGCGGCGCGCATTCAAGGTCGAATGCATGAGCAGCCCCCTGGCAGCCGCCAGCGCGTAGGGTCCGCCGGAGCCGATCGCCAGAATCCCGTCCTCCGGCTCGATCACATCGCCGGTGCCCGAGATGACGAAGGAGTTTTCGATGTCCGCCACGGCCAGCAGGGCTTCCAGGCGGCGGAGGACTCGGTCGGTCCGCCAGTCCTTGGCGAGTTCGACCGCCGCACGCGTCAGATTGCCCCGGTATTCTTCCAGCTTGGCGTCGAACTTTTCAAACAGGGTAAACGCGTCGGCGGTGGCGCCCGCAAAGCCGGCGAGAACCCGGTCCTGATAGAGGCGTCGCAGCTTCCTGGCGTTCTGTTTCATCACGGTGGTGCCGAGCGTGACCTGGCCGTCGGACCCCATGGCAACGCGCCCGTCACGACGGACACAGAGAATGGTGGTGGAGCGGATCGTCATCGTCTGGTGGTCGCCGGGCGGGCAGGGGGCGTCTTGCCTGCGCGCGGATGCGCGCGATCGTAGACCGCCATGAGGTGGTCCGTTGCCACATGCGTGTAACGTTGTGTCGTCGCCAACGACGCGTGCCCCAGCAATTCCTGAATAGCACGAAGATCGGCCCCTTCGTCAAGCAAGTGCGTGGCGAACGAATGCCGTAGCGCATGGGGACTCACGCGCCCGCCCGGCAGCGCAGCGGAATAGCGCGCGACGATCCGCTCGACGCTGCGAACGGTCAACCGCCCTCCGCGACGATTCCGAAAGACCGGGCCGGTTCGATCCGTGGTGGCCGAGCCGCCGTGACGCAGCTCGCCCGCTTCATACTGGGCGATGGCGTCGATCGCCACCTGGCCGATCGGCACGATCCGTTCCTTGCGCCCTTTGCCGGAGAGCCGGACCAGACCATTCACCAGATCCAGATCTTCCCGATTTAATCGCACCAGCTCGCTGACCCGCGCACCGGTTGAGTAGAGGGTTTCGAGGATAGCCCGATCGCGCCGCGCAAGCGCCGTATCTCCCTCGGGCATCTCCATCAGCACGCCCGCATCATCCTTGGTCAACACCCGCGGCAGCGGTTTGGCCTGCTTCGGCATGCGGACCTGCTCGGCCGGATTTCCCGACAGACGTCCGTCCCTGTTCAGGAATCGGAAGAAACTCCGCAAGGTGGCCAGCTTGCGCGCCAGGGAGGATTTCTTCTCCCCCCTGCCGTCCAGCCAGGCGAGATAATCCCGGATTGATTGTGTCGTGAGGCTTGTCAGAGACGGATCGCCCTGACTCCCCTGCTGGTGTTGGAGGAATTTCGCGACCTGTCGGAGATCGGACTCGTAACTACGGATCGTGTCCCGCGAGGCCCCGCGCTGAACGTCCAAGAAGGTCACGAAAGCCCGGATTGCGTCTTCCATGCCTCCAGGTCCTTGACGGCCCGTTCTCCGATCAGCCGGCGTTTCTGCTCCTTGTCCCGGATGCGGGTGGGAAGCGGGGGGAAGAGCCCGTAGTTGGTGTTGATCGGTTGGAAATGATTCGGCTCGCAGGTGGTGATGTAGTGCAGCAAGCAGCCGTGCGCGGTGGTCGGCGGCGGCGTCACCGGCGGCAACCCGGACAGGAGGCGGACGGCATTGATCCCGGCCAGGCCGCCCATCGCCGCCGATTCGGTATAGCCCTCGACCCCTACGATTTGGCCGGCGAAAAAGATCTGCTCCCGCGTCTTCATCTGCAAGGTGTTGTGCAGGAGCCGGGGGGAATTGATGAAGGTGTTGCGATGCAGGCTTCCGTACCGCAGGAACTCGGCCTGCTCCAACCCTGGGATCATGCGAAAGACGCGGCGTTGCTCCGGATAGGTCAACTTGGTCTGAAACCCGACCAGGTTGTAGCTCGTGCGATGGATGTTCTCCGCCCGCAATTGCACGACGGCATGGGGCCGCCGGCCCGTGCGCGGATCTTCCAACCCGACCGGCTTGAGGGGACCGAAGAGCATCGTTTGCGGACCCCGCTCGGCCATGACCTCGATAGGGATACAGCCTTCGAAGTACGGGATCTTTTCAAAGTCCTTGGGCTGGACCTTCTCGGCAGCCAGCAACGCCTGATAGAACGCGTGATAGGTCGCCTCGTCAAAGGGGCAATTCAGATAGTCGTCGCCCCCCTTATCGTATCGCGACGCCCGGAAGACCACTTCCATGTTGATGGAGTCCGCATCGACGATCGGGGAAATCGCGTCAAAAAAGTACAAATGCTTGTGGTGCGTCAGCCGGCTGATTGCCTGAGACAACCGATCCGAGGTGAGGGGGCCGGTCGCCACGATGCAGACGGCGTCATCCGGGATGTCCGTGACCTCCTCTCTCAGGATCCTGACGTTGGGATGGCCTTCCAATTCCCGCGTGATCTGCTGGGCAAACTGTTCGCGGTCCACGGCAAGGGCGGAACCAGCCGGCACCCGCGCCTGCTCGGCCGCCCGGATGATCAAGGACCCCAGTCGCCGCATTTCCTCCTTCAAGATGCCCGGCGCGCTCAGGATTTCCGAGGAGCCCAGCGAATTGGAGCAGACCAGCTCGGCGAGCAGCCCGGTCTTGTGAGCCTTGGTCGGCTCTTTCGGCCGCATCTCATAGAGGGTGACCTTGACTCCCCGGTTAGCCGCCTGCCAGGCGGCTTCGGAGCCGGCAAGCCCCCCGCCGATAATGAGAAGATCGTCTCGCATGGAAGTGGAAGGTATGAGAAGCGCGTATGTGGGTTTCGCATTCTACGAATGGGATTTCATTGCTGTCAAGGCACGGTCCGTCGTCATTGGAACAGCTCACGCGCAGGGGTCATCGACTTCAACGGAATGCGCTGATCAGAGCCAGCCACAGGACGTCTCCAATGACCGTGACCGACGCCTCTCACATTGACTGACCCTGGGCCCCATGCTAGAGTCGGCCCTTGGTTGGGCGATTAGCTCAGTGGGAGAGCGCTTCCTTCACACGGAAGAGGCCACTGGTTCGATACCAGTATCGCCCACCATCCCTTCTCCACTTCCCCTCCCCTTCTGATCAATCTGGCCGAAACATGCTGTATTCCGGCTACTTCCTAGACAGGTCGGGGTTGGTGAGCTAGACTTTCTCCTGTGCGCCGGGGTCCATCTCCCGGCCTGGACCATGACCGACCATTGCTAACGAGGTGACCCATGTGTAATCAGGCAAGGTTCTTGGCCGGTGCCATCTTTTCATTGGGGCTGGTGGTTTCCGGCTGCTCAAGCGTGCCATACGATGGAACGTCGGGCATGACGGATTCCAACGTTCGGACCAGCATCTATTCCACCCTCGACAGCACGGCCTTGGTCTATACGAATCCTGCCGCCGGAGCGCCTGCGGACGATAACCCGTGGCGATGGGCAGGTTTTGTGATGCATCCGATTGGAGTGGGGCTCGACTATGTGGTGAATCGGCCGCTGTATTCGATCAGCTCAACGTTCCCGCGAGCGACCGGTTATACCAACGAAGATGCCATGCTGGATGCGTACCGACAGCGCTGATTGCTCCTGACCTGCTTCTTGTTGCGTTTCCGTCTTCACACGCCCACCCTTTTCTCTGCATAATGGGTGATCCCGGCAGGAGCACCTCCCGCCGGGATGGCTATGTTCAGTTCCCTCGATCATTCCTCTGCCGGCCGGCGTTCGGCTTGGAAAGCCGCATGGCTCGCCACCAGGCTCGACCGGTACGCCATAGTCGCCAGCCTCTGTTGGCTGACGGCCTGTGCGGCGCCCGATCCTCGCCCACAGCTTCCTCCATCCGCAAGCGATTTGGTGCTCATGAAATCGGCTCACCTCTGCGACACGCACGCCGCGTTTATGCAATCCCATGCGACCGGACATCAAGAGATTCCCTGGGGAGCCGGTCGCGAGTTCCGCATCAATGAAACCCAGAGCGAGTCCGGCAGCGAGGAGGCGTGGTTTTTCGATCAGGACGGCACCCTGGTCGGAGCCCTCTTTGTCTATCCGGCCGGGCTCGACTTGAAGCCCTATCCGGTCCTCCGCGAGACGTTGTCGCAGCTCCGACCGGTGCTGAACTTTTATCTGTCCGTTCCGAAGTTGCCGAGCAAGGCCCGGATGGATACCAGTTCGCTCTACCAGACGGGCGACGAGAAGACGACCGCTCAGTATCTCGTCACCGGTACGCGCGACCAGCCCATCTTGTTGACGGCTTCATTCACCATCGACCCCTACGTGTCGTTGTTCTCTCCCTATCGCAGGGAATTCTTGGATCGGGTCCGCGGCGCGGAGAGCAAAAAAACCGGACAAGGGTCGGTCGATCAGGAACCCTTCGCGTCCTTGCAGCAGTTCGCGCGCGGCGAGGCGGCCCAACTTGCCTATTGCGGAACGCGCCATGCCGACGTGGCGGCCGATGCCTATCAGAAGGCGATCAACAGCGGATTCTCCAACAAGGTGCGGCTCGCGGAAGCCTATCACAAGCTGGGCTTGGCTCTGGAGGCGCAGGGCGCCTCCGAGAAGGCCAAGGCGGCGATGCAGCAGTCGTTGGCGATCAGACCCAACGTGCCCGAGGTGCTGAATAATCTCGGCACGATCTATCGGCAACTGGGGGACCGGGACCAGGCGATCGCCTCATTCGAGAGAGCCGTCACGCTCCGGCCCAACTACCCGCTGGCTCGCTTCAATCTGGCTGAATCCTATGAACCGACCAACCGAAAGCTGGCCATTTCCGAGTATGAAACCTACTTAGCGCTGGTCGAAGGGAATCCGGATGAGGCTGAGCGCGCGGCCCGCGTGAAAGAGCGGGTCAAGAATCTACAGCGGTAATCTCAGAGTCGGCAGGTCGCGGTCCCAACGTCCTGAGCGTCGAGGAGAGAAGACTACCGTCGTCCGTTTTCCTGCTCTTCCTGGCGTGTCTTGCACTCGATGCAGAGCGTGGTCACCGGACGGGCCTTGAGACGGGGGAATGGGATCTCTTCTCCGCATACTTCGCAGATGCCATAGGTTCCGGCAGCGATCCGACTGAGCGCTTCGTCGATTTTCTTGATCAGCTTGCGCTCCCGTTCCCGAATGCGCATGGCAAAATGCTGATCGGCTTCGGCGGTCGCTTGATCGCTCACGTCGGGAAAGGCCGGGGTTTTGGACTGCTGGACGAACCCGACACCGGCCTCCTCCAGCAACTCGGCCCGCTGCCGTTCCAACTCGTGACGGATCTCTTGCAGTTGCGCGTCCCGGGTCGATGTTGATGAAGAATTCGCCGCTTGGGACCCGCGAGAGGACCGGTCTTGGAGCGCCGGCTGGCGGGACAAGGATGCCCGGCGGGAGGGCGCGGATTTGGTTCGTTCGGAGTCCCGCCTCAACATGGCGTTATCATAGCAACGTGCAGGTTCTGAGATCAATGCACCGGATGAGGTTGGTCGCGCGCTAGAGGTCTCGGCGACCTTCCAAGGATTTGATCAACGTCACTTCATCCGCATACTCGATATCCATGCCAACAGGGATGCCGTAGGCGATCCTCGACGTCCGAATTCCCAGGGGTTTGATCAGTTTGGTCAGATACAGAGCCGTGGCCTCCCCCTCAATCGTGGGGTTGGTGGCGATAATGACCTCCTGGACGCCCCCTCTCTGCAGCCGGTCCATCAGTTCCTGCGCCTTGATATCAGACGGTCCTACGCCGTCCAAGGGCGAGAGCGCGCCCAGCAGAACATGGTAGAGGCCGTGGTAACTGCGGGTCCGTTCGATTGCATAGAGGGTGCTGGGTTCTTCCACGACGACGATGCGCGTTCGGTCTCGCTTGGGATCCAAACAGAGGTCGCACAGGTCGCCCTCGGCGATGTTGCGGCAATCGTTGCAGAAGCTGAGTCCATCCTTGACGGCCTTGATAGCGTCCGCCAGTCGAAGCGCGTCGTCCCGTTCGGCCTTGAGCAGATGAAATGCCAGCCGCTGCGCCGTCTTTTGGCCGATTCCCGGCAACCGCACCAATTCCTGAATCAGCCCACCCAACAAGCCCCGCCGATCTCCCGTGAGCACCGCCGCCATGGCCGTCCCTCTTGAGTTTAGAGCAGGCCGGGGATATTCAATCCGCCGGTGAGCGATTTGAGTTCGTTGGCCATCATCTCTCGGGCGTTGCGAAGGGCCTCGTTCGTGGCGGCAACCGTCAAGTCCTGGAGCATCTCGACGTCGCCGGACTTGACGACCTCGGGATCGATCTTCACGGACACCACCTGCATGCCGCCGGTAACCGTGACCGTGACGATCCCGCCGCCGGCCGTCCCGGTGACTTGTTTGGACGCCGCTTCCTCCTGGATCTTCGTCATTTGCTCTTGCATCGCCTGCGCCTGCTTCATCAAGCTGGCCATGTTGCCAAACGGGTTCTTGCTCATACCTGGGCCTCCTTCTCGGCACCGAGTCGTCTCACTTCGACCACGTCCGCCCCGAACAGGGCAAGGGCCTCCTTCACGAGCGGATGCGCGCGCGTGCGCTCGAAGAGGAGCGTGGTTTCTTCCCGTCGGCGCGCCGCCCGCGCCTCGGCCATCGTGGGGCCCGCAGGAGTGGCGTCCGCCAGCTCGGCGATGCGGACTGTGACCGGCCGGCCGGCGAGTGCTTCGGCAACCGACCGCATGATGCGAAGATTGTCCTCTTTCTCCATCATGGCCCGAGCCACCGTCTCCGTTTTGGCATAGCCGAGCACGATTTCGCCATGTTCCATTTCCACCAACCGGCCTCGCTCCAGGAACGACGCAATACTTGGATGGGTGGCAGCCATGCACTCGACGAAGTGTTCCCACTCCAATGCGAGGGGCGGCAGTTGTTGGCTCTCAGGCAGAGCCTCCTGCGGGGGTCCAATAGACCTTTGCTCCTGCTGACTTCTCTCCCCCTTGGGAGACAGCGCAGATGCGTCCGCAACCGAGGGTTCATCCCCCTTCGTTGTTCCCCTCCGACCTTCCAGACCTTCGGGCGAGACCGATCTGGCATCCGGTGACTTCAGTGGCCTCGCAAGCCCTGAGCGGCTCCTGTCGTTTCCCCGGCCAGAGGTCGGATCGGTTGGGCGCGGTTTCGCCTGGTTCAGACTGTTTGCGGCTGGACCGGTCGGAGTTTTTGTCCGGACAGGAGCCGGAGATGAAGACGGAGCGACCTTGCCAGGTGGAGGCATCGCCACCCGAGCTTGCATCGAACTGTCGGCAATGGGTGCGGTCGCCTCCGCCATTGTGGTCGCCCGGATCGCGGCGGCTTCCAAGGCAAAGCGAGGGTGGATGCTCAGACGCAGGCCGTCTTCGGCCTGTGAAAACACCTGAAACACCTGCTGCAGACGCTCGCTGGAAAATCGTGACGCTTCCTCCAACAACAGCGTCAACTCCTCGTCCGCCGCCTCCACCAGTCCCCGAAGCTCCTGCACGGATGGCACGACCGACGCCACCAGCAGATTGCGCAGGTATTCCACCACATCCGCGCAAAAGGCCCGAAGATCCTGCCCCTGTTCCAGCAGCGCGGCAATGACCTCTACAGCGGCTAAACTGTCGCGCCGTTCAAGCGCCTGGATGAACGAACGCACCAACTCTACCGGAACCGCGCCCAGCAACTGCTCCAGGTCGTCATGGTTGACCGTCTTGCCGCAGAGCGCGATGGCTTGATCAAACAGGCTGAGCGCGTCCCGCATGCTGCCTTCGCTCGCCCGCGCAACCAGCGTCAAACTCCTCGGTTCGATGGACACGTCGTCCTGCGCCGCCACGAGCGCCAGGCGCTCGACGATCTCCGCGCGCGGAATCCGCCGAAAACTATAGTGTTGGCACCGAGAGAGGATCGTGGCCGGAATCTTGTGCAGCTCCGTCGTCGCAAAGATAAAGACGACATGGGCCGGAGGCTCCTCCAGGGTCTTCAGGAGCGCGTTGAAGGCGGAGTTGGACAGCATGTGCACTTCGTCGATGATGTAGACTCGATAGGCCCCTCGAAACGGCGTGAACTTCACGTTCTCGCGGATCTCGCGCACGTCATCGACGCTGGTATTGGACGCTCCGTCGATCTCCACCACATCCACCGCGGTGCCTTGAGCGATTTCGGTGCAGTTCACGCAACGATTACAGGGGGTTCCCGTCGGCCCCTGCTCGCAGTTCAGCGCTTTGGCCAGGATTCGCGCGATCGTCGTTTTGCCGACGCCGCGCGTGCCCGAGAACAGAAAGGCGTGGGCGATTCGTTTGGAGGAGACGGCGTTGACGAGGGCTTGAACGACATGGGGTTGGCCGATCACGTCCGAGAACGTGCCCGGCCGATATTTTCGTGCGGAGACCTGATAGTCCATGGTCGCTAGGCTCCAGTGCTCAGTGCTGAGTTCTGAGAGGGAAGAGATGACTCCCCACTTTCACTCGGTACTCAACACTGTGTACTCAGCACTTGCCGACGGCGGAGAGTGGGGCCAGGTGATCCTGCGGCACACAGACTTGCCCGCTTACCGTTGCTTCCTTCCGGACCTGGCGGGGTTCACAGGATTCTGTTGCACAGGGCCCAGCCCCTATACCAAATTCGATGATGAATTCTGAACGAGGAATGTTGAATGGGCGAACAGAGCTGGACCACCGAATAACATCACAGCATTACAGCATTCCCAATTCATCATTCCAAATTCCTCATTTCTGCTTGGTATGGCGGAGAGGGTGGGATTCGAACCCACGGAACCGTTGCCAGTTCACGTGCTCTCCAGGCACGCCGATTCGTCCACTCTCGCACCTCTCCGCGCGCCAAGGGCATGAAAGGCGGCATCTTAACACGCGCCTCCGAGACCGGCAAGGCGCCGCCCATGGGCCGCCTGCAACATACCGCCGCCACAGGACGGTCGCGGGACTAAGGACCTGTTGCCCGATTTGTGGACGAATCCAGCCTGATGAGTCGTTCCCCCGGTGGAGGTGGATTACAGGAAGCCCGATGCATCATCCCCCCTGCGAGTTTCTTCTCCACCATTCGAAGGGATCACTGTAATCACGACACGCATGCTGTTCCTACAAGCTGAAAATGGGGCGGAGTCTTCGGTTGACACACCTGTGCGGGCGGGGGTAGAAGGAAGCTAGCCTATTGCGAAAAACGCTGACTTAGAGCTGCGAGAGTGGCGGAACTGGCAGACGCGCGAGACTTAGGATCTCGTGGGCAACCGTGAGGGTTCAAGTCCCTCCTCTCGCACCACGATGAGACCGCTGACAGCCGTCAAATCAGCCACCTGAACAACCTCATCGAGCGCAAGGTATTATGAAGGTTGAAATGACCGAACTCGGCCCGGTGAAACGGGCCATCCGGATCGAAGTCCCTGAAGAAGAAGTGAAGGAACGGTTCCGGCGTGCCTATGCGGAACTCAATCGCCAGGTGCAGGTCCCGGGCTTTCGGCCGGGAAAAGCGCCGGTTTCGCTGCTGGAGCGGCGCTATGCGAAAACGGTCGAAGAAGACGTCATCCGAACGCTCGTCCCGGAATACTACGACCGGGCCGTCCGCCAAACGGGCATCCATCCGGTCGTGGTGGAGATTCCGCCGATCGACCGGGTGAAAATCAAGAAGGATGCCTCCTTCGCCTTTACCGCGACGGTGGAAATTCGGCCGAAGATCGAGCTTCGGGATTACCGGCCGCCCAACCCGATCTCGTTGAAGCCCGACAAACGAACCGTCACGGACGAGCAAATCGCGAAGGCGCTGGAGGTGCTTCGCGAGCAGCAGGCTCAGTTGCAGCCCGCCCCTCCCGGTGTCTCTCTGAAGGAAGGGGATTTTGCCGTGGTGGATATCGAGGGGTTTCTGGACCAACAGCCCCTTGACGGCACCAAAAAGCAGGGGCATTTGCATCGAATCGGATCAAAGATCCCGGTCCTGGGCCTTGAGATCGATCAGCACCTGAACGGACAGGTTGAAGGAGCCCATATCGAAATTCCCCAAAGCTATCCGGCCACCCATCCGGACCAGAGAGTCGCAGGCAAAACGGTGGCGTTTCGCATCACGATCGTGTCGGCGAAGCACAAGACCCTGCCAACGCTGGACGATGAGTTCGCCAAGGACTGCGGCCCGTACAACAGCCTCGACGAACTCAAGGACAAACTGCGGGACCAAATGGAGAAGGCGCTGAAACGGGACATCGAAGACGGGTACAAGGAGCAAATCATGAAACGGCTCCTGGACACCCATCACTTTGATCTGCCCCAGGCGCTCGTAGATCGCGAAGTCACGGCCATCGTGCGGTCGCAACTCCACGCTCGCCATCAGAAACGTGGGATAACAGACGAGCTGGACGAGCAGGCTCTGCGCCCCGAGGAATTGAAGAAACTCCAGGAAGAAGCGCTTCCCGAGGCGACCCGACGGGTGAAACTGGGTCTCATCCTGGATGCCGTGGCGGAAAAGGAAGGCCTCACGGTCGAGGAAGCCGATCTCCAAGCCGAGATCGCGCGGATGGCTGCGGAACTCAAGATCGACACCCTGGAGCTGCAACGGATCATCCAGGCCGGCGGGAACGATTCGCGTGACGAATTGCGGAGCCGTATTCTCGCCGACAAGGCCCTGGACTTTGTTTACCGACATGCGGTGATTCAAGGATAATCCCACGACCAGTTGGGCGCGGCCGGGACAGGTTCAGCCGGGCTCCCGCGGCCCGGAACGGAAGAAAGGAACGGAGTGCATGCTGGTACCGATTGTGATCGAGCAGACCAACCGAGGGGAGCGAGCCTATGACATTTACTCTCGGCTGTTGAAAGACCGGATCATCTTCTTGGGAGCGCCGATCGACGATGTCTTCGCCAATTTGATCATCGCGCAGTTGTTGTTTCTGGAGGCCGAGGACCCGGAAAAAGACATCAATCTCTACGTCAATTCGCCCGGCGGCAGCGTGACGGCCGGGCTGGGCATTTACGACACCATGCAGTATGTGAAGCCGCCCATCAATACCATTTGCCTGGGACAGGCGGCCAGCATGGGGGCGCTGCTCCTGGCCGCCGGAACCAAAGGAAAGCGTTTCGCGCTCCCCAACGCCCGGGTGATGATCCACCAGCCGATGGGCGGATTTCAGGGGCAAGCCACGGAGATCGATATCCATGCGCGGGAGATTCTCAAGATCCGCGAGCGCCTCAACGAAATCCTCGCGAAACATACAGGGCAACCGCTGGAGAAGATCGCCCAAGACACCGAGCGCGACTACTTCATGTCCGGCGAGGAAGCGAAACGGTACGGGCTCATCGACGAAGTCATCACCCGGCCTCCGAAAATGCTGAAAGAGACCGGCGGGCTCACGGCGAGCAAGTAGCACGGAGCAGAGGTCACTCGTTACACCAGGAGGCCGCATGGCGAAGCAGGACAAGATGGACCGCCACTTACGTTGTTCCTTTTGCGGAAAAAGCCGGGATGAGGTGCGCAAGCTGATCGCCGGGCCGACCGTCTACATCTGCGACGAGTGCGTCAACCTTTGCAACGACATCATCGCGGAGGACTGGGAGGAAGCGAAGGAAGAGATTTCCTCGAAACTCCGGAAGCCTTCCGAAATCAAGCACCACCTCGACCAATATGTGATCGGCCAGGAGCGGGCAAAGAAAATCCTCTCCGTGGCCGTCCACAACCACTACAAGCGCATTTCCAGCAAAGACGTGGACGAGGTCGAACTGCAGAAGGGGAATATCCTGATGATCGGGCCCACGGGGACGGGCAAGACCCTGCTCGCCCAAACCCTGGCCCGCTATTTGGACGTGCCGTTTACGCTCGCGGACGCCACGACGCTGACGGAAGCCGGCTACGTCGGGGAGGATGTGGAAAACATCATCCTCAAGCTCTTGCAAGCGGCCGACTACGACGTGGAACGGGCGGAGCGGGGCATCGTCTATATCGATGAAATCGACAAGATCAGTCGGAAGAGCGACAGCCCCTCCATCACGCGCGACGTGTCCGGCGAGGGCGTGCAGCAGGCGCTCCTCAAGCTGATCGAGGGAACGGTCGCCAATGTCCCGCCGCAAGGCGGACGGAAGCACCCGCACCAGGAATTTATCCAGGTCAATACGGGCAACATCCTCTTCATCTGCGGAGGCGCCTTCGTCGGGCTCGAAAATATCATCGAGCAGCGCCTCAACCGCAAACAGATGGGGTTCGGCGCGGACATTCGGAGCCGGAAGGACGTGCGCCTCGGAGATGTCCTGGCCAGGGTGCAACCGGAGGACCTGTTGAAGTACGGGCTGATCCCGGAGTTCATCGGACGCCTGCCGGTTGTCGCCACCCTTGAAGAACTCGACGAGCGGGCGCTGATTCGCATCCTCACCGAACCCCGCAACGCTCTCACCAAACAGTATGAGAAGCTGCTCTCTTTCGAGAAGGTCAAGCTCAAGTTTACCGAGGGCGCGCTCAATGCCGTCGCCAAGAAGGCTTACGCCCAGAAGACCGGCGCGCGCGGGCTGCGCGCCATCTTGGAAGAGGTCATGTTGGACGTGATGTACGACGTGCCGTCCCAGAAACAGATCAAGGAAATCATCGTGACCGAGGAGGTGGTCGAAGGCAAGAACGTCCCGATCCGGATCTTCGAGCACGACAAGGACATCAAGAGCGCCTAATCTTATCGTCAAGCACCATACGCTTTACTCTCTTCGGCCGGTCCAAGCACCCACTGGTCCTCGGACCGGCCTTCAGTTTCTGCTCTACGGCTTTGCCCGAGCCGGCGCCTCTGTAAAAAGTCAGGGGCTGGCAGCCCCCCTCCCATAGAGACCCGGGCCGGCGGCCGCGTCTCATCGACAAACCTGCCCGATCCAAACTCACGTTTTCGTTCGACAAATCAAGACCCTGCGCTATACTTCCCCTTGGGACGATGACCACGGCACGAGACAGCCTCAAACATTCGGTTCCGGCCAACCGCCGCCACAGCGGAAAAACTCTGGAAATGGACCCCGAACACGAGGTCCTGATTCTCCGGGGCGCAAGCGGCGAATTGATCGGCAGTATTTCGTGGGATTCCATTATCGAACAGGTCCTCGCCTACCATGAATCACGCCCGCCCCAGGAGGCTAGGCGTGAACCCCGCGTGTCCCTGGCCTTGCGGGTGCGCTATCGGACCCCGGAAGGCCAGACTTTTGAGAGCCGGGCCGGAGGAATCGGCGGAGGCGGAATCTTTATCGAGAGCGAGGAGCCGCTCGCGATCGGGACGAACCTGTTTATCGAATTTGCCTTCCCGGAGCGCCCGACCGACTGGCTGTCGGCCCGAGGCATCGTCGCCTGGGTATGCCCCAAGGCCGATCAATACACCTTTTCCCCGGGGATGGGGATTAAGTTCAACGAAATCGCCCCTGACGTCCGCAACCGGATCATCGACTTGGTTCGCTCGCTGAGAACGGCGGGGTTCTAGCCGCCGTCCGTGCGTGACTGAAGACTGGGCCACCCCTCCATGAGATTTCCGATTCTCTCGACGCAATACCATCAGGGCAAAACCCTTGAGATCGACTGTGATCGAGAAACGGTCGCCCTCTACGACCACGGCGGCCATCACATCGGGACCCTCACCTGGGCCTGGGTGATCGATCGAATCCTTTCAGCCCAGGACGGCGACGAATACGCCCACGCCCGAGCCTATCCACGGGCTCCACTGGCCATCAAGGTGCACTGTGTGACCTCGGAAGGAAAGGAATTCGAGAGCCTGACGGGAGGGATCGGGGGCGGAGGCCTGTTCATCGAGAGCGGGAGCCCGCTTCAGCCCGGCAGCGAACTCACCGTGGAGTTTACGCTACCGGATCATCCGAGCGAAAAAATCGCCGCACAGGGTCGCGTCGTCTGGAGGCGGACCAAAACGGAGCGGCTGCTGCTCTTCCCTGGAATGGGCATTCAGTTCACCGACATCGCCCCGGAAGCCCGGGAGAGGATCGTGCACCTCGTCGAGTCCCTCAACCGGAGCCGGATACCGAACTGACCGCTTCCACGGCCGCAGCCGCCCAACGCCGCACCTGAGCATCTTTATCGCTCATTGCCGCCTGTCGCAAGGGCCAGACCAGATCCGCGGTTCCAATCTTCCCCAGTCGAAAGGCCGCCTCAGCCCTCACCGAATCTGCCGGATCGTGCGCCAGCCGGTCCAGAAGCGGAGGGATCGCCCGAGCATCTCCCAACTCCCCCAATGCCGCGACAACGGCTTGCCTCACTTCTGCGTCCTGATCGGCGGAGGCCCGTATGAGAGTGGGAAGCGCGTCGCTCCCAACCTGACCGATCAAGGCACGGGCCGCAGCCTTGCGCATCTCGGATTCCTGCGATTGAAACGCCTCAAGAAGCCACCGAGCTATTCCAGGATCTTGATCCAGTTCGTTCAAGGCCTGCGCCGCCGCCAGTCGCACCGGCTGAACCGGGTCGCCGAGCCGGGCAACGAGGGACACCGCCTGCTCTTGCGGCAGAGCATCGGGGCGATTCAGATTCCCCAACGCCCAAGCGCTCCATTGTCGTACCCGGCTATCGTTGTCCTGTAGCCGCTCACGCAGGGTTGAAGCTGATTCCTCCGCTCCGATTCGGCCGAGCGCCAGCACTGCCGTGAGCCGGACCTCGGGGTCGCGATCTCCCGCCAATCGGATCAACCTGGTCACGGCTCCTTGCGGATCGGGATCGGAGGATTGGTTATGACAGGCCGGTAAGAAGCTTGTAAGAATCAGGAACCCGAAGACGCTTCGTAGAGGCCGAATGGGAGGTACGAGCTTGAGCACAGGATTGACGGGCAGGCGGTGGTCAGGCTGGTTTCGGCGGGGTTTCCTCGTGGATCGAGGGCATCTGTTTGGCCACCTCGACCGAGTCCTGGATTTCTTTCTGAGCGGCATCGACCTCTGTTTGAAACACCCTGACCTGCGGCTCGATGGCTCCCCGTATTTCGGCCGTCGTCTCCCGGACCAGGCGAAACGCTTCGCCCAACCCCTGTCCAAAATCCTGCATGTCCTGCGGGCTCAGTCCGCCTCCCTGGGAAGATCCGGAGCCGGCTGCTGATTTGGCGCGCATGGCAGCCTGCTGGGCTTGCACCCGAGCCACCGCTTCTTTGTTGACGATCGCCGAGGGACGCTTGGCCGCCGGCTTCGCCTGAGCAGTGGGCGGAATCGGCGGATAGGAAGCCCGCATCGCCGGCGCCGGTTGCGCGAGCCGTTCCTCCATCGTCGGCGGCTGATGCAAGGGGGGCGGTGGCGCAACGGGCTGATGAATGGGTTGGGAAATGGTCAGGGTGGCCGGCTTCGGTGGCGCCTGGTAGGCCTGCGGCGCCGCGGCCGCCATCATGGCCGCTGTTGTTCCCGGGGTCAGCTCAGGACCCGGCGTATAGGGAGCGGTCGGCTGCGGCGGAGGCGTCGTCGGGGTCGAACCCGATGTGGCATTAGCCGCCGTAGCTTCCATCGAAGGTGCCTCGACCGTCTGCGCAGCCGGCTCGGCCTGCGGCAACGGCTCCTGAACTTCTTTCTTGAACCCCTTTAAGGCTTTCCCGATGCCCTCTCCAATTTGCGGCAACCGGCCGGCCCCGAAGATGATCAGGATGATGACGAGGATGATGATGAGCTCGGAAAACCCCATCGTACCGAACATCGGGTCACCTATAAAGATGATGTCATCGTGAAGGTCCGAACGGCAAACCGGACCTCGCCGTGGCCTGCGAAGACTCAGTCCACTCTATCCGGGGCCTGTCAAGAGTGTCAAGGCAAGAGCGCCCGGTCCGACCGCCCCACCGCCCTCAAGCCGACCCTGTTAGAGGCCTAAAATCGGGATGAGCTCAGTCTGGAGTGGAAGACCGAACACCAGGGCGTCCCGGTCGTCGAGATAGACATCCAGCTCGCTTCGGATGCCAAAGTCGCCTGGGAGATAAATGCCGGGTTCAATCGAAAAACAGGTGTGGGGCAGGAGCCGCCGAAGATCCCGCGTCTCCAGGTTATCGATGTTCGCCCCGTTGCCATGAACCTCTTCACCGATCGAATGGCCGGTGCGATGGACAAACCGCTCGCCATAGCCGGCCTTCTCGATCACCAGGCGACAGACCTCGTCCACCTCCCATCCGCAGGGACAATCGCCTGATTGAATGCGTTTGCGAACAAACTCAAACGCCGCATCACGAGCGCGCCGGACGATCTGAAAGACCTCCTGCTGGCGCGCCGGCACCGACGGCCCGACAAAGCCGGTCCACGTGATGTCGGCATAGACGGCGCCGGCTGCCGGCTGCTTGGCCCACAGATCGATCAGGAGCAGGTCGCCCCGCGAGATCGGCGCGGAGGATTCGGCGGCCGGTCCGTAGTGAGGATCGGCGCTATGGGCATTGACCGCCACAATCGGAGGACTGGACGTCGCCACGCCATGCGCCTGAAACCGTCCCAGCATGAACTGCTGCAAACGGTACTCGGTCAGCGAGCGTCCGGCGGTGATTGCCTCGGCCACCTCCCGGAACGTTTCATCGACCACGCGCCGCAGCACCTCCGCCGCCGCGCGATGCGAGGCCAACTGCTCCGTCGTCCAGACCGCCTCGAACTGCTGGACCAAATCGGCCGACGTCACCGGTTCGACTCCGAAGCTGCGGATCAGCTCGACGGTGCCGGCATCGACCCGGGAGACATAGGGAATGGCGTTCATCGGCGAGTACTGCATGGCGACCCGAGCCCCATGCGGAAGCATGATGCGCAACCGATCCTGTTGCTCCTGCCACGACACGTAGGTCAGCGTCTCGCCCGGCAACGCATCGAGGACATGCGGCTCGATGCGATGGCTCAATTTCACCGGTCGTCCGTGCGCCGGCACCCAGTAGTACCATCGCCTCGTGACGTGTTGGGTGGGATCCAGGAGCAGAATCCGATAGGCAATCGGGTCGGAGTGCCGGAAATCATAGAACAACCAGCCGTCCACACCCTCCACGCCTGCCGATCCAGCCAATCTCGAAGCACGCCGGAGGGCCGCCTGAATGTCGTCTATCCGTTGCTGTCTGTCCTGCCTGGCCATGCCGGCATCTTAGCCTCGTGATCGGACGCCGTCAAAGAGGACGCTCAGGCCGGAGAAAGCATGACCGGTGCGTGATCCGTGATGGTAGAATACGGCGTCATGTCCTTGCTGACGCCTCCGACGGCTCCCCAATACCGCGTGACTCTGTTTTACGGTCCCGAGATCGCTTCGGGAGATACCGCGCGGCTTCATTGCGTCTTCAACGTGAAGAAACGGAGTTGGAAGGCCGGCATCCAGGTGTTGGTCGAAATGCCCGCCGGTCTCGCGGCCGCCCTTAAAGATCGACTGCGCTTCGACTCGTGGCTGGAGAGAATTCTGGCTCCGATGGACGATGACGCGCGCCGCGAGTACCGGCATCGGGCCGAGGACTTGCTGGTGATCCACGCCTGCACGTGCAAGCTGAACGCGGCACTCGACGACGGGCTCCCTCAGGAGAATACGACGCTGGGCATCGGCCCGCTCGACGACCACCTTCCCGAGGTCTTTTCCGAACTGAGCGAATCGATCAAACAGCAGGTCCTCGCCGAATTGGATCTCGCCGCTCGGTAGTCTCTGCCAAGGCTCATCGTTCCGGTCGTCCAACCGGGATTTAAATGTTTGCTTTCGAGGGCAGATTTGCTATATGTGGCCTTGACTGCGTGTTCGCCTTGCGAAATGCGGCGACGAGCTTGATCACTCGCAACCAGGAGGGAACGTCGTGAAGGTGTTGCCGTTCGGCTGGTGTGGAGCCGTTGGGTCTCGTGGCTCGGTGTTTCAATCCATCGCTCTCGTCCTGATGATTCTCGCCGTTTCTCATCTTGTCTTCGTTCCACTTGCCTCGGCTCAGTCGAAAGAGGAAGGCGGAGCGGAATCGACCGGCTCGCAAGCCGGCATGGGCGTCGCCTCCTTCTTCGTCAACCTCCTGTACATGCCGACCAAGGTCGTCTATGCGATCCTCGGCGGCATCGTGGGCGGGTTCGCCTACGGGTTGAGCGGAGGCGACGACAAGGTGGCCAAGAAGGTCTGGGATACCAGCCTCCGCGGCACCTATGTGATCACGCCCGACCATTTGCGGGGAGACAAGCCCGTGCGCTTCCTCGGCGTTCCCCAGGAGGAAGAGGAAGCCGAAGCGGCTCCGACCCGCTGACGAACTCCATCAACCTGGATGAAGCCGGTCATCGGCGTTACACCTGATTTCAACCCCGGGAACCGGGAGGATATGGGAGGCAAGGAGCCCACCTATTTCCTACGGGCCCGATACGTTCGCGCGATTGAAGAGTTGGGAGGGCTCCCGGTGATCCTCCCGCTGGCCGCCGCCGAGACCGACCGGAAGCGCCTGCTCTCGGACCTCGACGGACTGTTGTTGACCGGTAGCGGCCCTGATCTCTCTCCCCGTCTCTACGGCGAGCGACAGCGTTACCCATTCACCGTGATGAGCGAGCGCCGTTCATCCTTCGAATCGACCCTCGCCCGGCTGGCCCGCCGGACCAGATTACCGACCTTGGGCATTTGCGGGGGGATGCAGGCCATGAACGTCGCGCTCGGTGGAAGCCTGGTGCAGGATATCCCCGCCCAACTCCATTCGCCGCTGGACCATCGCCAGGCTCCTCCGGCGACGGAATTGTCCCATACCGTCTCGATCGCCGGCGGAAGCCTATTGCATCGCATCCTGCGACAGCGGGAGATTCGGGTCAACAGCTCGCACCATCAATCCGTCAAGCGCGTCGCGCCAGGACTCACCGCCAGCGCAACGGCGCCGGACGGCGTGATTGAAGCGATCGAGTCGCCGCGACACCCCTTCTTCCTCGGGATTCAGTGGCACCCGGAGTTTCTGTACGACCGGTTCGAATATCACCAGCGTTTGTTCCGCGCCTTCTTGGCGGCGGCCAGAGCACGCGGCTGACCGCACGATCGGAGCCTTCTCACCGCACGAGACTGCTATACTTGACCAGAAGACCGCTCCCAAGCCCGGACGGCGGTCGTAACCACGTCCTGACACCGGTCCACCGTGAATCCATTCTTCAAAACCAAATCCATCGAGCAGATCCTGGCGGACGCGGACCATCCCCAATACCGGCTGAAGCGCACCTTGACGGCCTTCGACCTCACTGGGCTCGGAATCGGCGCCATCATCGGGACCGGCATTTTCGTGCTGATCGGCACGGCGATCGTGGGCGACGCCAACCGGCCTGGGTCAGGCCCGGGCATCGTCCTCTCCTTTGTCCTGTCCGGCATCACCTGCGCGCTGGCCGCGCTCTGTTACGCGGAATTCGCCGCCATGATTCCGGTGGCCGGCAGCGCCTACACCTATTCCTATGCCACACTCGGCGAATTCATGGCCTGGCTGGCCGGATGGAACCTGATTCTCGAATATGGCGTCGCCTGCGTTGCGGTCGCCATCGGCTGGTCTGGTTACTTCACCAACCTGCTGACCCTGATGGGGATCGCCCTGCCTCAATGGGCCACCCGCGCTCCGGCCGACGGCGGCCTCGCCAACCTGCCGGCCGCCGTCATCGTGCTGTTGGTGACCTGGATTCTCGTCCTAGGAATCAAGAAAAGCGCGCGCACGACCTGTGCCATCGTGCTCGTGAAACTCGGCGTGATCCTGTTCTTCATTGCCACCGGAATCACGTCGGTCGATACAGCCAACTGGACACCCTTTGCCCCGGGAGGGATTCAAGGGATCGGGGCGGCGGCGGCGCTTGTCTTTTTCGCCTACATCGGGTTTGACGCCGTCTCGACCACCGCGGAGGAGGCCCGCAATCCGCAGCGCGATCTGCCGATCGGCATCCTGGCCTCCCTCGGGATCTGCACGGTGCTGTACGTCAGCGTGGCAGCGGTGCTGACGGGATTGCTGCCCAGCTCGCAGATCGACGTCCATGCGCCGGTCGCGGAAGCCTTGCGGGTGGCGGGGTTCACCTGGGGCGCGGCGTTGGTGGCGGTGGGAGCGGTGGCGGGGATTACGAGCGTGTTGGTGGTGATGATGCTGGGACAGATCCGCGTCTTCTTCGCGATGTCACGGGACCGGCTGCTCGGTCCCTGGCTCTCGACGGTGCACCCGAGTTACGGCACGCCGCACCATGCGACCATTCTCACAGGAGTCTGCGTCTCCATCCTCTCAGCCTTCATCCCGATCGGCGAGGCGGCGGACATGACCAACATCGGCACACTGTTCGCCTTCGTGCTGGTCTGCATCGGCGTCATCGTGCTCAGAAAGCTCCGCCCGGACCATCCTCGCCCCTTCCGCATTCCCTTCATGCCGATCATCCCCATCCTGGGGACCTTGGCCTGTCTCGGCCTCATGGCCTTCTTGCCCGCCATCACTTGGGTCCGATTCGTCGTGTGGACGGCAATCGGAATCGGGGTCTATGTCGGCTATGGAGCCAAGCACAGCCGGCTCAACAACCAGAATCAGCCTGCTGCGGCTTCAGCCCCTTTACCAGAATCAGTCGAACAGAGTTAGTTTTTCGAGGAGGGGGTAGACTGGACGGCCGCACGCTCCGGCTGAATCGGGGATGGCGGAGAGGCTTCCTGTGCTGCGGTTCCGTCGCTTTTCGGTTCGACGGTGGCGGCTTGCGCGGGAGCGGCCTGAGCGGGAGCACCTGCTGGAGCAGCCTTGGCCGGGGCCGCCGGTTTCGCCGCCCCTTCCCCAGCCGCTGCCGGAGCTGGTTTCGGGGCCGTTGCCGGCTTGGGCGGGGCTGGGCGTTCCGGTTTAATGCCCCCTTCCCAATTGGGCCCATCGTACATGTCCGGAGCCACCAGCGCCTTAGCCTTCCACTTCTCTTCAAAATCGGCTGCAGCCTTGTTGGGGGTCTCCGCTTCGCCGGCGATACTGTTGAACGGATAGACCTTGGGCGAGATGACGACTTTGCCTTCGTTGCGCCGAAGATACAGCGCCACGGGATTCCCTCGGTAGGGTCCCAGAATAATATGAATCGATCCCACGTATTCCAAGGGCTCCGCCATAGCCGTCCTGTCGAGACAGAAGGCGGATGATGCCACAGGAAGGGGGAGATGGGCAAGCGTGGGCTGTTGAAGAGGATACCCGCATGGTGAAGGAGTGCAGAACAGCGATGGATGTCCGAGCATCTTGAGAAGGGTCGATTCGTAAATCTGTCCGGACGACAACGCTACTACGATGGAGCCGGGGCCGGCCGCTCGGGACGTTGCCGCACGAGAAAGACCCCTACCACCAGCACCATGATAACGGCGACGTTCAGCCCGACGTCCATGAGGTACTGATAGAACTGCTCCGAGGTGATCGAGGGTTGATGGGACAGTTCGGCGCTGGCCGTGAGCACCCGCCTCGTGCAGGCAATGACCCCCACGGCCAGGTAGGGCTCAAGAGACAGGACCTCGGTTTGCAGGAACCGGACGACGGTCCGAAACAGCTCCAGCAGAATAATCACCAGGAGCAGATCGTTCAACAGTTTCAGGCCGGCCGGCAACAGACCGATCTGGGAGCTTTTCGCGAGAAAGATGTACCAGGCATGCACGAACACGAGCATGCCGAGCAGGAGCAGGCTCAGACCGGCCGTGACGTAGCCCCACCGGTCGAGGGATTCCATCCAATCCAAAATGCGTCGAAGTCGTGGAGAGCACTCACCCATGCCGTCCCTCGTTGGTCAACAGGCGGTTACGGTCCGGGGTCAGGCATGGCCGGCCGGCGAATTCGGCTCCGGCGGCGTGCTTCGCATCTGACCGAAACGGAGGTCGTTGACGGCATCGACCGTCATCACATGGCCGCAACAGTGAATGCCGCTCAACCCTGCGCCACCGTCGATGACCAACACGCGAAGTCCGCAAGAGCCGGGGAATTGCCGGTTCTCTTCGAGCATGGCACCCGGCGGAAGCTGGCCTTTTTTTCGGCCCCGGCTTTCGGCGATCTCCGTCACCAGATCATCTTCGGTCAACTCATGGCCGCAACAGACGACCTTGGCGAACCCCTCCCCGCCGCCCATGATCTTCACAACCAGGCCGCAACTGTCGGGGAAGCGTTTGCGCTCGTCGAGGATATCGCCTTTTTTCAATGCCATGGCTCCGTGCCTCAAACCTGGAGGCTCGCACGCTTGGCGCGTGAATCGAGCACGGAGTCTAACACAGCGCGATGCGCCTGGCAGCCGACAATCGTCTTGGCTTCGGAGATTCGGGCAGGCTCGTAGGGATGGATGAACCGTTGTTTGACCCGTGCGATGCGGCGCAGCGAGGCCTCCAGGCGCGCTTCGCTGATCGTTCCGTCCTTGATGGCGGCGAGCACGGCTTCCATCGCCAGGATTTCCCGCTCCTGATCCTTGCAGATCAGCAGGATATCGGCCCCGGCGATAAAGGCCCGGACGGCGGCCTCTTCGACGCCGTAGTGGTCCAGAATGGCGTGCATCTCCAGATCGTCGGTCACCAGGAGGCCGTCAAAGTCGAGATCCTCCCGCAACAGGGAGCGGAGGATGAGGGTGGAGAGGGTAGCAGGATATTCGGCATCCAGCGACTGGTAGAGCACATGGGCCGTCATCAGGCTCGCCAGGCCGTTTTCGATCGCGTGCCGGAACGGGCGGAGTTCGACGTCCCGAAGGCGGTCGAGCGAGGCGGTGACGACCGGCAATTCCTTATGGGAATCCTTGGTCGTGTCGCCGTGGCCGGGAAAATGCTTGCCGCAGGCCACGACGCGGTTGTCTTGCAGGCCCGCCATGGTGGCCAGGCCGTATTCACAGACCTCCGCGGGCGTGGCGCCAAAGGCCCGGTCGCCGATGATGGGGTTCTGCGGGTTGCTGTTTACATCCAGCACGGGGGCCATGTTCATGTTGATCCCGACCGCCCGCAACTCTCTGGCGGTCGCGGACGCCGCCGCATAGGCGGTGTCGGTCGAGTGACAGTGTCCCACCGTCTCCGCCGGAGGGAAAATCGTGAAACCCTTGGGGAGTCGCGAGACCCGTCCGCCCTCCTGATCGATCGCGATCAGCAGCGGCTCCGTCGCGCGCTTCTGTAGCTCATTCGTCAGGTGCACGATCTGATCGCGCGACTCCAGATTGCGGGAAAAGAAGATGACCCCGCCCGGATGGTATTCGGCCATCACCCGCGCCCAATCCTTGGACAGGGAGGTCCCCATAAATCCAAGCATGAAGAGCTGGCCGACTTTCTCCTTCAGCGTCATCGGCTGCGTATCCAAGGCGGCGACGTGCGCCGGCTATTTGGCCTGATCGATGACATATTGCAACAACAGGCGCGTGCCGATGCCAGTCGGGCCCTTCGGAATATAGGCGCGCTCCTTCTCGCTCCAATCGGTGCTGGCGATGTCCAGATGCACCCAAGGGTAGTTCCCCGCGAATTTGCTCAGGAACAGCGCAGCGGTGATCATCCCGCCCCCGCGACCACCGATGTTCCGCATGTCGGCCACGTCGCTTTTCAACTGCTCAAAATACTCGTCCCACAAGGGCATTTCCCACACACGCTCCCCGGATTTCTGTCCCGCCGCCTGCACGCGACGCTTGAGCGTCTCGTTGGTGCCGAACAGGCCGATGGCAAACTGGCCGAGCGCGACCACGCAAGCGCCAGTGAGGGTGGCGATATCGATGACGGCCGCCGGCTTGTAGCGGGCGGCGTAGGCCAGGGCGTCCGCCAAAATCAGCCGGCCTTCCGCATCGGTATTTTGCACCTCGACAGTCTTTCCTGAAAGCGTTTTCACGATATCGCCGGGCTTCATCGCGCGTCCGCCCGGCATGTTTTCCGCGACCGGGAGGAGCCCGATCACATGGGCGGAGAGCCGGAGCCGCGCCACCGCCCGCACGGTCGCCAAGACCTCCGCCCCGCCGGTCATGTCCGCCTTCATCTGCTCCATATTGTCGGCCGGCTTGAGCGAAATCCCCCCCGTATCGAAGGTGATCGTCTTGCCGACCAGGACGATGGGCCGGCTGTCTTTCGGTGTCTTCGGTCCCTTGTATTCCAGAATGATGAACTTGGGCGGCTCATGGCTGCCGCGGGCCACGCCGAGCAGGGCCCCCATGCCAAGTTCTTCCATCTCATCCTTTTCGAGCACCTTCAGGCTGACCCCCTGCTCCTTGGCGACGGTCTTGGCTTCTTCGGCAATGCGCGTCGGCGTCATCACATTGGAGGGATGGTTGCACAGATCGCGCGTCAAGACGGTCGCTTCCGCCGTGGCTGTTCCACGCCGTACACCCTCGGCCACCTGTTTCAGTTGGCCCTTGTCCGCCGTCACGATCAGAAACCGGGCGACCGCCTTTGGGGCGCCATTGTGCTCGCTTCGATACTCGGTGAACTGATAGTTTCCGAGAATGGCCCCTTCGGTCATGGCCTGTGCGGCATCGACCGTCGTCGTCCCTCGGGGCAACAGGGGGGGCAGCGTGGCGACAAACGCCTCCGTCTTGGCCTGACGCACCCGCTTGACCGCATAGCCGAACGCCTGGCGCAAGGCATCCAGATGAAACTCTTTCCGTTTTCCCAGTCCCACGAGAAGTAGGCGTTTGGCCGGAATCTTGCCCTGGGTATGGACGACCAAGGTTTCGCCGATTTTTCCCTCGAACTCCCCGCTCTTGACGACGTCGAGCAAGGTGCCGCCAAGGGCCTTGTCGAACGAGGCTGTTTCCGCTTTCAAGCCGGTCTCTCCCTCGAAATGTGGGATGACGGCGACCTCTGTACTTTCCTGCTCAAGCCGCCCCTGCTTCGCCTCAACCTGTAACCGGTTCATCCGCTACGTCCCCTTTCTCTCTCAACCATCACATCATCATCACGCCCGTTATACACCGCGCCGATCCGGCGACCAAATAAACTTATGCAATTGCGCCTGGAACCGAACCGGCAGGCGATCGGCCAGCATCCACTCCGCCAGCGACTGGAGGTCCAGCTTCCCGAACACGGGACTGAACAGGACCGCGCAGCGATCGGCGAGGGCGTGCTGCGCCACGACATCGCGAGCCCATTCATAATCCGCCCGATCCTGCAGGACGAACTTGGCCTCGTCTTTGACGGACAGCTTGTCGAGATTGGGCCAGTACATCCGATCGGTCATTCCGCTCCCCGGACATTTCACATCCATGATGATATGGGTCCTCCGATCGACGGGACCGATATCGACGGCCCCGCTGGTCTCCAACAGCACCTCATAGCCCGCGTCACAAAGCCGCGAGAGGAGCCGGAATGCATCCGGCTGATGCAGCGGCTCTCCGCCGGTCACCTCCACCAGCGGACACCCATAACCGGCCACCTCGGCCAGCACCTGTTCCAGGCCCATTTCCGTCCCCCCGTAGAAACTGTACTCAGTGTCGCACCAGGTGCAACGCAACGCGCAGCCGGTGAGGCGGACAAAGACACAGGGGCGCCCCATGAACGTCGACTCGCCCTGAATGCTGTGAAAAATTTCCGTGACGCGCATATCGGCACCAACAGCGCATCGCCAACCGGTGGCCGGCATCCCTCACGAGGCCCAGCGGTTCACCGGCCAGCCCCGGTGCTTCGCAATGCGGGCCATGCCTCGGATCGGATTGACCACGGTGGGATGCCCCACCACTTCCAGCAGCTCGACGTCTCCCGGACTATCCCCGTAAGCATAGCTGGCGCTCAGATCGACTCCATGCTCCTTGGCATGCGCTTCGATGAGCGCGCGTTTGCCATCCGCGTAGGGGAGGGGTGGCAGCAACCGGCCTGTGTAGCCCGATAACCCTTCTTCAAGGCGCGCGGCAATCACGGTCTCCACCCGTAAAAAGTCCGCCATGGGTTTGATCAGACACTCCAGCGAGCCGGTGACCAGGACCAGACGATGCCCGGCTCGGCGGTGGCGATCCACCTGATCCATCGCCTCGGCCGAGAGCCTTGGAATGAGATGCGTCCGACAAAAGGCCTCCGCAAGCGGCTCGATCTCCGCCGGCCGCTTGCCGGCCAAATACAGCTTCTTCAGCCGGAGCGGCTGGAACGACACCGGCGGGACATGACGCAACAGACACCACAGGCTCTCGACTGCCTCCCGAAGGCCCACAACACCCCGCTGCCAGAGATAGCGAAAAAATCGCACCTCGCTGGCCTCGCCGGGGAGCAGGGTGTTATCGACATCGAAAAAGGCCCCGACAGTGGGCGCGGATCGACGGTCTGCCTGATGGGGGCTGCTCGACCTGGACATGTGAGCCTCGAGATGGAGCACGGGACAACCAGCGAGGAGTCGATTCCACGTGTGTGCCGTGATTCTAGCCGGACGATCGGTTGATTGACAAGAATTTTGGCCCACTTCTATAATGCGCCTCACACTTCTCCGGTTGCCGAAGTGGTGGAATGGCAGACACGCACGTTTGAGGGGCGTGTGGCGCAAGCCGTGCGGGTTCAAGTCCCGCCTTCGGCACCATCCCCATCTCCGTTCGAACTATCCAGCCGTCCCAATCCTCATATGCCGGTTCGAAGTTCATCCAAATGAGGGCGACCGAATTGAGCTGGGATTGGCGCCTTGCGGCGTTCGCACAACGGAAGAGGCGGAAGAGAATCGCGAAGCGCTTGCACTCGAAGACGGGATGAGGGAACCTATGGAGGCCGACGAGGGGCCTGGAGTTTTCACCAACAGGCAAGTACGACCATGGCATCCGTGCTGATTGTCGATGATGAAGATCAGATCAGGACCCTCATGCGCGCCGCGCTGGAGCGAGCCGGCTTTCAGGTGCAGGAGGCGGCCGACGGCAAGGAGGCGCTTGCTTGCTACCGCCAACAGCCCTTCGACTTGGTCATCATGGACATCCTGATGCCGGACCAGGATGGACTCGAAAGCATCATCCAGCTTCGGCGCGAATTCCCCGCGGTCAAGGTCATCGCCATTACCGGCGGAAGCGACATGATCGGCGTCCTGAACTTCCTGGAGGTCGCCCGCATGTTGGGAGCCAGGCGCACGCTCCAGAAACCATTTGATCTCGCGGCCCTCGTCGAGGCGGCCGAGTCCGAATTGGTTCACTGACCGCCGTCGCCCACGCAATCTCCCCCATTCCATCCAAGGGGGGTTTCTTCCTCCTGCTGCGCCATCCCCGAACCTTTGACCAAGTGGTCATTGGGGCGTCTCAGTTGACTTCCCGCTCCTGACCGAGGAGACTGCCAAGTCGCCGATCTCGTTCAGCCAGACACTCGATGGCCATGTGGATTCGTTATCTCAACGCTCTCCTTGGAAGTCTCGTCCTCACAACGGGCCTGTGGATCGCCGTGGGCGAGCTGTCCCCGCCCGCCGCCGTCGCCGTCTATGGGCTCATCGCCGGCGCGCTCGGCTGGCTCTGCTCCAACAACACGGCCATCTGGGCCTGGACGACCCTCCTCTTCGGCGCGGAGAGCCTGGCCTGGCCCATTTCCATGATGGTCCGGATCAAGCTGGCCGGCATGGACCCGACCGAACAACAGATGCAGGACATGCTGACCGCCATCCTCTTCGGGCTGTTCTCGTCGATCTTCTGGTTCACGTTCGCCTATGGCCTGTTCAAACGTACCAGGATACCGGAAGGAACCGCTCAAGCATCGCCCCAACGGGTGGGGGACGCTACTAGCAGTGCTCCCCCTGGACGGCGTCGCCGATCGCAGAAAGGGCGGCGCGCCTGACCCCATCCGACCCGTTAGCCCAGGTCCACGGGGTCCACATCCACCTCGAACTTGAGGGTCCTGCGTCTCACCAGACGGGAGAGATCCTCGAGCGTCCTGCGCACCAGTTCCCGAGCCTCCGCCCCCTCCGTCGTCTTGACCAGCAGGCGCCATCGGTATTGGCCCCGCAGCCGCGCGACAGGGGCCGGCACCGGACCCAACACGTCAATCGGGAGCCTCACCCGGGACCCGGATCGGGCAGCGTGCCCGGAGCCCGGCTCTTCCCGCAGGCCCACCTCTTTCCGAAACAACGTAGCCCATTGCTCTATGGCTCGGTGAACGGCCGGTTCGTCTCCTCCTGACACCTGCAGCACGATCAGACTGGCAAACGGCGGATAGCCCAGCGCCTTCCGCAGCTCCAGTTCCGCATTCGTGAACAGGTCCCGACGGCCTTCGGCAATCGCTCGGATGACGTGATGGTGGGGCAGGAAGGTCTGGAGGATGGCTCGAGCGCCGGTCTGGCCCTCGACCAAGGCCATGGCATCCAACAGACTGTGATAGGTTCGCTCGGCCGCCCGAAAATCCGGCACATGGAGTCCTGCGTCGGCCAAGGGGAGTCCCAATAGGACAGAGCCTTGGGCGGCAGGCTCATGCAGGACCAGTCTCGTGCCGATCAGGATATCCCACGAGCGGGTCCCCATAGCCTCCCACGATGGCATGCCCTTTGATCGTGAGCCCACCTCGTCTCGATCTCGGCGCAGGATACGGGCGGACGGAAATTGGCTGCGAACTTCTTCTTCCAGCCGCTCAGTGCCGAAGCCGATCAATCGAAATTCGGTGCCGGAACAGACCAGGCAACGGTCCGGAGCCGCAGTCCGACCGCCGCAATACCGGCAGGTCAGGAGGCGGTCCTGGCGGGAGAACATGAGCGGCACGGAACAACGTGTGCAGCTCGGCGCGTTGCCGCAAGCTCCGCAGGTCAGCGACGGGGCATAGCCCCGCCGGTTCACATACAGCACCACTCTCTGCCCCGCATCCAGGGTCCGGCGCATGCCTTCAAGCAGGGCACCAGACAGGACGGAGCCGAACGGGCTTTGCGCAAGATCGACCACCTCGATCGGAACGTTCGATGGCTCGGCTGGAAGGGACCAGAGAGAGCCCTTCAACCTGACCTTTTCTTGCGTTTCCAGAGAGGCATGGCCGCTGGCCAGCAGGAGGACGGCCTGCTCCTGCTCGCACCGGTGCCAGGCGACCTCCCTCGCATGGTAGTGGGGTTCCCGCTCCTCCTTGTAGGAGGGACTTTCCTCCTCCTCGACACCGATCAGGCCCAGATTCAGCAAGGGCGCGAACACGGCCGATCTGGTCCCGATCACCACATCGGCTCTCCCGCTCCGGATGCGCTGCCAGGTGCTGACACGCGCGGCTGGTGAGAGCCCGCTATGCAGCAGGGCCACCCGAGCCCCCCAGTGTGCCGCGAGCGTATCACCGATCGCGCAAGCCCGCCGGATCTCCGGAGTGATAAACAGACATCGTCGATTGGTTTCCAAGACCATGCGGGCGGCCGCGACCATCACTAGTGTCCGTACTTGCTCTTCCGCCTCGACCAAGATCGGCATCCGGCATCGCCGGATCACCGATTCCTGGATATCGCGCAAGAGGGGCTCCGGCGCAGCCGCAACTGGTTTACCGGCCTTCCCCTGCCAGGCAAGCTGAACTCCCGGCTTGGTCTCGCCGAGGGCCTGAGTCATACTCTGGTTTACAGGGTCAGTCGCGACGGCCTTCACGAGTCCGCGATTCAGCAGCGACAGCAGCGTATCCTGTGTCAGATATGGCAGGCTTCGTTTGAGCATCGACAGAGTCCGGCCACGCTTCGACTTTTTCAATCGCGCGAGGACCTCCGTTTCCAACCCATTGAGCGAGACGTGGCCTCCGGGGCCCGTCCTTCCCTCGAGTGCGAGCACAAATTTCATCTGTGGTGGCTGCAAGGATCTCGGCGGCAGGAGCAACGGCAGACATTGCCCCAACGGGGCCAGATAATACTCAGCCGCCCATCGGGCGAGGCTCAACAATTGAGGGTCGAGCGCATCGTCTTCTCGATGGCCGACGGCAAGAATCGCCCGCCATCCTTTGGGGGGGCGTGGAATCCGGGGATGCACGGCGAGGTCTACGATGATGCCGCTAACGGTCGTGGACCCAAAGGGAACGGTGACAGTGGTGCCCACTCGAACCACCGACTGAAGCGAGGCCGGGATGGAGTAGGTAAAGGACCGATGCAGGCGGCGAGGCACGACCACTTCGGCAAATCGTGGCGGGAACTCGGATTGGGCGCAGGTGCTTGGCTCGAACCGATCGGTTCCCACGCGCCGCATTCTAGCAGCCGCGATCCAGGGGGACAATTTTACGCGGAGGAAGAGAACCGGCGATTCCTACGGAGCGGGGGCGGGAGCAGCGTCGGCGGACTGCGGCTCCGCCGGCTCCGATCGATCCAGGGGAACCGTGTCCGGAGCCGATTCAGAACCTGCCGGCTCCGCGCCGTCCGAAGATTGATCTACCAAAGATCCAGAACCTTGGGCCGGTTGACTCTCGACCGGCGCGGCCGCAACCGGACTCGGCGACAGCGTACTACCTACGGCCGGTTCAGGAGAAAGGCCATTGGGAATGGTTGGCGCGGGGCTTTGGACCTGAGTGAAATTTCCCCCCGACTCGCCCTGAGGGGAGGTCTGAGGAGCCTGCGGTGCGTCCGGAGGCCTGGATGGCGTGTAGAGGACGACCTCGACGCGGCGATTCTTTCGTCGTCCCTGATCGGTGGCATTGGTGGCGACCGGCCGAGACGCTCCATGCCCGACGGACGAAAGCCGCTCCGGCGCAATTCCGGCTTCCTCTACGAGGTACCGGGCCACGTTTATCGCGCGGGCCTTGGATAACTCCAGGTTCGTTGGATATTTGCTTCTCAGTGACGGCCCGATTTCCATACTGTCGGCATGGCCTTCGATCCGGATCTTCGTGTCGGCTCCCTCCTGCCGGAGAATGTCTCCCATCTGCTTCAGAATCGGCTGGAAATCCGGTTTGATCGCGGCCTCACCGGACTCGAAATACAATCGGTCAGCCAGGTCGTTCACGCTGAGAACGACCGTGTTGCCGGTCTGTTCCACCTGCATGCCGGCCCGACCACCGCTCGCACGAGTCAGGTCATCGATTTTCCTGGCCAATTGTTGGACATCGCTCTTGTTCGAAGGGCTCTCCTCCGGCACTTCAACCACCGGGATCGGGGTGGTCGCGGTACGCATTCCCACTCGATCTCCGATCAGCAAGGGAGCGATCGCCTTGGTGACTAGGACGGTCGAGGTGGAATCTTCCAAGGACAGAACCTTGACCTCTCCGATGACCCGACGAGGCAAGCCCCCTCCCACCCGATAGATTTCAAAATAATCGCCCACCTGCAGGCCGTCGTTTCGCCCAATGTCCAAATACACCACCTGCATTTGCCCGACGAGCATACGGTTGGCGGGGAAATCAACGATGATCCCATGGACATCGGCTGCCGCTCGACCGGACTCAGATCGGCTCTCAACAGTCGGGGGAACGAACCGGGTCAACATATCGCCCGGTCCAATCGGCGCAAATGAGGCCACCAACTGCCCATGAGCGAATTGCCCTTCTATTGCGACAACTTTGACGACACCAAATTGATGGATGAGTTCCCCCAGGTATTGTCGAGTGGCGGGATGAAAGACCTTATGCTGTTTGCGATAGACCGTCAGGAGATCACCGACCGCGGTCTCGCTCCCGGGCTTGATCTTCAGGTAGAGCCGTTGGGTCCCGCCCACCAGCATCCGGCTTCCCGCCACCTGGCTGTCCCCGGTGACTTGATTGACCACGCCTTCGGATGGCATGCTCAGGCGGATATAGCCGGCGGGAAAGGCCCAATGCTGGTCTCCGCGGACCACGCTTTCGACAGCCGGATCGACGGTGTATCCACCCATCGCCTGGGTCGCCGGCAGGTGAGCAAGAACCAAGAGGGTGAGGAAGAAACCGGAGGCTGGTACGAGATGGGATCTCATGATTGGTCCGACGTGGCAACCTTAGCAGATCGCGAAGTGCTGTCAAGCGATCCCGGCAAACCTTGGAACATCGGTGGACCGAGGAGAGATCGTGATGACAGGCCTCGCACCTGTCAGTTTACGGGGAACAGCCATGGCTGAACAACCCGGCGCTGCGCCGCGCGTCCGTCAGACAAAGCCAGGACGAATCGAGACGCAGATCCCGCGTCGTAAGAAGGGAAGGGCTGTCCCGCCGTTGAAAGCCGAATGGGAGCCCGGGTCGGACGCCATATCGTCGGGGCTCCGCATGCCCGCCTCCAACATGAAGACCGACCGCACCTGACCCTCATATGTCGGCCGTCTCAGGGCGGGATGATCCTTGGGCTGGAATAGCCGCCGCCACTACTTGACTGCGTTTTTCAGTTTGAGGAAGGGATGGACGGTTCCGTCTGCGGCTGGCCAATTCTGATGTTTCACCTTCTTTCTGTGATAGACCGGGCAGCCTCGCCGGGAAGAGGTCGAAGCAGTGGAAGGAGTCCGAGGGCCGGCGTTTAGGACTTTCGGGGTGGGGCCCCGGTAGGTCCTTTGTGCGCTTGCTATTGCTTTCTGCCGGTGACTAAGATTGCCGCTCGTTTTTTCTTCCCCGAATGCCCACGTAGGGGACCGCAATGGCCGGAACCGAGCTGCTCCTCGAATATCTCAACAGTTACTTCCCCATCCTGCTGTTCATTTTCGTCGCGCTGGCGTTTGGGGTCGTCACATTGATCGTGAGCTATCTCGTTCAACCCAAGTACCCGGAACCGGAAAAACTGAGCACCTATGAATGTGGATCGGAGCCCTTTTCAGATGCGCGCATGCCGTTCCCGGTCCGGTACTACATTTTTGCGATGCTGTTCGTCATCTTCGATATCGAGATCATCTTTCTGTATCCCTGGGCCGTCGTGTTCGACAAGATCGGCTTGATCGGGCTCCTTGAAATGATCATTTTCATCGGCCTGTTCGTCATCGCCTATGTCTATGCCTGGCGAAAAGGCGCCTTGGAGTGGGATTGACCGGACGGGTATAGGGGATTGAACGTCCTATAGGTGTCACCATGGGCTTGATCCAAATCGGGCGTCACGACAAAGACGGTCAGGCGGACGTGATCACGACCACCGTCGAGAAGGCGGTGAACTGGGCCCGCAAGGGTTCGTTGTGGCCGATGACCTTCGGTCTGGCCTGCTGCGCGATAGAAATGATCGCCGCCGTCTCGTCCCGCTACGATATGGACCGGTACGGCGCGGGCGTCTTTCGCGCCTCGCCGCGCCAATCGGACCTCATGATCGTCGCCGGGACCGTATGCCGGCGGATGGCGCCGGTGATCAGGAAAATTTACGACCAGATGCCCGAGCCCAAATACGTCATCGCGATGGGGTCCTGTGCTACCTCGGGCAACATTTACGACAGTTACAGCGTCGTGCAGGGGGTCGACCGATTCGTCCCGGTCGATATCTATGTCCCCGGGTGCCCTCCGACGCCGGAGGCGCTCTTCGACGGGATTCTCAAGCTGCAAGAGCGCATCATGCAGAAACGAGTCTTCGTCAAGCAGCCGGAGCAGGTGAAGCAGCACCTGAAAGCGTGACATGACCGCCGACTCCCTGCATCCCATGGCCCGCCGGATCAAGGACGCCTTCCCGGAAGGTTTCGTGAAGGCGGTCGAATGGCGGGGCGACCTGGCTGTGACGGTCACACCGGACGCGCTGCACCGCGTGGCGCGGCTGCTTCACGACGACCCCGCATTGGATTTTGATTATATCGTGCACGTCAGCTCCGTCGATTGGCCCGAAGATGAGGAGCGGTTCGAAGTCGTCTATGAGTTCTACTCCATCAGGAAACGCCATCGCATTCGGCTCAAAACACGGGTCCGCGAGTCGGACTGTGTCGTGGATTCCCTCTGCGACATTTGGAAAGGCGCCGACTTCATGGAGCGGGAAGTCTTCGACATGATGGGTATCCGTTTTCGGAATCATCCCGATTTGCGCCGCATTTTGATGCCCGATGAATATACGGAGGGGTACCCGCTCCGGAAGGATTTTCCGCTTCGCGGCAAGGGATGGCGCGACACCTTCGATTTCTTGAACGAACCGATGTCCTAAAGGCACGGCATGGCGTCCCGACCCTTCGAAGACCAACGCACGACCGTCTACAAGGTCGACCCGCAACATCCGGAGAGCGAGACCCTCCCGACGTTGCGCACGGAAGAATTGCTGCTGAACATGGGGCCGCAGCACCCCAGCACGCACGGCGTGTTGAAGGTGATTCTCGAGCTGGAAGGCGAGCGGATCGTCAAGTCCATCCCGGTCATGGGCTACCTGCACCGCGGAGTCGAAAAGCTGGCGGAGGAGGGCACCTACCACCAGTTCATTCCGCACACGGACCGGCTGGACTACGTCTGCGCCATGTACAACAACTACGCCTATTGCCGGGCGGTCGAGAAGCTGGTCAACATCACCGTCCCGGAACGGGCGGAGTATCTGCGAACGATCGTCGCCGAGGTCCAGCGCATCATCGGCCACCTCTTCTGGCTGGGCACGCAGGCGCTCGACATCGGGGCCATGACGGTCTTTTTCTATACGTTTCGGGATCGGGAGATTCTGCTGGATTGGTTCGACGAGCTGTGCGGAGCCCGGCTGACCACGAGTTGGTACCGCATCGGCGGGGTCGAGCGGGATTTCACGCCGGCCCTCTTCGAGAAGATCCGCAAGTTCCTCGATTACTTTCCGCCGAAAATCGAGGAATACGTCGTATTCCTCGAAAAGAACCGCATCTGGCTGGCCCGGACCAAGGGCGTGGCCGTCATCTCGGCTGAAGATGCCGTCAATTTCGGGTTGAGCGGCCCGACCTTGCGCGGCTCCGGAGTGGATTACGACCTGCGGAAGTACGAATCCTACGGCGCCTATCCTCGCTGCGAGTTCAGCGTGCCGGTCGGCAAGAACGGCGACACCTATGACCGGTATTGGATTCGAGTCTTGGAAATGCACGAGAGCGTCAAGATCATCCGCCAGTGCCTGGAGCAGATCCCGGCTGAGGGTCCGGTCATGGCGGATGTCCCCAGCGTGACGCTGCCGCCGAAAGAACGGGTCTTTACCAACTTGGAATCGATGATTCAGCAGTTCAAATTGTTCTCCCAGGGGTTCAATGCGCCGCCGGGCGAAATCTACTGCGGCACCGAGGCCCACAAGGGCGAACTCGGGTTCTATATCGTGAGCACGGGCGGCGGGAAACCGTACCGGTTGAAAATCCGTTCGCCTTCCTTCATTCATATGGGCGCCTTTGATTTCATGGCCAAGGGGTACATGATCGCCGACGCGGTCACGATCTTCGGCACCTATGACATCGTGATGGGGGAGTGCGACCGATAAATAAAAGGCGTCAACCGTCACGCGTCAATCGCGCCATGGCGGCGGTTGCTCTCCGAACCGATTGACGGATGACGCAGAACGGTTGACGATTGCAAGTACCATGGCACTGAAACCAACCACTAGTCCTGACACGGAAGCGACGACCATCGAATTGTCCATCGATGGCCAGACGGTCACGGCCAAGGACGGCGTCTCGCTGTACGACGTGATCGCGAGCACGGGCAAGATCATTCCGGCCATGTGCTACCACTACACGTTCGATCCGTTCGGATCCTGCGGCATGTGCCTGGTCATGCAGGAAGGCAAGAAGGCGCCGGTTCGGTCCTGCACCGCCAAGGCGACCGCCGGGATGGTCATCCGGACAGAGGGGGAGGATCTATTCCTCGCCCGCAAGAAGGCGGTGGAGAAACACCTCTCCGTGCATCCGCTCGACTGTCCCGTGTGCGACGCCGACGGCCATTGCGAACTCCAGGACATGGCCTTCCTGCACGGGGTCACGAACCTGGCCAGCGCCAAACAGAAACTCATCCCCGAAGATACGCGCAGCCTGGTGCTGGACTTCAACATGAATCGCTGCATCGCCTGCGGCGAGTGCATCAACATCTGCAAGGACGTGCAAATGATCGACGCCTTGCAGTTCATGAAGAAGGGCGGCTTCAACCAGGTGGTGGCCAAGGGGGACCAGCCGCTGCAATGCGAATTTTGCGGCGACTGTTTGGCCGTCTGTCCCGTGGGCGCCATCACCAACAAGTACTCGAAGTACCAGTACAAGCCCTGGCAGATGAAGAAGACCCTGACCACCTGCAACTACTGCGGCGACGGCTGCCAGATGTATGTGGAGACCAAAGACACCCAGGTGGTGCGGGTCACTTCTCATCTGTCCTGGAAGAACAAATGGGGCGACCGCACCGAGACGGCGAAGGGACATGGCGGCCTCTGTGTTCGCGGCCGGTTCGGGTTCCAGTTCATCGACAGCAAGACGCGCCTGACGCAACCGCTCGTCCGCCGCGAGGGCGAGCTGATATCGGCGCCCTGGCTGGATACCATGCACCAGCTCATCGAACGCATCGAGGCCGTCAAGAGCGCCCACGGACCGCAGGCGATCGCGGGACTCATCACTGCGCGCTGCACCAACGAGGAATTGTACCTGTTCCAAAAGCTCATGCGCGTGGCGCTGGGAACCAACCAGATCGACAGCAGCGCGAGATACGGCCACCTGAATTTCGTCCATGCGGCGCGGCAGGCCCTGGGGGTCGGACGGATGACCAACGATTCGGCCGACATCACCAAGGCAAAAGCCATTCTCTTGGTCGGCTCCAACATCACCGAAACCAATCCCGTCGCGAGCCTGCGGGTCAAGGAAGCGATTCGGGTGTACAAGGCCCAGGTCATCGTCGTCGATTCCTTCAACACGAACATCGCCAAGCTGGCCTCGCACCCCACGTTGGTCAAGCCGGGTACGGAAGGGCTCTTCGTACAAGGATTGGTCAAGGCGGCCCTGGATCAGGATCTGATCGACCAGGAGGCCACAGGGAAACACCCGCAGGCCCTGGCCGCGCTCAAACAGGCGGTTGCCGGCCTCTCGTTGGAGCGGATCGCAACCCAAACCGGCGCCTCGATCGAACAGATCGTCGAAGCCGCCACCCTGTTCGCCGAAGCCCCCCGCGCCCTGGTCATCGCCGGCGAAGGCATCGTGCGGCGGAGCGGCGGCTATCGGACCCTGCTCACCTTGATCGATTTCCTCTGGATCACGGGGAAGTTGGGACGGCCGGGATGCGGCCTCAACACGGTGGTCGAAGAGGCCAACGAACAGGGAGCCGTCGATATGGGCGTGGCGCCGGAATTCCTCCCGGGCCAGGCCCCATTCTCCGATGAAGCCGCTCGGGCCAGATTCGCCAAGGCCTGGGGGTCGGAGCCGCAGCCGGCGACCTTACCGGCGGCCGGGTCTGGCGCAAGCTTGATGGAGATCCTCGACCGTTGCCGAACCGGGCAGATCAAGGCGCTCTATCTCGTGGGCGAAAACCCGCTTGAGACATTGCCGGCCTCCGCCGATGTGCGGGCCGCCCTTGAGAAGCTCGATCTCCTGATCTGCCAGGATCCGTTTTTGACCGAGACCGGCAAACTGGCCCATTTTGTCTTGCCGGCCTGCACCTTCGCCGAAAAGGACGGGACGGTGACCAATCAAGAGGGACAGGTCCAGCGGATCCGCCAGACGCTTGACCCCCTCGGAGAAAGCCTGCCGGACTGGCACATCATGACCGCGCTCGCAAGCGGGCTCGGCCATCAGTGGGACTACGAATCCTCGCAAGATATTCAGAACGAGATCATGAAGCTCTTGCCCGGCTACTATAATCTCGGCCAAGCGAAGAAACCCATGGTCTCGCCCGACGCCTACTTCTCCAATGGCTATGCGGTCCAGGTTTCTTCGCGCTATGCCCAGCCGGGAACCGAGCCATCGCCGGACAAGCCCTATCGGTTGATCATGGGACAGTTGCTGTACCACTCGGGCAAACTCTCGACGCAAGCATCCGGCTTGATCAACATCGCGCCGAACAACGGCCGCCTCCATATGAGCCTGGAAGACCTGTCGCGGCTGGGGTTGGCGGAAGGGGGCACGGTCCGAGTCACCTCGGCGAAGGGCTCGCTGGTCATGGCCGTGCAGCCGAATACGACCGTCCTGCCAGGCGCCTGTTTCTTCCCGGAGCATTTCAACGAGCCGCCTGTGAAGGACCTCATGGCGGTCGAGATCGATCCGGTCACGAAGGTCCCAACGTTCAAATTGACGCCGGTATTTGTGGAGAAGGCCTAAGTCGGGACGCCGGCCCAAAGAGCACGATGATGAAAGTCGCCAGTGTGACCAAGAAGATCCTCCACGCGATCCTGTTCGACGAAATCTGGGACGCCATGAAGGTGACCTTCAAGCACATGTTTCACCGGCCGATCACCTTTCAATATCCGCGCGAGCAGCGTCAGATTCCTGACACCCACCGGGGCGCGCTCGCCCTGTTGCGGTACGACGACGGCAAGGAGCGGTGCGTGGGATGCGACCTCTGCGAAGCCGCCTGTCCCTCGCGCTGCATCAAGGTGGTCAGCGCGGAAGACAAGTCCCTGCCGCTCCAGCGGTACGCCAGCGAGTTTTACATCGACATCACGAAGTGCGTCTTTTGCGGATATTGCGTCGAAGCCTGCCCCGTCAACGCCCTCGCCATGACCAAGCTCTACGAGTTTTCCACCCACGATAAACGGACGCTCTTGTTCGATAAAAAGCGGCTGTACGAGATCGGTGAAAAGTTCCTGGAAGACGGCAAGAAATATCTCTACGCCCACGGCCAGGAAAAAAACAGCGACTCGAGCCGCGAGTACCGATATTACTTTCCCCAGTCCGTGGCGAAGGGGACGCAGCCGCCGCCGAAGCACCTCACGTAAGCGACCGTGCACCGGCCTGTCGAAGGAACCTAGAAGACGATGATCGCGGTGTTCTTTGCCTATTTCTCGCTGGTGGCCATTGTGGCCGGCGTGTTGACGGTCGCCCTGAAGAACCCCGTCCATTGCGGCCTGGCCCTGTTGGCCCTGCTGTTGCACGTCTCCGGCCTGTTCATTCTGTTGAACGCGGAATTCCTCTGGGCGGTGCAGGTGATCGTCTACGCCGGCGCGATCCTCGTGCTCTATCTGTTCGTGCTGATGCTCCTGAACCTGAAGACCGAAGAGCGGTATTTCCATGCCCATTACCCGTACCTGTTGGCGCCGGCGGTCCTGGGCAGCCTCTACCTCCTGTTTATTTTGTTTCGCACCCCCTTCAGCGGGGCGAAGGGCGATGCGCCGACCGATCTCACGCTGAAGACCGGCAATACCGTCGCGATCGGCCTCAAGATGTTCAGCGACCACATCTTGCAGTTCGAGATTATCGGTCTGTTCCTCACGGCCGCGATCGTCGGAGCCATCGTGCTGGCGAAAACACCGACGGATGCCAAGCCGGAGAGCCAGGATCGTCCATGAGATGGAGAGGGAGATGGCGTGGTTCTATCTGATTGTGGCGGGATTGTTCGAGGTCGGGTGGGCGGTCTCGCTGAAATACACGGAGGGGTTCACGAGGCTGTGGCCCAGCGCGTTGTTCGGGGTGTCCATGGCCCTGAGCATTTGGTTGCTGGCGCTGGCGCTCAAGACGATTCCCATCGGAACCGGCTACGCCGTCTGGACCGGCATCGGCGCGGCCGGAACCGCGACGCTGGGCATGCTGCTCTTCGGAGAGTCGCGGGATACGTGGCGGATGCTCAGCCTCCTGTTCATCATCGCCGGGATCGTCGGGCTCAAGGTCTCGTCCACCTGAGGACATCGCTTGGCCATGCCGAAGGCAACTCATCGTCGTGATCTGATGGAACAATCATGATTCCCCTGTCCGCCTACGTGACCGTCAGCACGATCCTGTTCATGACCGGCGTCCTCGGCGTGTTGATCCGGCGGAATTTCATCATCGTCCTGATGTCCGTCGAGATCATGCTGAACGCGGCCAATATCAACCTCGTGGCGTTTTCGCATTATCTGGAATCCATGGCGGGCCAGCTCGTCGCGCTGTTCGTCATCGCCATCGCGGCCGGAGAAGCCGCCATCGGCCTGGCGATCATCATCGTCGTGTTCCGGGGAAAAATCTCGACCAACGTGGACGAGATGAATCTGTTGAAGTGGTGACATGTTCGACTGGCTAGTTCTGCTGATTCCCATCTTCCCCCTGCTGGCAGCAATCGCCAACGGCCTGCTTGGCAGCCGGTACTCGCACCATATGGCCGCACGGCTGGCCTGCGGCTCCGTGTTCCTGTCGTTCCTCTGCGCTGTCGCCGTCTTCGCGGACGTGTTGGGCACCGGCGGTTCTCGCGACGTGGTCGCCTACCAGTGGATCTTCGGCGGGGACCTCAACATCAATCTGGCCTATCTGATCGATCCCCTGACCTGCATCATGCTGCTCGTCGTGACCGGGGTGGGCTTTCTGATCCACCTCTATTCGGTCGGCTACATGCACGGGGAGGACGGGTTCACGCGCTTCTTCACCTACATGAACCTGTTCATGGTCTCCATGTTGCTCCTCGTGATGGGGAACAACTACGTGGTGCTGTTCATCGGATGGGAAGGCGTGGGGCTCTGCTCCTACCTGTTGATCGGCTACTACTATGAGAAGGTTTCGGCCGCCAAGGCGGCCACCAAGGCCTTCGTGGTCAATCGGATCGGCGACGCGGGCTTTTTGCTGGCCATCTTCCTCATCTTCGTGAATTTCAAGTCGCTGGATTACACCACGGTGTTGGCCCAGGCCGGCCAGATCTCGCCGGAAATGGCAACGGCCATTGCCCTTTGCCTCTTGATCGGCGCGGTCGGCAAGTCCGCGCAGATTCCCCTGTACACCTGGCTGCCCGACGCGATGGAAGGCCCCACCCCGGTGAGTGCGCTCATTCACGCCGCCACCATGGTCACGGCGGGGGTCTACATGATCGTGCGCAACCACGTGTTTTACGACATGTCGCCGACCGCAATGACGACCGTGGGGATCATCGGCGGCTCGACGGCCCTCTTCGCCGCCACGATCGGCCTGGTCCAGACCGACATCAAGCGCGTGCTCGCCTATTCCACCGTAAGCCAGCTCGGGTACATGTTCCTGGGTTGTGGCGTCGGAGCCTATGCAGCCGCCATCTTTCACCTGATGACCCATGCCTTCTTCAAGGCCTTGCTGTTTCTCTCAGCCGGCTCGGTCATCCATGCCCTCCACGGAGAGCAGGATATCCGCAAGATGGGAGGGCTGCATTCGAAGATTCCCTGGACCCACCGCGTGTTTCTCATCGGCACCTTGGCGATCGCGGGAATGTTCCCTTTCGCCGGATTCTGGAGCAAGGACGAGATCATGGCCCACGCCTTCACCCATCATCATTACATCCTCTACGGGATGGCGGCCTTGGGGGCCTTGCTCACATCGTTCTACATGTTTCGCCTGACCTACCTGACGTTTTACGGAGAACCGCGCGTGGACCATCACACCTGGGAACATGCCCACGAATCGCCGCCGGTCATGCTCGGACCACTGTTCGTCCTGGCCGCCTTGTCCCTGGTCGGCGGGTTGCCCGGTGTCCCGCCGGAGCACGGGTGGTTCCATCGTTTTCTCAGCCCGGTGGCGGGCACGGGAGGGGGGGAGCACGAGGCCGGCGCCGGGCTCACGATCATGCTCATGGGCGTGGCTACGGTGATCGCCCTACTGGGCTGGCTGCTGGCCCACTTCCTCTATACGGTGAAGCCGGGCACGGCCGACACCTGGGCGGCCCGCTCGCCCCGGCTCTATGCCGCGCTGTTGAACAAGTGGTATGTCGATGAGATCTATGACGCCCTGTTCGTCGAGCCGATGAAACGGATGGGATTGGTCTGGGATTGGTTCGACCGGACCGTGATCGATGGGATCGTCCGCGGCGTCGGCCGCATGACCGAATTGACCGCGGCCGGCAGCACCTGGACCGAAAAGTATGTGATCTACGGATTTCTCAACATCGTCGGGTACGCCAACCATCTGATGGCTCGCTCCTGGCGGAAACTGCAAAGCGGCCTGGTGCACCACTATGCTGCCATCATCGTGGCCGGGTTGTTTGTGATCGTCCATCTCGTGTGGATCTGGTGGAGCGCGTTGTAAGAGAGCCGACGCATGGCGGGCCTCTCGATGACTGAAAGCGAGCCGATCTGATGCTGGAAGAGCTGTCGTTCAATTTCCCCATTCTGTCCTGTCTCTTGGCCGTCCCGCTGCTGGGAGCGCTCGTGCTCTGGTTCCTGGACGACGAGGAGATGGTCAAGGCCGTGGGGCTCGGCGTGTCCCTGCTGGAACTGGCGCTCGCCATCGTCGTGCTCGTCCATTTCGTGCCCGATTCGCCGGCCATGCAGTTCGTCGAACGGGTCGCATGGATCGCCCCGCTCGGCATCAGCTATCACCTGGGGGTGGACGGCATCAGCGTGCTGTTCGTGGGCGTGACGGCGTTCCTGACCACGCTGGTCATCATCTATTCGTGGGATCAGGTGCGACACAAGATCCGCCTCTACCTGATGGCGCTGCTGGCCCTCGAAACCACGACCATGGGCGTGTTCGTCAGCCTGGATCTGTTCGTCTTTTTCGTGTTCTGGGAATTGATGCTGATTCCCAGCTATTTTCTGATCAAGCTCTGGGGCGGCGGCGCGGAGCGTCAATATGCGGCGTTGAAGTTCACGCTCTACACGCTTCTCGGCAGCGTCTTCATGCTCGTGGGGATCGCGCTGCTCGACATCAACTATCACAGTTGGGCGGTGCGCAGTCACATCGAGCCGGTCTACTCATTTGATTTTCTCGAACTCCTGCAGGCGCCGATCTCGGTTAACAAGCAGATTCTGATCTTCTGGCTGTTGTTCCTGGGCTTCGCTTTCAAGGCTCCGCTGTTTCCGTTCCATACCTGGCTCCCGGACGCCTTGCTCGAAGGCCCGATCGGCATGGCGGTCATGCTGGCCGGGGTCAAGCTGGGCACGTACGGATTCCTCCGGTTCAGCCTTCCGTTGCTGCCCGAAGCCTCCAAACATGAGAGCGTCGTCACCATCATCATGGTGCTGGCCCTGTCCGGCATCGTGTACGGCGCCGTCGTGGCGCTGATCCAGCCCGATTTCAGGCGGCTGCTGGCCTTCAGCAGCGTCAGCCACCTGGGGTTCGTGGCGGTCGGGGCCTTTGCGCTGAACTATCAGGGCATTCAAGGCAGCCTGTTGACGATGATCAACCTCGGCTTCAGCACGGCCGGACTCTTCTTCGTGGCGGGGTTTCTGTATTCCAGGAGGCAGAGCACCCATCTGTCGTCCTTCGGCGGCCTCGCCAAACAGGCCCCGCTGCTCGCGACCTTTTTGCTGATCATTGGATTGGCCTCGATCGGGTTGCCGGGGACGAACGGGTTCGTCGGCGAATTCCTAATCCTGATGGGCGCCTTCAAGGCCTATTGGCTGTACGGCGCCATCGCGGTCACCGGCGTCATCACCGGGGCGGCCTATTTTCTGTGGTATTACGAACGGTCGATGCTGGGCCCGCTCGGCAAGGGTCTGGCTCAGGCGGTGCCTGATCTCAAGTTGGGGGAGCTGGTCATCAGCGTCTCGCTGACGATCATGATCATCTGGATCGGCCTGTATCCATCGCCCTTCTTGCGCATGATGAACGGCTCCGTCCAGGCGCTCGTCGACCGCCTGGACCGCGGCACTGTCACGATGATCGATACCACCCGGCACTCGATGCGGGATTAAACAAGTCATGGCCGACTACACGCTCCTTTATATCCTGTTCGCTCCGTTTCTCGGCGTCATCGCGCTGATTTTCACTCCCGAGCGCCAGACGCTCCTCATCCGCAGCATCGCGGCCTGCGCGGCCGGCATCAGCCTCCTAGCTTCGTTCTACATGTTTTTCGCCTACGATCCGGCCAAAGGCGGCTTTCAGTTCGTCCAACGGTACGAATGGTCGCGTGAACTGGGCATTGCGTTCTATCTTGGCGTGGACGGCATCGGGACCCCGCTGGTGCTGGCCTCCTGCATCCTGCTCTTCGCCGGCATTTTCGTCTCGTGGCACATCAAGGACCGGGTGAAGCAATTCTATAGCTGGCTCCTGATCCTCGCGGCCGCCACGATCGGCGTCTTCATGTCGCTGGATCTCTTCTTCCTGTACTTCTTCTACGAAATGTCCGTCATTCCCATGTATCTGCTCCTGGGCATGTGGGGAAGCCACACGAAGAAGTACCTCGAAATGACCGACCCGGAGGGCTTGAAGAAGCGCGATTCGATCGGGTTCATCTTCAACTTCGCCTCGAACAGCAAAGAGTACGCCGCCATGAAGCTCGTGCTGTTCCTGTCGGCCTTTGCCGTCGTGGCGCTGATGGGCATTCTGCTGATTTACAAGTTCTCCGGGCTCAACACCTTCGACATTCTCGTGTTGCGGGAGCAGGCCCATTTCAGCGGACCGGTCGCGACGATCATCTGGCTGCTGATCTTCTTCGGATTTGCCTCGATCGCGCCGATTTGGCCGCTGCACTCCTGGTCGCCGGTCGGCCACGCGGCCGCCCCCGCCGCGACCAGCATGCTCCATGCCGGAGTGCTCATGAAGCTCGGGCATTTCTCCATCATTCGCGTGGCCTTCGAAATTCTGCCGGAGACCACCCGTGAGCTGATGCCGATCGCCGCGGTCCTGTCCATCTTCAGCATGCTGTACGGCGGGTTCGTGGCGTTCTACGCCAAGGACACCAAGTACGTCATCGGCTACTCGAGTTCCAGCCACATGGGCTACGTGTTCCTCGGCATGGCGGCGCTGGACTACATCAGCCTGAGCGGAGCGGTCATCTACATGTTCGCCCACGCGCTGGCCACCAGCATGCTCTTCGCCATGGCCGGCTGGGTCTATGACCAAACCCACACCAGGGACATTCCGTCGCTGGGAGGACTGGTCAACCGCATGCCCTTCATCGCCGGCTGCACGATCGTCGCCTGCATGGCCTCCGTCGGGATGCCGGGCACGGTGAACTTCATCGCCGAAGTCATGATCATCGTCGGCAGTTGGAACAAGTATCCGTTACAGGTCATCGTGGCCGTGATCGGGATCGTCCTGACGATGGGCTATCTCTTCCGCATGATGCGCGCCGTCTTCTACGGCCCCATGGACCAGCACCATAGCCACGCGCACGACGCCGTCGCGGCCGTGGACCGGGTGCCGTTCTTCCTGATGATGGCCTGCAGCATCGGGTTTTTCCTGTTCCCCGGACACTTCTATTCCGTGGTCCGCGCGGGGGTCGATCCGCTGGTCGCGCGGATCTCCAAGGTGGTGCCTGTGGCGGCCGCCGAGCCGGCGGCGGACCGGACCGTCGAACTGGCGTCGTCTCACCCGGATTCCACCGCTGGGTCCGCCGCTCAACGACCGGAGGCCAGACGGCCATGACGTTTTCGCTGTCCCTCTCCCTCTCCGACCTGTTGCTGATGCTGCCGGAGATCGTGCTGACGCTCTGGGTCTGCGCGATCCTGGCGGTCGATTTCGCTTGGCCGAAGCTGCCGAAGATTCACATCGCCTCGTTGAGCGTCCTGTCGCTCGTCAGCACCCTCGCCTGTCTGGTCTGGCTGGACCTCTCGCACGTGACGGGAGCCCTGTTTCGCAACATGTTCGTGCTCGACCGGATGGCGATCTTCTTCAAGATCTTCATCGTGGCCGCCACCCTCATGGTGGTGCTGGCCTCGATCGAATACATCCGCAAATTCCGCTTTTTCCGCGGGGAGTATTACTTCTTGCTGCTCATGTCGGCGCTGGGCATGATGTTCATGGCCTCCGCCAACGACCTGCTCTCCCTGTTCGTCACGCTGGAATTTTCGACCTTCGGCTTCTACGTGCTGGTCTCCTATCTGCGCGACGACCTGGCCTCCAACGAATCCGGCATCAAATTCTTCATCCTGGGCGTGTTCGCCGCCGGGTTGCTGGCCTACGGGATCAGCCTCGTGTACGGCGAGACCGGCAAGCTCGTCTTCTCCGACATGATGGGACCCGAGCCGACGCCCGGGCTCATCGCGGGCTATCTGCTGATCTTTGCCGCGCTCGGCTTCAAGATCGGCGCCGTCCCGTTCCATGCCTGGATTCCGGACACGTATCAAGGGGCGCCTACGCCGGTCACGGCCTTCCTCTCGATCGCCCCGAAAGGCGCGGCCTTGGCCATTCTGCTGCGCATGTTCTACATCGCGCTGGCGACGATGAAGCCGGCCTGGGTCATGATATTGGTCGCCGTCTCCATCCTGTCGATGACCTACGCCAACATCGTGGCGATCGCCCAACGCAACATCAAACGGCTGCTGGCCTATTCCGGCATCGCGCAGATCGGAAACGTGCTGATCGGCTTGGCGGCCGGCACCAAGATGGGGGAGGACGCCATCCTGTTCTACCTGCTCACCTATCTGTTCGCCAATATGGGCGCCTTCGCCGTCATCATTACTGTCGGCAATCTGATCGGCAGCGACGAGATCGAAGATTACAACGGCCTGAACCGCCGCTCGCCGCTCTTGGCCTTTGCCATGCTGTTGTTTCTGCTGTCGCTGGCCGGAGTTCCCCCGCTCGCCGGGTTCATCGGCAAGCTCTATATTTTCGTCGCGGCCATCAAGGAAGGCCTCTACACATTGATCGCCGTCGGGCTGGTCAATGTCGTCATCTCCATGTACTACTACTTGATCGTCGTCAAGAAGATGTATATCAACGAGCCGACCGATCCGACGCCGCTGCGGGTGCCGGGGTCGATGCAGGCGGTGCTGTACATCGGCCTGGCCGGCACGCTGGCGCTGGGAATCTACCCGCAGCCGGTGATCGACTGGGTCGTCTCCGCCACGCTCATGTTTTCCAATCTTGCCGGCTCGATCGCCCACGCGGCTCCGCCGGCAATGCCCGGCGGTTGATCGTTCCGCCTCTCGCCCTGGTGCCTGTCATTCCATAGGCCGTCGCCGCCACGCTCCCGTTTACCCGCTGCGCGAAACGCGAAATCCGTCAAGGCCCGTCCCCCTCTCTGCTAGAATACCGACCGACCGGATCCAGCCGGCCCGGTGCGCCGCATCGACGCGATCCCTGTCCCAGCCTCCAGATCGATGCCCCGGAAAGGCGCGCGCGTCCTCATGTTCCGGTCCACGCACCCATGCGCATCCCATACCGCAATTCGTTCGCACAGTGGTCCATTCATCACCTCATGCTGCTCGGCTTCGGCTTGGTGTTCCTCGTCGTCGGCGCCATCAGCCTCCTGGTCTATCGCAACACCTCCATCCTCATCACGAACACCAAACATGACGCCCGGAGCCATCGCCTCGTCAAGGGCCTCGACGACCTGCTCGCCCTGCTGGAAGAAGCCGAACGCAGCTCCCGCCGCTACTTGGTCACGGGCGACGACAGTTATCTGGATGCGCACCAAGCCGCCATCGAATTGGCCCCGGCCTATGTGCTGACGTTTCAGGAATCGGTCAGCGAAAGCCCTTTGCAGCAGGAACGGGTCCGGTTGCTGGAAACCCGCATCAAGCGCGTGCTCGACGCCGAGCGGGCCGGCATCGTCCAACGCCAGAAACACGGCTATCAGGGGGTGCGTCCGCTGGTGTCCGGACGGGACGCCAACCGTGAACTCGAAGGGGTGCGGCTCATCCTGTCGGAGATTAGCCGGGAAGAAACCGAGTCGATCGAACGTCGGGCCCATGACTCGGCGGCCAGCACCCGCCTGAACATTTGGCTGCTCGGAGGCGGGACGCTGTTGCAATGCGTGCTGCTGTCGTCGGTCTACTATCTCATCCGGCACGACCTTGCCGAGCGGGAGCGGGTGGCCAGGGAACTCGCGCACCGGGGCGAACTGCTGGAAGCGGCCAACAAGGAATTGGAAGCCTTCAGCTACTCCGTGTCGCACGACTTGAGGGCTCCGCTCCGCCACATCGACGGCTACGTCGCCTTGCTGGAGAAGGCCGCCGGGCAGGACCTCAACGAAAAAGCGCGCCGGTACCTCACGACCATTTCCCAGGCCGCCAAACAGATGGGCCAGTTGATCGACGATCTCCTGAGCTTCTCGCGCATGGGACGGGCCGAGATGACGACGACCGACGTGGATATGAACCAACTGGTGAAAGAGGTGATCCAGCACCTGCAACCGGACCTGCAGGGGCGCGCCGTCGCCTGGCAGATCGAGGATCTGCCGGTCGTCCAGGGCGACCCCTCCATGCTACGGCAGATCTTCGTCAATTTGATCGCCAACGCCGTGAAGTTCACGAGCACGAGGCCGTTGGCGAAGATCGAGATCGGAGCCGACTCGTCCTCTCCGCAGGAAACCGTCTTCTTCGTGAAGGATAACGGCGTCGGGTTCGACATGGCTTATCGCGACAAGCTGTTCGGCGTCTTTCAGCGGCTCCACCGGGCCGATGAGTTCGAGGGGACGGGGATCGGCCTGGCCAACGTCCGACGGATCGTCCACCGGCACGGGGGCAGGAGCTGGGCGGAAGGGGAGCCCGACAAGGGCGCCACGTTTTACATCGCTCTGCCCACCCATCGGGCTCCGCTTCAGATGGCGGCATGACCGTGAGCTACAAACCGATCCTGCTGGCCGACGACAACCCCCAGGATGCCGAGTTGGCCCTGGCCGCCATGGAAGAGCAGCGGCTCGCCGAGAAAGTGACCCTCTGCCGGGATGGTTCGGAAGTCTTGGACTATCTCTATCGCCGGGGCCCCTACGCCGCTCGTCCGGAAGGCCAGCCGACGGTCATCATGCTGGATCTGAAAATGCCGAAGGTCGACGGGCTGGAGGTGCTCCGCGCCATTAAATCGGACGACATGCTAAAGCGCATCCCGGTCGTCATCTTTACCTCGTCGCGCGAGGAACAGGACATTCTGCGCTGCTACGCCTTCGGAGCCAACGCCTACGTGGTCAAACCGGTCGAGTTCGGGGCGTTCAGGAAAACGGTCACGGAGCTGGGCCTGTTCTGGGGCACGATCAACGAACCGCCGCCTCCGGACCCGGCGCCGGCGGCACGGTAATCGATGCGAGAGGAGAGCGGCAGGCCTGCGCCGTTGACCGGGCGGGGAGGCCTCTCTATACTCGTCCCCGTTGGCCCAGCCCGCGACGCATCCTGCTCGTCCGTCTCGTCATGCGTGCCGATCCGAGTCTCCGATGTACGCCGACCGCGCAGGCCGACAAACTGACCGGGAGCGACCGGGAGGAAGCTGCGACGCCCTGATGGCCAAGACCGGTTCGGTCTTGCGCCTGGGTCGGACGCTGATCAGCCGCGCCGCGATCATGCTGCTGCTCGTCCTCCCCCTGGTAGCACCAGCCGCTTCCGATGAGGGCCTCAAGTGGGACAGCGTGGCGGATGGACTGGCGTTTGCGACCTGGAATCCCGGTGTTCGATGCAGCGAGGACCTTGCAGCGGTGCTCGTGCGCATCGATCCGGAGCGCTACCGGTTTGCGGTCCACCATTTCCAGGACGAAGGCTTGCCTTCCCCCCCCTTGATGGTGGACTGGCAGCGGCGCATCGGGGCCAGCCTCATGTTCAACGCCGGCCTGTTTCTCGACGATTTTTCCTACATGGGGCTGCTCTATAAGGACGGGCGTGCGCTCGGAAAGCGGCGCCACCCTCAATGGCAGGCGCTGTTCGTCGCCGAACCCACGGAGGCGGACCGCCGGAAAGCCGGGGTGCTCGACCTGGCCTTTGAACAGTTTGAGGAGGAACGTCCGACCTATCGGGAAGCGGCGCAAGCCCTCATGGTCGTCGATCGAACCGGCAAGATCCGCGTCAGGCAATCAGGCAAGCGCGCGCAGCAGACGCTCCTGGCCGAAGACGGCGGCGGCATGATCTGGCTCCTCAAGACGACGAATCCGGCCACGCTCTATGGGTTGGGCGATTGCCTGCGCCGGTCGTTCCCGGCCGTGAAGCAGGTCATGGCGATGGACGGCGGCTCCTCTTCCGAAGTGCTGGTCGGCGCCGACTTGCTGGCGCAACTGACCAGATCGGGCTACGCGCCCGGTTGGCGGTCCGCCGTCGACGGCACCGCCCGGGCCTCCCACATCCCGCTGCCGGCGGTGATCAGCATCAGGCCGAGGACGGAGACCGGCTCGCCCTCGCCGACCCGCCATCCGGCGCAACAACCGTCCTCAGCCCGTTGACAGCCCGTGCCCGCCTCCTACCGGCGAGGACGCTCGATCGGATAGCCTGCCTCCGTCCAGGCGTTCATGCTGCCATCGACGTTGTACACGTAGCGGTAGCCCAAGTCGGCCAGCGTCTCCGCGGCGATATTGCTGCGATGGCCCGACTGGCAGTACACCACGACGTGCTCGTCCGGTTTGGCTCCGATCTCCCGATGCCGGGCCTTGATCTCGCGGAAGTCAATGTTGAGATCGGTGCCGGGAATGAACCCGCCTGCATGTTCTTCCGGGCTGCGGACATCGACCAAGAAGAACCCCTTCTTGTCCGGAGAGACCGCCTTCATCAATCCCGCCCGCAATTGCTGCACGTTCAACACATAACTATGGTAGGCGAGTCCAGCCGTGGACCCGGCTACGACAATCGCCAGCGCAATGCCGCCGATCAGAAGCCACCCTGGCCGTTTCATGGACGTCCTCCTTTCGCAACCGACTCCCTGTCCGCCGTCGCGGACCTCCGATTGATTCTTGTTCCGATCGGGTCCTCCGCTTATGATACGAACTCCATGAAAAACCGGTCAAGGTTCTGCCTGCTGGCTCTGGCGGTCGCCTGCCAGGGTTGTTCAGAGGGCGCCAAGCTGTTACAGGTGAGCGAGCAGGGGGGCGTCGTCGTCTATCCCTTCAGGCCGGAAACCGGGTCGATGACCTCGACATTTCGGCGGGATGCCATTCGGTTGATCGAAGAACAGTGCGGCCGTCGCTACACCATCGTCCGTGAAGGAGAAGCCAGGGGCCGAAGTCGAGTGCACAACGTGCAGGGTTCGCAGGAGATCGTTCAAGAACGGCGGTGGGGCATTCAGTTTGAATGCAAATAACCCAGCCGATCAGCGGGCGCCGGCCGGTCCAACCTTGGCGTGAAAATCATCGATCGTCAACAGGCTCAAGAGCCTGAGCCCTTCCGCTTCCACCCTTGCCCGGCCATCCTGTTCCTTGCGATCCACGATCACCAGAGCATGCCCCACTTCCAGTCCGGCCTTTCGCGCCGCCGCGACCGCCTTCAACAGCGAGCCGCCGCTGGTCAAGACGTCGTCCACGACCACCGCCCGGTCGCCCGGACGGACGCCGCCTTCGATCAGCTTCCCCAAGCCGTGGTCCTTAGCCTGCTTTCTCACGACGAAGGTCCGCCATGCCCGTTGAGGATTGGCCGCAAACGCGTAATCCGAAATCGTGGTGGCGATGGAAATCGCGCCGATCTCCAATCCGCCGAGGCAGTCGAAGTCCACCTCCCTCAACCGTTCCCAGGCAGCCTGTGCCACCAGCCGGCGAGGGCCGGGATGCGCCATGAGCATCCGGCAATCCACATAGAAGGGGCTGATCTGGCCGGAAGCCAGCGTAAACCCTTTATCCGGGTCGTACCGGAACGACTGGGTTTCAAGAAACGCCTCGACCAATTCGGCCTTCAATGTCGTGTCCTGTTCCGTTGATCGATTGACCTGCGTCACAGACGATGTCTCCCGGCCTGTCGCCAATTCTGCACGATCCGAAATCGGCATATCGGATGGCCGGCCCCGCGCGAGTATACCGATATCGCGAGTCCCACGCCACACTTCGGCTGGCTCAAATCCACGGCACCTGAAGGGTGGCGCTACCGGAGGGGCTTGTCGGACCGTGAAACAGGACCACTCGCCATTGGGAATGCCGACTACAGGACAGTTCCGGATAGGGCTTCAGCAGCCACCGTTCACGGAAAAGCACCAAACGGACTCAGAGATGGACCGGTCAGTAGGATCCGGTCGTGCCGGGCGAGGAAGTGCTGCGGGACGGACGTTGAGACCGACCGGGTTGAGCCTCGCGAGACGAGTCCTTGTCTTCGGCCTGTTTGGCCTGTTCCTCATCTGTCATATATCGATCCGGCTCCACGCAACCCTGGACCCATCCGCAGAACAGCAGAAGGGCGATCAACATTCCCAAGCGGATACGAATCATGTGTTGCCTTTCCCTGTCCGGTCCACCGCCGCCTTCACTCTACTACAAGGTTCTAGCCTGGAGAAAGCGGAGATTTCCCCTTCGGGGGAGGCGAGAATTCAGGGCGCGAATACAGAGATAGACCTATGAGAACCAGTCACGAAAACCGCCGCAGTTGCTCCGCCAGGGTCTCTGCGACGAGGTTCAAGTCGAACGGCCAGGCGTACCGCAAGGTGATCTCCGGATGTGCGGCCCTCAGCCCCGCGAGAATTTCCGGGATCTCGATTTCCGAATGGGAACCGCCGGGCGTGAACATCGTGGTGATCACCGTAATGTCCGTCGCGCCCATTCCGGCCAGTTCTTCTACCGCCTCCTGTAACGTCGGCGCGCAGTACTCGTTGTATGCGAGCGCAAAGAGGGCTCCGTCCAACCGCTGGCGGAGATGCGCGGCCACCGCCTCCAGCCCGACGCGATAGGGGTCGTTCTGCGGGGTCCTCGGCCAGCGCCGGATCGTCGCGTCCAATTCGATTTCCTCCTGGCTCGGCGGCGCCTTGACCGCTCGCCGCTGCGCCTCCAGCCGCTTCAGCCTCGTGATCAACTCCGGCGGGCAATCTTTGGGAATGCCTCCATGTCCGACGAGCACCACTCCGCGTTGGGTCGAGACCATCGAGCGACTCCTTTCACGCCTTTCAGGCGGCTATACATGGTTCCTCAACATGAGTTCCTTGGGATGCGGATTCAGATAGATCTGGTCCCGGACGTAAGGCACCTCGAATCGGGCCACGTAATGTTTGACGAGCGTCATCGGCACGACCAACGGGACCAGGCCGCGATGATAATCGTCGATGAGACTCAACAACTCCGCCTTTTCAGCCCGATCGAGGTGGGCTTTGAAGTGTCCCACCAGGTGATGCAGCACGTTCACATGCTTGCGGACCGTCGCCTTGACGGACAGGGCCTCCATGAACAGCTTTCCATATCGCAGAGGCAGTTCCTTCGGCCGGTAGCGGTCGGCCTGCGCAACGATCTGGCCCAAACTCCGATAGTGGGTCGCGCTGTGCGCCAGGAGGAGATACTTGTGGATCGTGTGAAAGCTCACCAGGGCTCGCCGGGTGCCGCCGGCCGACAGCAGGCTCCGCCACCGGTCGTAGGCAAACACCCGCTCGATGAAGTTTTCGCGGATCAACGGATCGCAGAGCCGTCCCTCCTCCTCGATTGGCGTCAGCGGAAAATGCTCGCGGAACGCCCGGGCGAAGACCCCCACCCCGGCCCGGCCCGGCATCCCGTGCTTGTTGTAGAGCCTCACCCGCTCGATGCCGCAGCTCGGCGAGTCCTTCTTGAACACGTATCCGCACAGATCCTCCGCTTCCAGCTCCCGAACCCGCCGGTGAGAGAACTCTGCCAGCGGCCTGGTCAGGTCCCGGTTCGTTCGGATCGTGATCAACCGGGGCTGTTCCGGCTCGCCCACCAACCGCATCGCCTCCCGTGGCGTGCCCAACCCCGCCTCCACCTCGGGACAGACCGGCACCCATTCGACATAGCGGCCCAGCACCTCGACCAGAAAGTGATCCCGCTTGTGCCCGCCGTCGAACCGGACCTCGTCTCCGAGCAGGCAGCGGCTGATGCCGAGCTTAATGGGATGCTCCCGGTTCATGCCGTCCTCGCCGCTTCGGCCACGTACTCGCCGGCCGGATCAAACTTTTTCCCCTGTAGCGCCGGGTTGAAGATCCGATAGCCAGGCATGGCGTCCGTGCCGGTCGAGGCGCACCATTGCCAGTTGCCGTTGTTCACGGCCAGGTCCGCATCGAGCAGCCGGTTCATGAAGTAGCGCTCGCCCCAACGCCAGTCCAGCCGCAGATCCTTCGCAAGGAACGACGCCGCCACCATGCGCACGCGATTGTGCATCCAGCCGGTCTGGTTCAGTTGACGCATGCCGGCGTCCACCAGCGGATAGCCGGTTCGCCCCTCGCGCCAGGCCTGAAACAACCAGCGGGCCTCCGGCCCGTCGGGACGGCGAGGGGCGACCGCCGCCGCCCGGAACGGCTCCCCGGCTACATGCGGATGGTTGGCCAGCACCTGATGAAAAAAATCCCGCCAGACCAATTCGTCGATCCAGGTCACGACATCTGACCGGGATGCGCCGTTTCGTTGACTGTCCCGATCGCTCAAGGTTCGCAGCGCCTGCCGGACTGCCGAGCGCGGCGACAAAGTCCCGAATCGGAAGTGCGGAGAGAGCACGGAGGTCTCGTCCTGTGCCGGCCGGTTGCGTCCGATGCCATAGCGGTGAATCGGGCCGTCCAAAAACAGTCGCAGTCGAGCGAGGGCCTGCCGTTCTCCGCCGGGAATCGCCGGCACGATAGTCTGGTATCCCAAATCTGAAGCGGAGGGGAGCGGTTTGATCTCTTTGGAGGGAACCGCTGACTGTCTTGAAGGAGACAGGGTCGCCGATTCCGGGGCAGCGGCCCGCCACTTGGCCCACCATTTCGCCCGATAGGCGCCGTAGCGTTGGAAGCCCCCGCCGTCCGCTGTGCGGATCTCATCCGGCTCGAAGACCATATGGTCCTTGAAGGTCCGTACCGCGACCCCTTGCTTGGCCAAGGCCCGCATGACGAGATGATCCCGTTCCACAGCGACCGGATCATAGTCCCGATTCCACAGCACCGCGTCGGCCCGCATGTCGCGCGCCAGCTTCGGAACGTCTTCCAGAGGATCGCCATGGCGCCATCGCAATGAGAGCCCGGATCCGGCCAGCGAGCGTTGCAGTTCGGCCAGACAATCCAGCATGAACCGGACGCACCCGGCGCCAAAGACCTGCGACCGGAGCAACGGCTCGTCGAACACGAAGAGCGGGATGACCTCCTCATAGTCTCGGAGCGCATTCGCCAGGGCGGGGTGATCCTGCACCCGGAGATCCCGCCGAAACCACACGATCGCTCTCGACATCATGATCCTTTCAATCGCCGAATCGAGATCCGGCCGGCTGCTTTCATGTCCCGTCGGCTTGCGCCATGACCGCCCGGTCTGGGACACTCTTCCAATCCGTGGACGGGGGAGTGGACCCACTGTGAGCCCAACGCAGCGACCCACTCACCCCGTTGGGAGGCGCCGTGCGGAGTCGCGGTGCCCCCTTCCACAGTAGCCGTCTGTCTCATCGTTTCACCATCCCCATTCCGCCGGCACGCCCGACCACCAATCGTCGGCCCGTTCGCTCCGCCACAGGGCCTGCTGCTTCCACAGCGCCTCGGTCCGCAGGGCATCGAGCCTGGTAGCCATGGCTGCCGTGAGGTCGGCTTGGTTCCGCACACTCTCCTGAATGAATTCCTTGGCCATGCGGGCGAGCCCGCCCGGAGGATCGATCAAATCCTGCGCCTCACGGTAGGTCAGGTTTCTGTACAACTGTTCGACGAGGCCCCATTGCTCGCGTTGCGACTGGCGATCGAGATAGCCGTCGATCGCATGGTAGACATAGGTCAGATAGGTGTAGTTCTCGGCCGATGGCCGTTCATTCACCTCCTGCTCGCAGGCCTCCAGCGCCCGGCGAAAGTCTCCGGCGGCGAGGTACAGTTTGGCCCGCGCCAGATGACCGGACGCGGGGAGCGGGGACCTCTTGGTCGACTCACCGGAGGCGGCCGGATTCAATGAGGACAGCGAGGTCCAGACGACGGCACAGACTGCGAGGCCTGCCAGCATTGGCAGCATGCCGGAAAATCCGGCTCGTCCATATCGATGGCTCACTGGTCCTCCTTTGTCCGCCGGAGACAAGCCGGTCGGACAGGCTCTATCGCTCGGGTCTGGCATGGGTTCCAGGCATGCCTTTGTAGAGCCGGTCGCTCCCGACACGGGTCAGGGTCACCTCGCGGGTCCCGCGTTCGCCTTTCACGCTGAGCCGGACCGTCTTCCCCACCTCTCCACGGACCATCATGACGACCTCTGCGTGGGTCTTGCCGGCCACCGGCTGGCCATCGATGGCCGTCACTTCCTCGCCATGCTCCAACCCGGCCTCATGGGCCGGTCCTTGCGGAAAGACCTGCCCGATATACAGCGCCGCCGGATCCCCCACGCGCTCAGCTCCCACCTGCAATGAAAGGCCGACAACCCCGTCTGGCATGGCCGGCTCTGCCTGGGCGCCGCGCGCGGCGCGCTCCCTCATCTCATGAGATTCCGCCCCTGCGACATCACCAGGAAGCCACATCGGAAACAGGCCCCACAGAGTCAACAGCCCGACCAACCCATACATCGCCGGCAACCATCGACGGAGCGTCATATCGTCCTCCTTGTTTGTTACAGCCTGATGGAGAATCCCAGCAGCCCCAGCGCGCAGAACAGGACCAAGGTGTTCAGATACACCGATCGTTGGTGTAGTCGCTGCCAGTTCCGTTGCAACGCGAGATCGACCGAACCCGCCAACTCCTGTTGCTTCAGCCGGTCCCGCATCTCGTTGCTCATGGGCGTAAGCGACGACCGGCAATAGCCCTCTCCCGCGAGCACGATCAGCCACAGCAGGCTGGCAGCGAGACTCGCCATACCGAACCCTTGCAGCATGCTGAGACAGCTCACGGCCGCGAGCCCCAGCAGCGCCGAGGCCATGCCCAACACATAATAGGCGGGGAAGAGTTGCCGGACGACCTTGCCGAAAGACTCCGGCTCCAGGGTCCTGGCCAACACGGGCGCGACCACGAACGACAGCAACGCCACTTTGCCGATCAACAGGCCGCAAGCCAACAGATGCAGATAGCGGAATGTCGCCTCCATGGCGGTCCCCCCTACGGTCGCGGCAGTAGCTTGCCCGCGGCCTCATAGGCCGCGTCGAAGTTCGGCAATTCGCCCATCGGCACCAATTGTAGGTGACGAATCACATTGTCTCGATCGACGACAAGCACTGCGCGATGGAGGATCTTGTAGGGGCTCAGCAGGAGCCCCGTCGTGCGGCCGAACTCATAGCCCGGCGCGTCGGAGAGAAAGGTGATGTTCCCAATGCGGGCCTTCTTGGCGAAGGCGGCCTGGTCGTCGGCGCTGTTGGTGCTGAGCGTGATGACCTGTACCTTGGGATCGAGCGAACCCCGCTGCTCGCTGAAACGGTGCGTCTGCTCGTCGCACACCGGCGTGTTGAGCTGCGGGACAATGCTGATTAACTTCACCTGGGCACCGGTCTGAGTCAGTCGCACCGGCTTTCCGCCGGCGCCGATCACCAACACATCGGGCAAACGGTCCCCGACTTTGATCCCCGAAGAGCCTCCGTTCGCAGGCGGCGCGGCCCACCCTGATCGGGCTTGGGCGAACGCCAGAAACGCGGCCAGGCCGGCGAGGCCGAGGCTCAAGACAGTCCATCTCTCTTTTGGTCCATGCAGGCGATTCATGGCGCTGTCCCTCCACAAGAATTGGTTGTCGTTATGCCGACACCTCGGTCTGCCGACGGTCCGGGACCGAAGGGCCGGCGCCGGTCCTGCCGATCAGGATGGCGCGCAGGGCCGATTCCAGGTCCGGGTAGACAAAGGGAAACCCGGAGGACAGGGCGACCATCGGGATGACCCTCTGTCCTGTCGTGAGCAACGTGCCCATTTCGCCCAGCGCCAACTTCACGGCGAATCCTGGGACCGAAAGCCAGGACGGCCGGCCCATCGCTCGACCGAGCAGGCGGCAGAACTCGGCCATCGTCACGGCTCCCGGAGCCACCGCATTCAAGGGGCCGGAGATCGTGTGATTCGTTATCGCCCATTGGATCAACCCGATCAGATCCTGCCGATGAATCCACGACACCCACTGGTCGCCGGGAGAGATCGGGCCTCCCACAAACAGTTTGAAGGGCAGCAGCATGCGCGGCAGCGCGCCTCCATCCCGCTCGAGCACCATCCCGATACGAAGCCGCACGACCCGCACGCCGAGCGCCTCGGCCCGATAGGCCTCGGCCTCCCAGGCTTCCGACAGGTCCGCAAGGAATCCCGATCCCCGTTCCGCCCGCTCATCGAGCAACCGATCATCGCTGGCCCCGTAATAGCCGACACCGGACCCGCTGATCAGAACCACAGGACGGCTCGCGCGGCGACCAAGCGCCTGGACGACCAATCGAGTGGCCGAGACGCGGTTCTCGATCAGATGCCGTTTGCGGGATTCCGTCCAGCGTTCATCCGCAATCGAGGCGCCGGCCAAATTAACGACGGCCTCGACCTCTTCGAACGAGGTCTCCCAGGTACCGGGCGAGATCCCGTCCCATTCCATGTATTCGCAGAGATTCCCCAATCGGCGCCAGGCCCGGTTGGTATCGCGGGTGAGTAGAGTGACCCGATGGCCCTGAGCCGCCAACTGCTCACTCAGCGCTGACCCGATAAAGCCGGTCCCCCCGGTCACGACGATGTGCATGGCCTCCTCCTTATTTCGCGCCGTCTGGCCCTTCGACGCTCTTTGCGCAGCGAAAGCCGGTGCCGTGCGTCTGGAGCGCAAACCCTCCACGTCCCCGGGAGGCGACGCCGATATCCCACATTGGGCTGTGCCAGGACCCGCCTCTGATGCTCCGCACGACTCCTTTGGCAGGTCCCTTGGGATTGCGGTCGGGAGCGTGCTTGTAGTAGTCCGGATCGTACCAATCTTCGACCCATTCCCGCGCGTTTCCGGACATGTCCTTGACCCCGTAGGGCGAGTCGCCGGCCGACAGCGCACCCACCGGATGCATGGTCTTCTCTCCCTCCCATTCGCGATCGAAGTTGGCGCGTTTCGGAGAGGGCGGGTCATTGCCCCAGGGATACAAACGCCCATCCGTGCCACGCGCCGCCTTTTCCCACTCCGCTTCCGTCGGCAAGCGCTTCTTCGCCCAGGCGCAGTAGGCCTTGGCGTCATACCAGGTCACCTGCACGACCGGGAGTTGCTCGATCCCGGTGGCGTCATGCAAAAAGCCGGACCCGTAAGGGTTCGGGGGATTGCGATGCCCGGTCGCCTTTACAAAGGCCAGGTAGCGCTCGTTGGTCACTTCTACCTGGTCGATGGCGAATGTATCCAAGTAAATGTCCCGCTGAGGCCGCTCGTCCTCTCGCCCCTTGCCGTCCTCACTTCCCATCTTGAACGGACCAGCGGGGATCATCACCATCGGCACGGGGTCCGGCTCGATAGTCCGGGTCGCCGCCGCCACCGGAAACGTGGCCGGGACCAACGCCAGTACGCCGACCGTCCAGAGGAGAACGTTCCAGATCATGATCGCTACAGCTCTCCGCATCAGTATCATCGCTTGTGCTCCCTGCTTCCCATGATTGCCGCATCAGTATGGATCGTAATGGCGTCCACCAATCGTTGGACTTGCCTTGTATCGCCGCGTTCCGCCGCCGACCGAGCTTGCGGCACCAACGCCCGGGCTTCATGCAAATGCTGTTCGATCTCCGCCTGCACGGCCGGCGACGCGATCGTCCCCCCCAAGGCCGCCTTGTGATAGGTCTCCCAGGCCTGGTCGACGGCATGTTCGGCTTCATGAACGGCCTGCGCCGCCTCCGGAAAGGGATGTGCGCCCGGATCGATCGGACCGCCATGCACAGGCTGGACGAACCACGCCGCGACCGCGATCAACAGAAGGCCGAACGAGAAAGTTGGTGTGGAAGGGGACTGGATTTTGCTCATGGGTGTGCTCCCGCCTATGCCGGCCTGTGAGACTAACCGCGTTTCAGTGACTTATGAATCAACCGGTCCAGATCCAACAGCTCCGGGTTCACCGGATCGATCCGCAATCCGCGCGCGACCGACTGCCTGGCCTCCTCGAACTGTTCCTTACCCATGAGAACCAAGGCTTCGATGGAGGCCTGGCGAATCTGTTGTTCAATCTGCTGCGGCGCCTGCTGTGTGCAGCGGAACCCGAGACCGACGCCGTAGCTGTTATTCAAGGGATGATTCCAGAACCGGTGCGTGGACCGTACCGTCGCTTCCGGCGCGATCCAGGAGCCGCCGCGGATGACGCGCTTTTCTCCGACGGTCAGACGATCCACATAGGTGCCGGTCCCGCCAAGCCAGATGGGCTTGTCCGGCCCGGTCGGATTCACGGAGGTGTCGAACCGGCCGTAGTACTGGGGGTCGTACCAGTCGGCCACCCACTCGAAGACGTTGCCGGCCATGTTGAGGGCGCCGTAATAGCTGGCCCCTTCGGGGTAGGCTGTGACCGGAGCCGTCGCTTCGGCCCGGCGCCCGAAGTTGGCGCGGGCTTCATCGAATTGGTCGCCCCAGGGATAGAGGTTCCCGGAGGGGCCGCGCGCCGCCTTCTCCCATTCGGCCTCGGTCGGAAGCCGCTTGCCTCGCCATTCGCAGTAGGCCTTGGCATCGTACCAATTGACACCGACTACCGGCTGCTCCGACTTGTTGAGGCGCGGATCGTCCCAATAGGCCGGTGCGGGGTGGCCTGTCTGATTCATGAACTCGCCATAGTTCCCATTGGAGACCTCGTACTTATCGATCAGAAAGGCATCCAGCATGACCAGATGGGCCGGAACTTCATCGTGGAAGGCATCCGCCGACCAGGGTGTCGCCATACGTTTCTGGTAGGGCGTCAGTTTGGCATTGGTTTCCGGTTGCTGCGCTCTGTCGAGACCCATGATCGATGGCCCCTGGGCGACATACACCATGTCGTCCGGAATCATCGAGTCGGCTCCGTCCGCGACGCTGACTGCGACCGCGAGCAGGACGGCAGCGATAAGGATCGTGTTCGTTATTCTCTCCATGGCATCCCTCCGGCCAGATGGCGAAGATTGACCCGCATACCGGCGGCAGCCGCGACGGGACGCGGCTGCCGCCGAAACCATTATTTCTTCAGGCTCTTCTTGATGAGGTCGCGGGTCGCGGCATATTCCTTGTTGCTCGGATCTGCCTTGAGCGCTTGTTCGATCGACACCAGAGCATCCGGGTACTTCTCAATGCCCATGCTGATCAGGGCCTGGATGAATGCGTCCCGGCCTGCCTGATCCGCATGCACGATCGGAGCGGCGCTCTTGGCGCAACGGAATCCCAGTCCGACCCCATAGGAATTGTTCTCCGGCTGGTTCCAGAACCGGTGTGTGGTGTGGAGAGAGGTCTCCGGTGCCAGCCATGAGCCGCCTCGTAGGACCTTTACCGGGCCCTGGTTGGCGAAGTTGTACCCCTTGTCGGCGCCCTGTGGATTTAGGGCATTGCTCCTCTTGTACGAGTGGGGGTCATACCAATCTGAAACCCACTCGAACACATTGCCGGCCATGTTATAGAGCCCGAAGCCGTTCACCCCTTCGGGATAGGCATCGACCGGCTCGGTCCGCCCGACGTTCTGGCCATAGTTGGCCTTGGACGGATCCAGCGAATGCCCCCAGGGATAATGGTTGTCGCCCGAGGGTCCTTTAGCAGCCCGTTCCCATTCGGCTTCGGTTGGCAACCGCTTTCCTTCCCACTTACAGAAGGCAGTCGCATCATGCCAGCTCACGCCCACCACCGGCTGGTTGGGCTTGCTCAATCGAGGATCGTCCCAGTAGGCGGGAGCCGGATGACCGGTCGCTTTCATGAATTCTTTGAATCGCGCGTTCGAGACCTCGAACTTATCGATCAGAAACGAGTCGAGCACGACCTGATGCCGGGGCTCATCTGAATGTTCGTTGCCGCCCATGGTGAATTCCCCGCCGGGGATCGTCGCCATGTCCTTTTCCTTCTCGCCCGCTCCGAAAGCGATTCCCGAGCCTGTCATCAAAGCTAAACTCGCGATGGCTGCCGTAAGCACCGTGGTCCTCCGCATGGCTGTCATCCTTCCTGTTGAATGGTGGTGTGTGAAATCTACGAGAACATGGCTGTTGCATACTGTCCCGATCGACCGGCACTGACGCGGAAGGCGACGCCGGCTGGATCAGTCAGCAAGCCGGAGGGGACCGAGGCCTGCTTGGTCCCTTGGGTGACGCGATTCCGAAGAATCACCGGATCGATGACGTCGCCGCACTGCACGCAGCGTAGGGCCGTGAACTCCAACCGGCCTGTGCCGTCCATCAGGTCCGTGCAGTGGTCGATCACCAACAATCCACCGCACCGCACACACTCTTGAATCGTCGCAGGGCGGAGCGCGGATGGTTGGATCGGGGTTGCTCGATCGGCCTGTCTCGTCCTTGCTGTCGCCACGGTCATCACCTCCTTGATCGTTTGGCCTATGGTATGTCCAATGTTGTGTCTAATGTATAACGGTATTTGTCCAATGTGTCAATAGTTGATATAAAAAATATTCTACAAACATTGGACGCACTGTGCTATCATGGGTTGCATTATGAATACCCATAGAATTCATAGAGTTGCGAAACTCACCGGTCTCACCAAGGACGTGATTCGCGTCTGGGAGAGGCGTTATGGGTTGTTGAAACCGATCCGGGGGGCCAACCGTTATCGCAATTATTCAGACGAAGACGTGTTGCTGCTTCGTTTTTTGAAGCAGGAGCAGGAGCGGGGATACTCGATCGGGGATTTGGCGGAACTGGGCCGGGATGAATTGCTCGCGCGTGCGCGCCAATCGGCCTTGCCGGCGCGCTCTCCGGACTCGAATCCCTATGCAAGGTTGATCGAACAACTGATTCAGTCGCTCGATCCGTTGGACAAGACGAGCTTTGAGCGGAAGCTGAACGGAGCGGTCGCCATCGTCCCGTTTGACGAAGCGCTCCACGGGATGCTGATCCCGCTCCAGCAGCGCGTCGGGGAGTTATGGCATGAGGGGAGGCTTAGCGTGGCCGTCGAACATTACGTCAGCAAGGTCGTGCAGCAGAAGCTCTTCTCCGTGATGAATCAATTGGCGCCGCCGGATCATGGCCCGAAGGTCGTCGTCGCCTGTCCTCCGAAGGAGACGCACGAACTCGGCGCGCAGACCGTCGCCTACCACTGCGCCGTCCGAGGATTCCGGGTGATCTACTTAGGCCCCAACACGCCGATCGACGACCTGTCGGCCTTGTGCCTTGACGTGCAGCCGGCCCTGGTGCTGCTCTCGATGACGTTGGGCGGTCCGGATGACGAGCTTCACGCCCTGGCCAAGGCGCTGGCCCACAAGATCAAGCCGCTTTGTCCGGTCGGGTTGGGAGGAGCCGGCCTCTCGGCCGTCAAGGAGATTTTCGAGGAGGAAGGGCTGGTCGTGCTGGAGGATCTGGACTCGCTGGACCGGTTCTTGGAACGCGTGCGGTCTGCCCAATCGTCTGCGCCTCGCTAGCTCTGGCTCGCCGTTCAATCGCCGGAGAGGCTGCTATTCGCGGACCATGACCCGGGAGATCGGATACCATCGATCCGCCCGCCGCCCGGCAATGGCCAGATCCACCAGTGGCAACCGGCCTGCTTCGTCGAGCACCGCAACATCGATGTGATAGACTCCGGCCGGCACGTCCGGCGGAATCGCCGGCGTCTCTTCGACCAGGTATGGCTCGCCCGGCAGCCACCGCTTGAGATCCGCCCCGCTCGTCCATTGAGCCATGACCTGCTCCGACTCGTTCCGCAGCCGGTAGGCAAGCGGCCAGGGACGATAGACGGGAGCCACGCCGACATTCTCCCATCGGGATTGCAGGACCAACGGACCGCCGGCCCTGGCCTCCGCCTGATGGCTGAACTCACGCAGCACCAGCCGATAGCCCATCTTCTTGAGAAACTGTTCGACCTTGGATCGCCAGGCTTCCGGCACGGGAGCCGATTTTGCGTTCAGGACCGAGAGGTGCCAGTCCAGCCCCTGCTGCAAGATACGATCGATGTCGAACCCCTTGTCCTGCCAGTCCTGCATCACGCCGCAGACTTCGAACTGCACGGGACCACGTTTCCAGGCCTCGCCGATCACCGGATCGCGCAGCACCGGTGCGTAAGCATGTTCCATGTGATTCCAGGTGGGGGTGAAATAGCCATAGTCCCCGAAACAGTCCCCGCGCCAGCCGGCTCCGCGTTCGGCGCCATATTTGAGTTGGCCGCCGTGCAGGCTGACCAGCGGCACCTGCGGAAAATACCTGAAGTACCAGTCGGTGATCCTGAGCTGATTCCCCTCGCTCGGAAAGAACGCCTGGCATTGAGGACGTTGCTCCGGGAGGCAGCAGGCTGTGTTCCATTCTCCCCAGCACCCGACCGATCCGATGTCCACATGGTCGATCTCCGGCGAAGCGCCGTACCGTTCGCCGAAGGCCTTGATCAACTTTTCGTGGTACTCGAGAAAGAGAGGATTGTTGTAGTCCGGAAAGATCCCGTCGGTTTCCTTGATGCTGGCGACCCCCTTCTCCAACAGCCAGCGCGGCGATCCCTGCTCGTATTCCGCCACGATGCGGAAGGCCAGCCGTTCGCCCTTGGCCTTGGCCTGTTCGATGATCCGATCCACGAAGTCGAATGCATAGTGCCCCTCGGCCGGCTCAAGGTCGGCCCAGGACCAGCGGAAATAGGCGACGGTCGAGCGAGGATAGCGATCGGCCGGAGGCGGATGGCCGAACCCGAAATGGAAATCGGCAAAGCCCATCCCGGGATTGTAGAGGACCTCGTCGATCTCGACCGGCGTCACCGTCACCATCGGAGCGGATGGCTCGAATGAGGCAGCCCGGAGCCGCTCGCCGTCGGTCACGCAACCGGCCGCCGCGCTCAGCACCACTGCGCACCACAGCGGTAACCACAGAACTAGCGGCCGCCGGCTCACTGGTCGGGTCGCGTTCATGAGGAGGGTCTGAAATGGGGGGCTAGTCCACGCGCATCGCCGACAGGTCCTCAATCGCCCGCAGGATGTCCGACACAGACAGCACGCCGATGATGGTCCGGTCCGCCGTCACAGGCAGGTGCCGCACCCCCGCATCCTTCATGAGGGCCAGGGCGTCCGACAGGGATTCCGTCAGCTCGATCGTCACGACCGGCTTGCTCATGCAGGTGAGCACGGTCGTCGTGCTCGGATCGAGCCCGCGGGCCACGGCCTTCCGGCTTAGATCCGAGTCGGTCACGATACCGATATAGCGCGAGCCGTCATCCACGATGAGCGAGCCGACCTTCCACTTCTGCAACGCCCGGCCCGCCTCCTTGATCGTCGCGCCGCTGTGGATGCTGCGGACGTCGCTGGCCATATAGTCCTCGACGGTCACCCGTTGCAGGGCCTGCCCGTCGAGGCCAGGCCGCCGCGTCACGAGCAGGCGCTTGCGGAATTCGAGGTCGGCGACGCAGCTTTCGAGCACCCGCTTGCGCTGGTGCAGGCTCTCGCGTTCCCGGTCATGGGTACCGCTTTCCTGCGCCTCCTCGGGCAGGAGGCTCCCTTCGCCGATCTTGGCATAGAGATAGGCCTCGAACTGATCGGAGGCCTGGCCGAACACTTGGCCGATCAGATCCTCCATGTCTTCATCGAACTGCTCCAGCGACATGGTGGTTTTTTTGCGGGAGAGAAACGGCTGAAATTTCTCCAACCGTTCCTTAAACCGCTGAATATAACGATCCAGAAACGTCGCGCGCGTCAATCCGGTCCTTGTCTTGGTTCCCATCGTGTGCCACTCCTCTTGTGAAGGGAGCCAGACTATCGCAACAGGGGTTCAGGGCTCAAGAGGCAGCGACGTGCCGTGGCAGCGACCTGCCGGCGGATGCGCCGCCCGAATCATGCTTGAACGCGAGGCGGAAGGATGGAGCGTAGCGGTTGGCTAGCCCGCATTATTCACGATGACTTCTACTGCAACCGCCGATATGCCGCTGCAACAAGGTTGGCTGCGCCTGAACGGCAGCCAACCGGGCGGGCTCGCCGCTCACCCCCTCGACATACTGCCTAAGTATGCCTCGGGTTCTCGCGGCTCCGCACGCCCGTTTCGCGTGGCATCTCCGCGGTTTCGTCACGAACTCTCGTGAATAATGCGGGCTAGTGAAGCAGTTTCTCTCCGGCTCCCTTGAGCAGGTCGTAAAGAAACTGAGCCAACTCGTGGGCGTCATAGAATAGATAGGTCATTTGGGTGGTCATCACGAACAAAGCGGCGTACAGCGCGGCCGGCCTCGTCCGCTCCCATGTCGTCGTCCAAGAGCCGAGGCGGGTCTGTATCCCTTCGCTGGTACAGAACGCATAGGTGACCGACCCACCCAATAGGGCGCCCGCGACGATATCGGTCAGATAGTGGAGGCCGAGGTAAGCCCTGGGAAACGAAATGATAAGGACGGCATGGGCCAAGGCCAGCCACCCCAGCGTCCGGGAAACGAAGAACAACCCGACCGCGAACGAAAAGAAGAAGGTCGCATGGTCGCTCGGGAACGCGCTCCACGACGAATAGTGCCATTCCTGGAGCCCTTCGGCATGTTTCAGGTGGAGTTCGGGCGTGAACAAGGGTCTCACGCGGATCGGCTTGTATTGTGCGGCCTGAGAAAGGGCGACGGCGAAGATGCAGGAGACCAGCAGGGTCACCAGGATCGCATGACGGTGCTCGTTCCTCTCTTCCCGAAACCAGGCCCACCAGAACAGGGGCAGGATCAGGTAGCCCTTGGCGAGATTGCTTGAGGCGAGGTAGACCATGATCGCATCGAACGTCCATGACCGCTGGACAAACTGGTTGAAAAACGCCGTCACAGCCAGATCGATCGACGTCATGTGACGGGACTCCTGTGCTCCCGGTGGTCAGGATCTTGCGAAGATCTTCCGTCGATGGTGCTGCGCGCCGAAGCCGTCCGACCCGGCATCAAGGGCGCTGACCAGTCGGTCGGCCGTAGGGAGAAGGTGGAGATTGTGGGAGGGCGGCTGCCTACTGCGGGCCGGAGACCGGATACCGAGAGGGTCGAGATCCGATGCTTCATGGAACGGCGCCTCCTATTCCCGTTACGCGGTCATCGTTCACCTGATTGCTCGTTCACGATGCCCCACAGAGTCGGGAAGAGACCCGCGATGTCTGACAGCAAGATCGTGGGGAAGGCGGAAGAGCAAGTTCCGGTCCGGCCGCGCACCATCCGTTTCGGGCTGTCCGACCGTGGAAACAGGCCGGAGAGGCAAGGTAGTTACAATGGCGCGATCGCGAAGGCGCGTTTGGCGGGGAGTGCGATGATCAGCAGCCGCACGGTGCGTGCGGTGCGAAATCGCTCAGGCCGGCTGGATGATCTGAACCGTGAGAAGGCGAGAGAGCGGTAGCTCAAGCAAAGCGGTGGTGGGCCGGGCGGAACTGTAAGACGCAGAGAGGATGGCGGAGACGGCTTACCGGCTCATTCCTTGCGCCTGGCCCCCTCCCAAGCCGCCGGCAATGGAAGCGGCCCGCTGCGCGAGAACGTCGCAGGCTTCGTTCTCCGGATGGCCGTTGTGCCCGCGTACCCACTGCCAACTGACCCGGTGGAGGGCGGCGAGCCGATCCAGCTCGGCCCAGAGATCATGGTTCTTTTTCCGCTTCCAGCCCAGGGTCATGGTTTTAATCAGGAGCTGGGAGTCGGAATGGAGCACGACCATGCGGGACGCAGACAGGCTCTTCAAGGCCTCGATGGCCGCCGTCATTTCCATGCGGTTGTTCGTGGTCTCGATCGCATGGCCCGAGGCTTCGGTCCGCTCTTCACCGATCTCGATAATATAGGCCCAGCCGCCCGGGCCGGGATTCCCGAGACAACTGCCGTCGGTCCAGATCAGGATAGGGTGGTTCATGCTTTTATGGGAGAAGCGGTGGCGTTACCTCTTGTAGATCTCTCCTCGATGGCCGACCCGCAAGACGACGATTTTCTTCCCTTGGAGATCAAAGATGATCCGATAATCACCGATACGGAACCGGTAGGAGCCAAGATCAGAGTCCTTCAAGGATTCAGCGTGCGCCAGCGGATTCTCTTCGTAACGGAGGAGGGTTTTCCGATTCGTTGCTTGATGGAGGGATCGAGTCTGTCGATGTCTCGGATTGCTCGTTGCGTGTAGGTCAGCCGATAGATCATCGGCCAAAGACTTCATCGTGATCCTTCACTCTTCCGGCCTTATAGTCCCAGCGAGCTTCCCTGATGCTCCGCAGGTATTCCGGAGAAGTCGCCGCGATTAAGTCCTCGATAAAAATCTGCCGTTCTTTCTTTTTCATCCTTTTCACAGCCTTGATAATGCTGCTGGGATTCACTTCCATTCGTAATGCTGTCGCCATGATTCACTCCCTTTTGCGCAAGAGAGATCACAGTTAAGGACGAGGCAGATGGTCACACAGAGCTTGTCCTGTCACGTTATAGCAACGCGGATCGGGCAGTTCAACTGAGTGGTGATATGGCGCCGGTCTCGCCGCCCGCCGGGACTGATGCGACCGTCCGTCGCCTATCCGCACCTGGCACCTAGACAAGCGCAAGCCACTGGCAACCGAAGCGGCGTCTTGAGGGAGCCGGTCGCAGGCTTCGTTTTCCGGATGGCCGTTGTGCCCGCGTATCCATTGCCAACTGACCCGGTGGAGGGCGGCCAGCCGATCCAACTCGGCCCAGAGATCATGGTTCTTCTTTCGCTTCCAGGCCAGCGTCATGGTCTTGATGAGGAGCTGGGAGTCGGAATGGAGCAGAACCGTCTGTGAAGCAGGCAGGGTCTTCAAGGCCTCGATGGCCGCCGTCATTTCCATGCGGTTGTTCGTGGTCTCGATCGCATGGCCCGAGGCTTCGAAATGACCATGCCTCACAATGTCTCGGTCCCCGGTCCAGCCTTGGGTTCTGCCTAGTCCTCAGACCGACCGAGGACGGTCTATCCTCATGACCGAAGGAATCGCCAACGCGCCCGGTCACGGGTCGTTCACCATTGCAACAGGGGCGGAGGGAAGATCTTCGTCCTTTGAAAGGAGGAGGACAATGTCAGTCGTCGAACAATCGATCGAGGTCAATGTGCCGGTCAGAACGGCCTACAATCAATGGACACAGTTCGAGGATTTTCCGCATTTCATGGAAGGGGTCAAGCAAGTGAAACAACTCGATGACCGGCAGTTGTATTGGAAAGCCGAAGTCGGAGGAAAAGAAAAAGAATGGCGGGCGCAGATTACGGAACAAATCCCGGATCAGCGCATCGCCTGGGCGAGCACCTCCGGCGCGAAAAACGCCGGAGTGGTGACCTTTCATCCGCTCTCAGCCACGAGATCCAAAGTCATGGTGCAGATGGACTACGACCCGCAAGGCGTGGTTGAGAACGTCGGCGACGCGGTGGGCGTCGTGACGCAACGAGTCCAGGGAGATTTGGAACGATTCAAACAGTTCATCGAAACCCGCGGGCAGGAAACCGGAGCCTGGAGGGGGGCCGTGAAGTAGCGCAGGTCAGGATCGGCTGCGTGAATCCCTCCCAAAGACCACACGCAGCCGGGGATTCGTCGGGCGGCCGTCGCGGGGTCTCCTTCGCGGCGGCCGCCCATCTCTCGACGGCCGGTGCTTGCCCCCAATGCTAGAGGCCCCTGCGCACACTCGTGTGAATCCTGCATTGAACAGGGGACGGACTTCCTGCGAGGACCTCCACGAGGGCGGTGACGGTCCGAATGGCGCGGACGACGCTTCTTCGCCGGCGGACTATTTTCCCGAGCAATAATCTGCGGGTACCCCCCGTCCCTCAATTCGAACTCACCCACTGCAGCACTAATCCCGGTCGATGTATGATGAAGATTGGCATAGGCCAAATGGTCCCATTTCGCTCCTGCCTTTCTCACCTGGCAGTCAGTTTCCAGAACTAAGCAGTACCGCGCATCTTGCGCCGTAGCCCATTGTCCGCCCAAACGAAAATGGGTATTCTTGCGCCCACCATGGCCAATCCAACTAAGTCACTCACCCGCTACCATGCCAAGTACTTTGCCCATGAGCTGACCCGCCGAGCTGTGGGCGGCATGGATAGGTTGTCTATGTCCCTGTTTGACGCGGCATTCGACCAGATTTTCGTGAACGGCGACAACAACCTCGAGAACCTCAAGGCGCCCGATGACACCTGGAAGGTGCGCCTGATCGAAGAGGACTTCTTCCGCCTGATGTTCGAGACGGAAGGGGTGTGATGCCGAAGAAGGCCTCCAACACTCCGCTCGCCAGGACCGCGGAGCCGCTGTTTCGGGAGATCTGCTTCGTCCTCGAACAGGCGCGCGCCGGTGCCTATCGCGCCGTCAATGCCGCGATGGTGCAGGCGTACTGGCACGTTGGGCGGCTGATCGTCGAGCACGAACAGGGCGGCCGGCGCCGCGCCACCTACGGTGAAGCGCTCCTGGAGGAGCTGTCACGGCGCCTCATGGCGGAGTTCGGACCGGGCTTCGATGTCACCAATCTGCGCAAGATGCGGCAGTTTTACCGGATGTTCGACATTCGAGACGCGGTGCCTCTCGAATCGCAGCCGGCAGGCGACGCTCGAAAACGAGACGCAGCGCGTCTCGATTCCGGGAGGGAGGCAGTTCGCCACATCGCGCATGGCGAATTGAACTGGACCCATTACCGACTCCTGATGCAGGTGGCCGCCCCGGATGCGCGGCAGTGGTACGCGAACGAAGCGGTGAGCCAGCACTGGTCCACCCGCCAGCTCGAACGGCAGATCTCCGTCCTCTACTACGAACGCCTGCTCGGCAGCCGGAGGAAGGCGCCTGTCCGCAGGGAGGCCCGACAGAAGCTGGGGAGTATGGAGCCGGAGCACTTCATCCGCGACCCCTACGTGCTCGAGTTCCTCGAGCTCCAGGACTACCCGGCGCTGCGCGAGTCGAAGGTCGAACAGGCGATCATCGACAACCTGCAAGCGTTCCTGCTGGAACTGGGAAAGGGATTCGCCTTCGTGGCACGCCAGAAGCGGATCCGATTCGAGGAGGAGGACTTCTACGTTGACCTGGTGTTCTACAACTACCTGCTGCGCTGCTTCGTGCTGGTCGACCTGACGGTCGGCGCGCTCACGCATCAGGACATCGGCCAGATGGACAGCTACGTCCGCGTCTTCGACGCGCACTGATCAGGGTCAGCGCACTGATCAGGGTCAGGCTTGCGTATTGACTTATGGTCCAACCTGCGCGCCGTTGATGCCGAACTGGATTCCGTCACATACACGTAAGTGATCTGCCTGTTCGTGTGCACGCACCGGGTATCGCCGGCCTGACCAGCTCAAGCTGGAGTAAGGTGCGCCGTCCGTGGCTCGGGCGATCATCCCCATGATCTGCTTCATCACTCGCTCCAGCTCAACGGCCCCTCACGGACGCCGGCGTACTAGAATTGCGCGCCCCCCGCTGACAGGTACCGCTCATAGACCTTGGTCTCGAGGATGGTGTGTATTTCCTGCATCGTGGCATCGATCTCGTCATCGGACGTATAGAAGTGCGGCGCGATGCGAATGCCGACGCCGGGCCGAAAGTCCACCAGGATGTCGCGGTTGGCCAACTCACGCACGATGGCGGCTGCATGGGGGACATCGACGGCGACCATGCCGCCCCGCGTTCCTGCACTCCGCGGCGACTTGACCTGCCACCCGTACTGATCCGCCAGTTCGACCAACCGGGAAGTCTGCCGAATCGATTTTGCGCGGATCTTCCCGATGCCGGCCGCGAGAATGATCTCATAGCCGCTTTCCGCCGCATACAACGCCGGGATACCGGGCGAGCCATGGAGAAAGCGGTGGATGTCGGGAGCATAGGTGATCGGGCCGGGCTCAAAGGCAAAGGGCTCTCGGTGCGCCATCCACCCGGTGACCTTCGGCTCCAGTTGGTGGTGCAGCGCCGGATGCACGTAGAGGAAGCCGGCGCCAGGACCGCCGCAGAGCCATTTGACGGACCCCCCCACCACAAAATCGACGTCGAGAGCCCTGACATCAAGGGGCACGGTGCCTGCCGACTGGTAGACGTCCAATACGACCTTCGCGCCCACCGAATGGGCCTTGTGAACGACGGCCCGGACATCCTGAATGTACCCACTCTTGAACAGCACGTGCGAGATCGGTACCAGGAGCGTCTCCTCATCAATGGCGTCCAGCAGACGCTCCGTATCGATGGTCAGGCCGTCGTCGCTGGGAACCTCCACAAGGCGCGCTCCGGCCGCGCGGACATGCGCTTCATAAACGTACATCACGGAAGGGAAGTTCAAGGCTTCGTAGACGATCTTATTGCGCTTCCGGGTCAGATCAAAGCAGGAGGCAATGAGCGACTGACACACGGACACGTTCTGGTGCATCACGACGGTCCCAGGATCGGCACCGATGATGCGGGCGATCTTGTCGCCGGTCTTCACCGGCATCTCCCACCAACCCTCAGCCCAGGCTCGGATGCCACGCGTCGCCCAGAGATCCGCGAACTCGCGCAGGCGGTCGTAGACGCGAGCCGGCATCGCGCCCAACGAGTGACTGATCATGTAGATGGCCCGGTCAAGGATGGGGAAGTCTTTCCGGTACGACAGCAGCTCATCCATCGCCGTCAAGATCCATGCGGGTCTTCACACATGAGGGAGCGGGCTTCCCACAGTTCAGGAAAAAACTTTTTATCCAAGGTCGCCCTGAGATAGGAGGCTCCGGCGCTGCCACCGGTCCCCCTGGTCATCCCGATGGTGCGTTCCACCATTTGAATGTGCCGCAGGCGCCAGGCGACGAGGAGCTCATCGAACTCGGTGAGTCGCTCGCAGACATCGATCCAATCCCGATGGCCGCCCTCCTTGCGATACACCGCAACGATCAATTGGGCCCGCATCCGGAACCGCTCGTTCTCCGCGGCGTCCGGAGACATCGGAGGGGCCGTTTCCATCGCCGCCAGCGCGTCGAAAAAGACATCGCGGAGGGACGGTTCCTTCAGCCGCCGCTGAAGCGCGGCGAACAGCTCCGGGGCTGGCTCGTGCAAGTCCAGCATCCGCTCATCCTTCAGGCCGCAGAGGAACTCCAGTTCTCGAAACTGTTCGGACTGAAACCCGCTCGCAGGCCGCAGCCGATCGCGGAAGGCCAGGAAGTGCGTCGGCAGCATCGTTTCCAAGACGGTGAATTGCTCGACAAGGAGTCTGGCAATCTCGGTGCACCGTCTCAACAGGCGAGCCGCCTCATACACCTCGTCTCGCGAGTCAGGCCGCCGCGTCGCGGCGCGCAGATTTGCCACGACGGCATCCAGTTCGTGCAACAACAATTTGAACCAGAGCTCGTAGGTCTGATGAATGATGATAAAAAGCAATTCGTCATGGGCCATCGGCCTGGAGAGGGGAGATTGCAGACGCAACAGTTCGGGAATCCGGAGGTAATCGCTGTACGTCAACTGCCGGTCGGCTTGCGAAGACGGCGGCTCAACGCTCATGCTGCGCTCGGGGTATATGCGGGCGCTGCACAGAGCGTCCGTCGGATGGGCTCGACAGCTTTGATCTTGAACGGCTCGCACGGGAATTTCATGGAAAGGCTTTCTGGAAGCGCGCCAACTCGGCTTTGAAGGCGTGCCGTCCCGCATATTCGAACACGTACCGCGTCATGTCGAACAGCGGCGCGGGATTCAAATCGCGGATGGCCTCCGGCTTCCACGTGATTTCCAGTTGGCTGATCATGGTGATCGGCGTCGGCTTGCCGACCATTCCGAGCGGGACCTGCCCGTAGGATTGCGAGAAGATCAGGATCTCGCCGTCGAACATGGCCGCGTTGATGTCATGGGCCGCCCCCTGTTTCCGATAATCCTCCTCGAACCGGCAAAAGGCCGGTGACCGGTCCAGTTCTTCCCGGAACGAGAAGAAGATCTTGATCCCGGCGCGCTGCTGGTTGTCCATCACCTCGACGGCGTCGGCCACGAGGGAATCGTCGCGCATCTGCTCGCTCGACAGGACCAGGAGGCGGCGGATGGCGACCCCTCGCTTGGCCGCGGCTTGATTGGCCAGGAGGTAGTTGGGGTACAGCGCCTCCCCTTTTTTCCAGATGTTCCATCGTTCCATGACCGCGTCGATCGAGCGCTCCGCCGTCTCGACCAGGCGGACGGCTTCGGCATTGGCCGCGGCGCCTTCGTACACGAGCGTCTGCGATTCGAGCTGGCGCAATTCCCGGCCGATTGCCTCGACCTTCTTGGGGAGGTACTTGGGATGTTTCGGCACATGGAGCATCACGTCCACCGCGGTCTGGGCCAGCGTCCAATACTGCTTGGCGGAGGCGGGGGCCTTGTCCTTTTGGGCGACCAGCAGCAACTCCACCGGGTTGCGGTCGAGCAGCTTGGCGATCTTGATACACAGTTCCGGCTTGGGAATCTTGAGCCCGCGGCGCATCAGGTTGGCCTCGGGCTGGGCGATGCCGAGCTTGTCGGCCAGCGCATAATCGCTGGTCAGCCCATATCGCTCTTTTACCGCGTCAAAGTAGCTTGCGATCTCCGCCATGCTGACCTCACCGACCGGTGACCATCATCCGAACCCCGCCCCGGAGCCAAGGGCCATCATTACCCGGCGCTTCTCCTTCTCCGGCTCCTCCACCAGGTCTCACCCTTTCGAAGATACGCCCATCAGGTGCTCCGCCTCCGCATCGCAACTGGTTCCGGCGAGAGTCTGATCGACCGAGCCGGACGGGATGATGCCTGCTTCCAGCCAGTCGGCCTGGCCCGCAAGAATCTCCTTGGCTAGGTGAAACAGTCTCGTGTCGTCATCCCACCGGGGCGTTCGCAGGGAGAGTAAGGGGGTGGGATCGAACAGCTCCTCGACTCGACCCTGGAAATCGGCCACGAGAGCCCGACACAGCGGCCGGTCACGGACGTCCGGCTGCGATGCATACCACGCGAGCGCTTCGCCGGCAAAGAGCTGCATGCCGGCTGTCACCAGCCTGGTCAACAGCCGTTGCTTGCGTATGAGCCCATGACGGTGACGGGCCGTGACCCACAGGGTTGTTCGCGCCAGCTCGCGGCTTTCCCTCGCGACAAAACGATCCCAATCAGTCGCGGGCGAGCCAGGTGCCGCGGGCTTCCTCTCGTAGGCGGATGCGGCGCGAAGTGATCGGGCCGCCACCCGGGCGAAAAAGGGGAGAGCCTGCGCGATCTCCTTGATCCGGAACTCCAGAAAGGCGTTCCCCTTCGCCACATATTCCGCCAGCCCTTCCCGCCCGATCCAGAGGGTGAGGATCCCGTTGGTGCCTTCCCAAATAACGTTGATGAGGGAATCGCGGATCATCCGCTCCACCGGGGCCGGCATTTCTCCCCGGAGCCGGAGCGAGTCCGTTGTCTCAAACCCGCGCCCGCCGTAGATGCGCAACAGGTCGATCAACGACTCCAGCAGCCATTCGGAGGCGAGAATCTTCGCGGCCGCCGATTCCAGCCTGACGTCCACCTTGGCATCGGCCCAAACGCCCGTGATCGCGACCAATGCCTCCAGCGCCAGCGTGCGCGACGCCATCCGCACGAGCTTCGATCCGATGTCCGTGTGCTCGCCGATCGAGCGGTCGTATTGAATACGCTGTTGCGCGCGGCGACGGGCCAGCCACAAACATTGCTTCAGGCTGCCCAAGCAGGCGGCCGGAAGCGTGAGCCGGCCGACGGTCAAGGTTTCCAAGGCGCGCCGAAGCCCTTCTCCCTCCTGCCCGAGCCGATCGGCCACGGGCACAAACACGTCTCGCAGTTGCACCCGGCCGTTATAGATGCCGCGTACGCCCATGAAGCGAAACCGGCTGCAGCGGCACCCCGGGGCATGGGTCTCGACCACAAACGCCCCGAACCGCCGTTGCTCCTTGGGACGCGCGACCTCATGGGGCTCGTCCACGATCTGCGCGATCACGACCAGCAGCGAGGCCAAGAATTCGCCGTCTCGCCGCGGCGCGTTGGTCGTGTACATCTTCTCGCCGGTGAGCCGATAGCCCACCAGCTCGCCACCGTCCCATACGCGGAGCGCATAGGTCTTGAGATCCCAGATGTCGCAACCGGCATCCGGTTCGGTCAGCGCAAAGCCCGAGATCTCGCCGTTGGCCAGGCGGGGCAACCATCGTTGTTGTTGCTCCTGATCTCCGGCCAGCTTGACCGGTTCGGGCACCCCGATCGAATTATGAGCGGAAAGAAGGACGGTGAGTGCCGCATCATGGCTCCCAAGCAAGGTCGCCACCCGATGGTAGTCGGATTGGGAGAGGCCGAGCCCACCGTAGGTCTTCGGGATCTTCAGGCCGAAGGCACCGATCTGCTTGAGTGCGGTCAAGATGTCTTCGCCGATCTCTCCTTCGCGATCGACGGTGTCCGGGTCCACTTTCTCGATCAGGAGCGGACGGAGCCGTTCAAGGAACGCCGTTCCCGTCTCGCTGAGGGGAGGGATCGAATAAGAATCGAACAGATGGCGCCGAACGATGCCCTCGAAGAGCCCGGACAGGAAGCCTGCGTACCGCTTCGTATCTCGGGAGGCTTCGGCGACTGCCAGCGAACCTTGGAATAACGGCGTTGTGCCCGCCATCTTTACAGGCTCCCTTCCCGCTGATCCGCCTTGCGCCAACCCAAACCTGGCGGCCTGGGCACTGCCGGAACGACTGTGGTCTGATGTTGCGGTCGGCCGGACGCCGCCGCGACCTGATCCAGTTGGGCCATGCGTGGCTGCATCCGGTCTTCGAATCGGGCGCGTGAGAGAGGAATGCCATGGCGCGCGAACTGCGCCAGCAGGTCGTCAAACCGGTCTCTGACCGCGTTCGCAACCGCCCAGTATCCTGCTCGGAGCAGCAGCACCCGGTCGTGGTAACTCAAAAAACTCCGTTCGAACAGGAGCGCATCGTGATGAGACGGGGTGATCATCAACAACTCGGTGTCCGGATGGCTCTGTTGGAATAGGGTCAAGGCTTGGGAAAAGCGCGCCTCGAAGTTGATGCGAGAGGCCTGTTCGCCGATGGAGAGAAATCCTTTGTCGCGCAAGCGCGCGGCGCGCCTGCCGTCGGCTCCCTCGCCATGCATCAGTTGGCGGTGCGGGGCCCGAAACATCGGATTGATCAGGATCATGAACTCCACATGCTTGCTGACCGCGATGTCGAAGAATGTGAGCCGGCCGATGCCGGCATCGATATAGTCACGGTCCTGGATTCGAACCGGGCAGAAATAGATGGGGGCAGCGGACGACGCTGCGACAGCTCGGGAGATCGGCACCTCGCGCCACCCCTCATCGCCGAACAGAACGCTTTCGCCGGTTTCCAGATCGATCGCGGGGATGTACAGCTCTTTTGTAAGTCCGGTAAACCGGTTGCTCAGTCCATTGGCTTTAAAGGTCGTTTCCAGATATCGAGCGAACGGTTCCAACGTATAGATGCCGCCCGGCAGAGCATCCTGGGCCTTGTCGAGCAGGTCGATCAGCGTCATCTCTCCGTAGTGCCGCACATAGAGTTGGAGAAGCGGGATGAGTTGCCGGGCCACGCGCCAGACCGTTTTGATCCCCTCTCCCAGGGCCGGGGTGAAAATGTCCCGATGCTCAAAGTAGTAAGGACGCTGCCCGGAGAGATTCGTCTTGAGAATGTCCTCCGGACTGACTCGATTGGCCACCAGCGAGGCCGCCGCAGCGCCCGCGCTCACACCGACATACAGATCGAAGTCATTCACCAGGAAGCCATCTCCGAACAGATCGTCCAGCGCGGTCAACGCGCCGATCTCAAACAAATAGCCCGTAAACCCTCCGCCGGATAAGGCCAAGGCCCGCTTGCCTGACTGTCCCATCGTGCACCAACGGCTTGGTCCTGCCGCCGGAACTGCCCGGACGGGGTGATAATCTGCTGCGCGGCTTCCCGGGGGAGACCCAGGCGCCGCACTATCCAGAAAACCCACGGAGGCCTCAACGGTCCTTGAATCTCGGCTGTCGTTTCTCCAGGAAAGCCGTAAGTCCTTCTTGTCGATCCTCCGTCTCGCACAGCACGCCGAACAGGCGCGCCTCCAACGCCAGACCTTGTCGCAGGCTCAGATCATTCCCTTCGCGGATGGCCTGGAGCGCCGTCCGGACCGCCACCAAGCTTTTTGCCGCTATGGTGCGCGCCAGCCCCCGGGTCTGGCGAAGGAGATCATCCGGCGGCACGACCTGCGACACCAGTCCCAGCGCCTTGGCCTCCTGTGCGGAGACGACATTCCCCGTCAGGATCAGCTCCGTCGCCTTTGACCGCCCGATGAGCCGGGGAAGCCGTTGGGTGCCGCCGAAGCCCGGCATGATTCCCAGGTTGATCTCCGGCTGGCCGAGAGTGGCTCCCTCCGATGCGAGCCTCATGTGGCAGCACATCGCGAGTTCCAAGCCCCCGCCGAGACAGGCTCCATTGATTGCGGCAATCACCGGCTTGTCGAAGGCTTCGATCTTGTCCAGGATCGCCTGCCCGCGAAGCGCCATCCGCTCGCCTTCCTGTGAGGAAGGAATCGCGGCCAACTGGCGGATGTCGGCTCCGGCGACGAAGAAACGTCCCGCGCCGGTCAAGACCACGGCCTTGACGGCCTCGTCCTTGCCCAGAGCCTCAAACGCTGTCTCCAACTCGTCCATGACCGACTCGGTCAGCGTGTTCGCCGGCGGGTGGTTGATGGCGAGGGTTGCGACCCTGTCTTCGATCTTGCAAGAAACCATCGAGCCGGTGGTCGTGGTCATGGTGACCTCACCTCGGTCAAGCGTGAACAGCAAGCCGCAAGCGGCGGAAGTTCTCAATGAGTCGCGTCAATAGCTAAAGAACCCTCGTCCCGCAATCCGTCCGGTGAATCCGGCCTCCACCATCCGTCGCAGCAGGTGCGCCGGCCAGAAGCGCGGGCCGAGACTGTGCGAGAATTCCTCCAATTCATGAAGGACCTGATCAATGCCGAGTTGGTCGGCGAAATGCAACGGACCTTCGGTCTCACGCGGAAACCCGATCCCTCCCATCATGGCCACATCAATGTCGCTGGCTGAGGCGATGCCTTCCTGCAGGGCGGTCGCCGCTTCGTTCACCATGGCCAGCAGGAGCCGTGACCGGCTCCACTTGGTTCGGCGCGAGCCGCTTTCTTGCGCGATCCGCTGGATCAGATGGTCCAGGCTTTGATCGCGGCCTCCCTCCTCGGTGCTGAGATAGTCGTAGAATCCATGACCAGCTTTGACGCCCAGCCGCCCGGCCTTGACCAAGGCCTCGAGCAAAGGGGCCGGCGCCATCCTGGGTCCATAATGCCGGTGGAGAATTCGCGCCACCTCGAACGCAATATCCAATCCCACCGTATCAGACAGGGCGAACGGGCCAACGGGCATTCCGAACGAAACCAGGTCCTGATCGATGTCTTTCGGCGATGCGGCCCCTTCCTGAAGACAGAGGATCGCCTCGTTGACGTAGGGCATCAGCAGCCGATTCACCAAGAAGCCGGCGCATTCCTTCACGACGATCGGCGTCTTGCGGAGGCTCTGCGCGAAGCCCACCACATCGTCAACAGTCTGGGGATCGGTGGCGAGTCCGGGAATCACCTCCACCACCGGCATAGCATAGGCCGGATTGAAGAAATGCAGCCCCAAGACTTGGCCAGGCCGGTGGGTGGCTGCGCCCAATGCCGAGATCGAGAGCGCGGACGAGTTGCTGGCCAGGATGGCGCCCCGCGGGCAGACCTGATCCAATTCCTGAAAAATCCGCTTTTTCAACTTCAGGTCCTCAGGAACCGCTTCGATGACGAGATCGACATCCCGAAGGTCGGCGAGGCCGGCCGCCGCCGTGACCAGCAACAGCTTCTCCTCGACCTGCTCGGGCGTCATCTTCCCCTTGCTGACGCGGGCCTCATAGATCGCACGCACGGACGCGACCCCTCGCTGCGCCAAGGCCTCATTCATGTCGGCGAGCACGACCGGCAGGCCGGCGAAGCTCACGACCTGCGCGATTTGCGCGCCCATCGTTCCGGCTCCCATCACTCCGACCTTGTAGATGTACATGGCGTGTCCCGTACTTCGTCAATCGTCATGCGTCATTCGGTCTTCCCTTTGACGATCGACGGTTGACCTGTTTCGTCCTATATCCGCTCGAAGACCATCGCCGCGCCTTGCCCGCCGCCCACGCACAGGGTCACCGCTCCCAGCATCGCCCCGCGCCGCCGCATCTCGTAGAGGAGCGTGAGGACCAGACGCGTGCCGGTCATGCCGACCGGATGGCCGAGCGCGATCGCGCCGCCGTTGACGTTCACAATCTCCCGCTTGAGGCCCAACAAACGTTCGACTGCCAGATATTGGGCGGCAAACGCTTCGTTCACCTCGAGCAGCTCCAGATCGGCCAGTTTCAGTCCCGCCCGCTTGAGGGCCAACGGCAGGGCTTCTGCCGGCCCGATCCCCATCCGTGTCGGCTCCACCCCGACCATGGCATATCCCCTGATACGGCCGAGCGGAGCCAGCCCCAGCGTCCGCGCCCGCTCAGCGGACATCACGATTGCTGCGGCCGCCCCGTCATTGAGCGGACAACTGTTTCCCGCCGTCACCGTTCCGCCCTCCTTGAAGAGGGGAGGGTAGAGGGCGAGTTGTTGTTCGGTGAGCGCCACGTTCGGTCCTTCATCTTGCGCGAACAACGTGGGCGCTGCTTCACGGCCCGCGACGGTTTTGGGCACCGTCACCGACAGAAGCTCTTCCTTAAATTTGCCTTCGCGGATCGCTCTAAAGGCGCGACGGTGGCTCTCCACCGCGAACCGGTCCTGCTCCTCCCGGCCGATGCCGAACTCTTCGGCGAGGGTTTCGGCGGTCCGCCCCATGAGCTGGCCGCAAAAGGCGTCGGTCAAGCCCTCCCAGATGCTGTCGATGAACTCGGCATGCCGCAGCCGCTTCCCCCACCGCATGTCGCGGGAGATGAACGGGGCGCGGCTCATGCTTTCGACCCCTCCCACGACCTGCACGTCCGCGTCCTCGCTCTGGATATTCTGGTGGGCGTTCACGAACGGTTGAAGGCCCGAGGCGCAATTGCGCTGGACCGAATAGGCGGGCGTGGGAATCGGCAACCCAGCCATGAGGGCGATCACTCTGGCTACGTTATAGGCGTCGCTGGTTTGCCCCACACAGCCGACAATCACTTCCTCCACGAGCGCCGGATCAAGCCCGGCCCGGGCGACAGCCTCGCGCACGACCAGCTCGCCGAGCCTCTGGGCGGGAAGGTCCTTGAGCGCCCCGCCGAAGTTGCCGATGGGCGTCCGTGCCCCGGCGACAATGACGGTGTCCTTCATGAAGGCCTCCTTGAACGTCTCAGACGGCGCGCTGAATCTGCGCGCCGTGACCGGCAGCGACGGCTTCCTCGCGCAGCGCGCGTCGCAATACTTTCCCGATCAGGGTCCGCGGCAATTCACGGCGGAATGTAATGGCGGCCGGAACCTTGTAGCGGGCCAGGTCCTTGCTGCAATGCTCGATCAATTCCTTCTCGGTGACCTCCCGCCCTTCTTTGGTCACCACATAGGCGTGCAAGGCTTCTCCATAGCGGTGATCCGGGAGCCCCACGACCACGGCCTCCTTGACGTTCGGATGGCGATACAGGATCTCTTCGACTTCCCGTGGATACACCGTCTCGCCGCGCGATTTGATGACGTCCTTCTTGCGGTCGACGAAAAAGAAAAAGCCCCGGTCATCTCGGCGGACAAGGTCCCCCGTATAGAGCCAGCCGTCACGCAAGACGAGGCGCGTGTCCTCCTCCCTGTTCCAATAGCCGCGCATGACCTGCGGTCCTCTGACGATCAGCTCCCCGACTTCGCCCACGGGCACGTCGTGAAGACCGGTCTCCGTGTCCACAATGCGCGCCTCCGTATCCGGAAACGGAAGCCCCATCGAGCCACGGGGATGGGTTCCGTGCAACGGGTTGCAATGGGTCGCTGGCCCGGCTTCGCTCAGGCCGTAGCCTTCCGCAATCCTCGCCCCGGTCAGGCGCTCGAACCGTTCCTGCACGTCGGCCGGCAGCGGACTCGCCCCGCTCAAACAGACACGCAGCGATCGCAAATCGTAACGGCCGGCGTCCGGATACTCGGCAATCATCGTGTACATCATGGGCACGCCCGAGAGCATCGTCACACGATGCCTGTGAATCGCCTTGACGACCTCGTCCGCGTGAAACCGGGGAAGGAGCACGATCGAGCACCCGGTCGCGATCGCCAGGTTCTGGCAGGTGCTCTGGCCGTAGCAGTGAAAAAACGGGATCGCGCCCAAAAAGATCTCCCGGCCCTCTTGAAGATCCGGATACCAGTATCGGCCTTGCAGCGTGTTGACGACGACGTTGCGGTGGGTCAACATCACGCCCTTGGGTATGCCCGTCGTCCCGCCCGTATATTGCAGTTGGGCGAGGTCGTCGGGTTGCACGGACGGGAGATCGGCGGAGCGGCTCTCGTCCCCCAGGGACGCCGCACGCAACAACTTGTGGAAATCGTACGCGGGCGGCGTGGTGTTGATGTGAACCCAGCGTTTCGCCAGCCGGGCCTTGATCGGGTAGAGGAGTTTCTTGAACAGCGGCAGATAATCCCGAACGCTGGTGACAATGATGCGCTTGGGGAGAGAGGCCGTTTGCCGGACAGCCCGGACGCGGGCGTAAAACAGGTCAAGGACCACCATCGCCTCCGCCCCAGCATCCGTCACCTGGGTCTGAATCTCTCGTTCGACGTAGAGCGGATTGGTCGGCACGGCGACGGCGCCTGCCTTCAGAATGCCATAGTAGGCGATGACGGCCTGCGGAATATTCGGGAGCATGAGGGCAACCCGATCACCTTTTCCGACCCCGAGCCGCCGCAGCGCCACCGCAAAGCGGGTCGTGAGGTCGTCCAGTTCGCCGTAGGAAATGCGGGCGCCGTAGAACAGGAGCGCCGGAGAGTCGGCGGCACGGGCCGATGAATGTCGCAGGAAGTCAGGGACCGTCCAGGCTGGATAGTTGACAGTCGGAGGAACACCGGAATCGTACTGGCTGATCCAGGGCCGTTCCATAAAAAAATATGGGCCCTCGCCCCATCATCCGTCGGTTTGGACGCCCATTGTCTAACTTGCCTGCCGTTGGGCCAGATGCTCCCAGGTCTTCGCCGAGCCGGCTGACCGGTGTTCCAGTCCCATCCAAAAGCCTTCCAGATAGTTCAGCACGGCGTTCACGCCATAACGGAAGTCGGCCTTTTCTTGTTCCGTCATCCTCTCGTTCCCGCCGTCGTTGGCGCCGCCAACCGCGGCCACGGCCTGTGCCATCGCCTCTTCATGCGAGGCTTCGAGCTGCCGGTGAAAGGTGAAATAGGTCATGTCCATGGCCGGATACCGTTGGCTCTTGAGGATGGAGAGGCCGGGGATCAGGTGATCCCACATGGTAATCGCCATATTCTCCAGACCGAACGAGGCGCCGAGCGCCCTGGCGTGATTGCCGTCACTGTAGAGTTGTTCCATCCCGTCAATATAGGCGCGGGTGGAAGGCAGCATCGGACGAACCATCGCGTCATGGACCGAGATCCCGACGGACCGAAGGAAGTCGCGATAGAGCAACTCGTGCCGCCTTCTGGTTTCGCCGTCACCCAGTTCCGAATAGAGCACCTTCGTCAGCTCGTCCGCCACCTGCTCGTCCTCCGTGTTCACCAACTGAGCGGCGAGAATCCGGGGGAAAAAGCGCGCGAAGTTGTAAAACTCGACGGCGAACTCGTGAAATTCTTGATCGGTGATCTCTGCGGTCTTGAAGCGGTCCAGGTAGGGGTTGTTGATTGCGCCGTGACGAAGGACGAACTCCCGCATCTCCTCATAGAAGGTCATGGAGCACCTCCTGACGCCGTATGTCGAGATCGTGCCTTGATGATAGTACTTTCATATCATAAAAACAATGAATAACTTTGTGGTGAGGAGATGAGGCATTGCGAAGGATCATGGTCGGCTCAGAATAGGCTTGCAGTGAGATGTTCATGGCCTCTCTCGGATAATATAAAAAATATATTGTTCAATATAGATACTGTTGTTATACTCCCAGCCATGTTGCTATACTCCGGATGAAGGAGGGAGGCATCGCGATTCACTTGCCCGGCAAGACCAGCGACTCCAACCAGCTGCGGGGGTAGAGGAGGTCACACCATGCGCGGATCAATGGGCATCGATCACATCACGCTCTGTGTGGAAGATCTGGATTCGGCGGAATATCTGTTCACCAAGGTGCTCGGATTTGAGGTGATTTGGTCGGCACGGGACGTGGGAAGCGACAAGTCCAGCATGGATACGGTGGTCGTCCAACGGGGTGAGGCCAAGATCGCGCTCATGCAGGGGCGGGACAAGGCGGTCAAGTCCCAGATCAATGAGTTCATCGAAAAGTACGGCCAAGGGGTGCAGCACGTCGCAATCGAAGTGGACGATATCGAGGCCGTCTGCAGGGAATGGGAGGCCCACGGAGTGAAGTTCAGCGGTCCGCTCAAGGACGGGCGGGACGGATTCGGCCCGCTCAAGCAGCGGTTTACCTACCCCCTGTTTCCCGGCGCCGGGGTGTTTCTCGAATTGACGCAACGGGAGCATGGTGAAGAAAAGTCCAAGACCTTCGTCCGGAGCACGGTCGAGTCTCTGTACAAAGACATCGAGCGCGATCAGATCGCGGGCGTCGAACAGACCATCATCGATTACAAGTCGAGCCCGGTTCCTCTCCGACGGAGGCAGAAGACGAGCCAGAAGCGGGCATCGTAAATGGGCTTGCTGGGAGTCATCTGTATGGGAGATATGATTCGCTGCATGTGACGGAGGTCCGTCATGTACCTGCTGAAGAAAGGGAAGGTGCCGCTCCAGGCGCATGTGGCTATCCCGGAGGGGTTATGCGAGGAAGAACACGGGCGCCAGGGCTTCAGCGGCCCCGTCTCCCATTTATACCGCATTCATCCTCCCACCGGATGGGTCCGCATTGAAGGTCCCCTCCGTCCTCGAGCGTTTGCCTGCTCCGCTCTCGCCACGCAGGATCTGGGATCATCCGACGGTCATCCGGCCGAAGTCCTCCGCAGCCCGGACGGCGGCCTGTTCATTTCGCGGCGCGCCACCTCGATGCCTTATTTTGTCAGGAACGCCGACGGCGATGAGGTGCACTTTGTGCATGCCGGCCAGGGACGGTTTGAAACGGACTACGGCTCATTACCTTACGAACCGGGCGATTATGTCGTTATCCCCAAAGGCACGACCTATCGTGTGATGGTGGAGACGCAACCTTCGTTGTTCCTGATCGTTGAATCGGAAGAAGCCATCCGCCTGCCCGAGCGGGGATTGCTGGGACAACATGCGCTCTTCGATCGAGGGCTCTTGGCGGCTCCGGAATTGGACGGCGGCCCCGCTCCGTCCGATCAAGCCGGCGGCGAGACCCGCGAATGGGAGGTTCGGATCAAGCGCCGCGGTGAATACACGCGCGTCTGGTATCCGTTCCATCCGCTGGATGTCGTCGGCTGGAAGGGCGATCTCTGGGCGGCCAAGCTCAACGTGCGGGATTTTCGTCCCGTGACCAGCCCACGGTACCACCTGCCTCCGTCCGTCCATGCGACGTTTCAGGCCGGAGGGATATTGATCTCGAGCTTCGTGCCGCGGCCGCTGGAGAGCGATCCCGAGGCGCTCAAAGTCCCCTTTTACCACCGGAACATGGATTACGACGAAGTGCTGTTTTATCACCGGGGCAACTTCTTCAGCCGAGCCGGGATTCAACCGGGCATGCTGACGTTGCACCCGCAAGGCATCCATCACGGGCCTCAGCCTCAAGCCGTCGAGGCCAGCAAGGGAAAAACGCACACGGAAGAAGTGGCCGTGATGATCGAGTCCCGCCGGCCTTTTGTCGTGTTGCCGGAGTTCGAGGCGGTTGAACAGAAGGATTACGCCCTCAGTTGGAGTCGGTCATGAAACTGGCCAGCTTTCAGGTTCGTACGCCGGTCGGGTTGTTTACAAGGATCGGAGCCCTCCAGAGTGCTCACCTGGTGGACTTGAACATGGCCTATGCGCGATGGCTGGCAGACCAGAAAGAGGCACAGCCGTACCGGCTGGCGGCGGCGCAGGTGCCGCCGACAATGCTGGAGTTTCTGGAGGGCGGGCCCTCGGCGATGGAGGCCGCCCGACGGGCTTTGGAGCATGCCGCGGGCTTGGGGCCTGAAGCGGAAGGACCCACAGGGGAAACGATCTTCTACAAGACCACCGTGGTGCGGGTCATCGCTCCGTTACCCAATCCGCCTTCGCTCCGTGACTTCATCGCGTTCGAGGACCACATTGCCGCCACCTCCAAGCGGCGGGGGCAGCCTATCCCGCCTGAATGGTACAAGGCGCCGGTCTACTACAAGGGGAATCACCGCACGATCATCGGGCCGGACCAGGATCTAGCCTGGCCGCTTGCGACCACGAAGCTGGACTACGAGTTGGAATTGGCCTGTGTGATCGGCCGGCAGGGCAAGGATCTGCCGGAACGGGAAGCGGGCCAGTACATCGCCGGTTACACGATCATGAACGATTTCAGCGCGCGGGACATTCAGTTTCAGGAGATGGCCTGCCGGTTGGGACCGGCGAAAGGGAAGGACTTCGCCACGGCCATCGGGCCCTATCTGGTGACTCCCGACGAGATCCCGAACCTGGACGACCTGACGATGATCGCGCGCGTCAACGGCGAAGAGTGGTCGCGCGGGCGATTTGGCTCGATCTATTGGAGTTTTTCTCAGATGATTGCGCATGTGTCACAAGGGGAACGTCTCTATCCGGGCGACCTGTTCGGATCGGGGACGGTGGGCGGCGGCTGCGGCCTTGAGCTGGATCGTTTTCTCAAACCGGGTGACGTCGTGGAATTGGAGATTCAGCCGATCGGGGTCTTGAGGAACCGAGTGGTGAAGGCGGAGGAATAGCGAAGGCAACCCGGTCTACGAGACGAGAAGGAGGCGCCGGTTCAAGCAAAGCTTGGTATGGAGAGGCGGAGAGGAAGCATTAGAGGGATCTCTCCGGCGGCGTCAATGCAGAGGGGCTTCGCCCGATGAGCCGCCGGTTCTAGCAAAGCTTGGTGGATTGGTAGAGAAGAGAGGGGAAGAGAATCACGTGAGGTGTTCCTCCGGCGGCGTCAATGCAGAGGGGCTTCGCCCGATGAGCCGCCGGTTCTAGCAAAGCTTGGTATGGAGGAAGGACGATGAGCGTCAACCTCACTCAGGAGTCGGCCCTGTCGGAACTGGTGGAGCGGCACCGGAAGCTCTATGTGAGTCCGGAGATCGACACCAGGCTGGAGCGGATCATCCGAAAGGGACCGCACTCGAATCTGTCGGAGTGGGACGTGCATCGGATTCTACGCACCGCCCAGGCGGTGTACTTCGATACTCATGTCGCGGTCGTGTCCGGCCACCATACGGGGACCTACCTGCGGTTCGAATCGATCTCGCGAGTACCGGAGCTCCTTGGCTTGATCGTCCGGGATATGGCGAACTGGATCTCGCGCACGTTCGAGAAGGAATCGATCACGGGCCTCGTCACGACCGGCTCGGCAGCCGCACAACTGGCGGACGGTATCGCCAAGCTGCTGGATGCGCAGATGGGCCTTCGTGTGACCTTGACGCCCTACAACTGCGAGACGGGACGGATCGGCACGCAGATCGCCGAGGGGCTCATCAGGCCCGGTGACCGGTTCGTGGCGCTCAACGACGTGACCACTCGCGGGAACTGCGTGAGCAAACTCGGCAAGGTGATCACGGACCAAGGCGGCCATCTGGCCGGCATGATGGTCTTCGCCCGTCGGGACAGCGGCCAATTTCCCCTCATGGATGAACTGATTGCTACCTATCCCTTCTACTACACGACGGACCTGGACATGCCGCAATGGGAGCCGGACCGCTGTCCCCTGTGCCGGGACCGGCAACCCTTGCTGTTCTGGAGAGACATGCCAGAATTATAAGCAACGTCACCCTCATACATCGGCTGGAGGTAGCTCATGGACCTGGCGGAGGTGAAACGAGACATCAAACGGGCCGACCTGCTGCAGATGTACTATTACCTTCGGCTCACCAGAGCCCTCGAAGACCGCATCAGTGCCCTGTACCGGCAGGGTCGCATCGTCGGCGGCTGCTACACCAGCCACGGGATGGAAGCCATCGCCGTCGGTTATGCCTCGGCCCTGGAACGGGATGACGTGATCGCCCCGTTCCATCGGGACATGGGGGCCTTCCTGATCCGGGGTATCACGCCGGGAGAAGTCATCGCCCAGTACCTGGGCAAACGAACCGGCCCCACCAAGGGCAAAGACGGCAACGTCCACATGGGAGACCTGAAGCGCGGAATCATCGGCTTTGTCAGTCACCTAGCCGACAACCTCCCGGTCGCGACCGGGGCGGCACTCGCCTTCAAAATGCGGGGCGAGGCCCGGGTGGTGTTCACCGGCACGGGGGACGGCGGGACCAGTCGGGGCGATTTTCATGAGGCCATGAATTTCGCGGCCGTCCGCAAACTGCCGGTCGTCATCTTCTGCAACAACAACCAGTACGCCTACTCCACGCCGATCCGGTATCAGATGGCGATCCGGGATGTGGTCGAGCGGGCCAAGGCCTACGGGATGCCGGGCGAGATCGTCGATGGCAATGACGTGGTTGCCGTATATCTTGCCTCCAAACGGGCCATTGCCCGAGCCAGAGCCGGAGCGGGACCGACGTTTCTGGAATTCAAAACGATGCGGATGCATGGCCATTCGGAACATGACCCGGCCAAGTACGTGCCGCGCGAGTTGCTGGAAGAATGGAAGCAGAAGGATCCGATCCTGAGCGCCGAGCGGCTGCTGACGCAACTGGGCTACGGGGACCCCGCCTATTTTCAAGAGGTCGGGGAGCGGGTCAAAAAGGAAATCGAGGCAGCCGTAGAGTTTGCTGAACAGAGTCCCTTGCCGGAGGGACCAGAGGCCCTGGAAGGAGTCTTCGCCACCGAACGGGAGGTCGCACCATGAGCACGACCATGACCAGCGTGGCATCCGGGACGGATGTGACGTATTTGGAGGCGATCTCCCAGGCGCTGGACGAGGAGATGGCGCAAGACAGCCGGGTCTTTCTGATGGGGGAGGACATCGGAACCTACGGAGGCGCCTTCAAGATTACGGAAGGGTTTCTTCAGAAGTACGGGGAGTGGCGGGTGCTGGATACGCCGCTGGCCGAATCGGGCTTCGTCGGGGCGGCAATCGGCGCGGCGATGATGGGGCTCCGGCCCGTCGTCGAGATGCAGTTTGCCGACTTCATCTCCTGCGCCTTCGATCAGATCACCGAGGTGGCCGCCAAGAATCATTATCGCTGGGGCGCGCCCGTGCCGATGGTGATTCGCGCGCCCTTCGGCGGCGGCGTGCACGGAGGGCCTTTCCACTCCGAATGTCCCGAGGGCTGGTTCTTTCATTCCCCCGGCCTCAAACTCGTGGCGCCCTCCACTCCTTACGACGCCAAGGGGCTGCTGAAGGCGGCCATCCGCGATCCCAATCCGGTCATCTATTTCGAGCACAAGTTTCTCTACCGGCGCATCAAGGCCCAGTTGCCGAAGGACGATTTCGTCGTGCCGATCGGGCAGGCGGACATCAAGCGGCGGGGCACCGATATCTCGGTCATCACCTATGGCGCGATGGTGCATGTCGCGCTCGAGGCGGCGGAGCTGCTGAGCCGAGAGGGGATTGATCTCGAGGTTGTCGACCTGCGGACGCTGAGTCCGCTCGACAAGGACACGATATATGGATCCGTGCGCAGGACCAGCAAGGCCATCCTCCTGCACGAAGACAACAAGACCGGCGGCATCGGCGCCGAAATCGCGGCATCACTGGCCGAAGACTGTTTCGATCATCTGGATGGGCCGGTCGTGCGGATTGCGGCGCCGGATACACCGGTGCCGTTCAGCCCACCGCTGGAGGAGTTTTTCCTCCCGAAGACCAGCGACGTGGTGGCGGCGGCGAAGAAATTGGCAGCCTATTGACGATCGTCACTGGTCAAGCGTCATGCGTCAATCGTGGAGGATGATGACAGCATGTTCACTTCTGAGCCGAATGACAATTGACGATTGACGCATAACGGAGTTTTATGGCGACCGACATTGTCATGCCGCAACTGGGCGAGAGCATCGCGGAAGGGACCGTGGTCAAGTGGCTGGTCCCGAAAGGCGGACGGATCGAGAAGGATCAGCCGCTGCTCGAAGTGGAGACCGACAAGGTCGCCTTGGAGATCCCCTCGCCGGCGACGGGCCTGCTTATCGAGGTGCTGGTTCAGCCTGGGGAGACGGTGCCCGTCGGCACGGTGCTGGCCCGTCTGGACGGTGGCGTCACGGCTGAGACTGGGGTCATCAACCGGGTCGGCGGCGTGGTGGTGCGTCCGGCCGAGCCAATGTCCGGCGGGGAGGAACATTATTCCCTCGCGGTCCGCCAACTGGCGAAGGAACATGGCGTAGATTTGCATCAGGTCGTCGGGACGGGCGAGGGAGGGCGCGTCACAAAAAAGGACGTGCTGGCCTTTGTCGCCGGGCGCGAACCCACGGCGACGCAACCTACCCCGGCGGGGGTGAAGCGAGAGGCGCCGAGAGAGCTGCGGGAACAGGATGAGATACTCCCGCTCACGCAGATGCGCCGGACCATCGCCGAACGGATGGTGAAGAGCAAGCAGGCCGCTCCCCATGTCGCCACCTTCTTCGAGGTGGACTGCTCCGGGATCGCCCGCTTTCGTGAAGGGAAGTCGTTGACCTATTTGCCCTTCATCATCAGTTCCGTGTGCCGCGCGCTTAAGGAACTGCCGATCATGAACTCCTCATGGGGCGACTCGGGGATCGTCCTCAGGAAGGACATCCATATGAGCGTTGCCGTGGCGCTCGACGAGGGGCTGTTAGTGCCCGTGATCCAGCACGCCGACCGCAAAGGATTGCTGGAACTCTCCAAGGAAGTGGCGGACCTGGCCGAGCGCGCCAGAAACAAGAAGCTCGCGCCGGAGGAGGTCCAGGGCGGCACCTTTACGATCACGAACCATGGAGGATTCGGGAGCCTCTTCAGCACGCCGATCATCAACCAGCCCCAGATTGCGATCCTCGGGATCGGCGCCGTGCAGAAACGGGCGGTCGTCATCCACGATGCAATCGCGATTCGGCCCATGTGTTATCTGAGCCTTTCGTTCGATCACCGCGTGATCGACGGCGCCACCGCCGATCAGTTTATGGCCAAGATCAAGCGTGATCTCGAGCAGCAGGATTGGGAGAAGCGCCTATGACGCATCGACCGCAAGCGGTGATTGTGAGCGCGGTGAGGACCCCGATGGGAAGCTTCAACGGGGTCTTCAGTCCTGTGCCCGCGACCAAGCTGGGGAGCCTCGCCATCGCCGAAGCCTTGAGACGCATCGAGCTTCGTCCGGATCGCGTGGACGAAGTCTACATGGGGTCCGTGTTGAGCGCAGGGCTGGGCCAGGCGCCGGCGAGACAGGCTTCCATGGGCGCGGGTATTCCGAACTCTGTCGGCGCGACGACCGTGAACAAAGTCTGCGGCTCAAGCCTCATGACGGCGATCATGGCCGCGCGCGCCGTCCAACTCGGCGACGCAAAGGTCATCGTGGCGGGCGGCATGGAAAACATGAGCCGCGCGCCCTACCTGCTCGAGAAGGCCCGACAGGGCTACCGGCTCGGGCACGGGGAACTGACCGACAGTTTGATCAAAGACGGGTTGTGGGACGTCTATAACAATTTTCACATGGGCCATGGAGGCGAGCTCTGCGCCGCGAAATACCGTTTCACGAGGGAAGAGCTGGACGACTTCGCCTTGGAGAGCTATCGCCGGGCTCGGGAGGCGGTGACCTCCGGCGCCTTTGCCAGGGAGATCGTGCCGGTGGAGGTGCCGCAGAAAAAAGGACCTTCGCTCGTTGTGCGGGAGGACGAAGAACCCAATCGGGCCGATCTGAGCAAACTGCGCTCGTTGAAGCCGGTGTTTCAGGAGGACGGCGTGCTAACGGTGGGCAATTCTCCGTCCTGCAACGACGGAGCTGCGGCGCTGGTGATCATGGCGGACGACGAGGCGGCACGACTTGGACTGAAGCCGATGGCGCGAATCGTCGGCTATGCGGGCGCGGCGCTCGCGCCGGAATGGTTCACGATCGCGCCGGTCGAAGCCATCAAGCTGGTGCTCAAGCAGACGGGGCTGTCCGTCGGTGAGATTGATCTGTTCGAGATCAATGAAGCCTTCTCCTCTGTCTCGCTTGCGGTGAACCGGGAATTAGGGCTCGATCCCAAACGGGTCAACGTCCACGGCGGTGCCGTGGCCTTGGGCCATCCGATTGGAGCAACCGGCGCCCGCATCGTGACGACACTGCTCCACGCGATGGAGGCGCGAGGGGTCAGGCGCGGGCTGGCCAGCCTCTGCATCGGAGGCGGCGAGGCGCTGGCCATGATTGTGGAGCGGTAGAGGGGGCGTCAAGCGTCAATGGCCAACCGTCAACCGATTTTCACGATTGACGGATGACGGTTGACGGGTCTTCAGGTCATGAAGATCGACGACGTCAAGACCATCGGCGTGGTGGGGGCCGGGCAGATGGGCCGCGGCATCGCACAGGTCTGCGCAGCGGCCGGCTGGAGGGTCTTGCTGGTCGATGTAACGGAAGAGGCGCTCAAGGACGCGATCAAAAAGATCGGTCAAGCGGTGACCAAGGCCGTGGAGAAGGGGGCCCTCCGGCCGGATCAAGCCGGGGCGGTCCTGGCGCTGATCCGGCCGATGAGAAGTCTGGAACAGTTGGTGGAGGCCCAGGTCGTTATCGAAGCCGTTCCCGAAGATCGCGTCATGAAGCAAGAAGTCTTCGCGAAACTCGGCCGGATCTGCGACCCAGCGACGATCCTAAGCAGCAACACCTCTTCGATTTCCATCGCAAGCCTGGGCGTGGCCTCGGGGAGGGCGGACCGCGTGGTGGGGATTCACTTCATGAACCCGGTCCCGGTCATGCGTCTTGTGGAAGTCGTGCGGGGGGTCGAAACTTCCGAGCGCACGCTCACGCTTGCGCTTGAGCTCGTCCGCCGTCTGGGTAAGACGCCGGTCGTGTGCAAGGATTTCCCTGGCTTCATCGTGAACCGCGTCCTGATCCCGATGATCAACGAAGCCATCTTCGCCCTGGAAGATGGTGTCGCCTTGGCCGAATCGATCGACTTAGCCATGGTGGAAGGCGCCAACCATCCGGTGGGCCCGCTGGCTCTGGCCGACCGCATCGGCTTGGATACGGTGCTGGCGATCTGCGAAGTGCTCTACCAGGACCTCGGCGACCCGAAGTTTTGCCCCTGTCCACTGCTGCGGAAATACGTGGAGGCGGGGTGGCTCGGCAGGAAATCCGGTCGTGGGTTCTACATCTATGACGAGCAGCCGGCACTGAATGCTTCCTAGCATGGCCATGTGCCTGAAGGGAGGCGGTGCGTCATGAACGAGCGGAAACCCCAATTCACTACCCTTTCGGGAATTGAAGTTGCGCAGGTCTATACCGCCGACGAGCTGAAGAGCTGGTCCCCCGAGCAGGACCTCAGCCGACCGGGCGAGTTTCCCTACACCCGCGGCATCTATCCGACCATGTACCGAGGACGCCTGTGGACCATGCGGCAGTTCGCGGGATTCGGATCGGCCGAGGACACCAACCGCCGGTTCAAGTATCTCCTCGAACACGGGCAAACGGGGTTGAGTGTGGCCTTCGACATGCCGACGCTGATGGGCCTCGACGCGGACGATCCGCTGGCCCACGGGGAGATCGGGCACTGCGGGGTCTCGATCTCATCCTTGGCAGACATGGAACGGCTGTTCGAGGGCATTCCGCTCGATCAGGTCACGACCTCGATGACGATCAATGGGCCGGCCGCGGTGCTCTTCGCCATGTACCTCGCGGCCGCGGAGCGCCGCGGCATTCCCTTCGAGCGGCTCGGCGGGACCCTGCAGAACGACATCCTTAAGGAATACATCGCCCAGAAGGAGTGGCTGTTTCCGCCGGAGCCGTCGCTGCGCTTGATCACCGACACGATCGAGTACTGCGCCGACTCGGTTCCCAAGTGGCATCCGGTGAGCATCAGCGGCTACCACATCCGCGAAGCGGGCTCGACGGCCGTTCAAGAACTGGCGTTCACCCTCTACAACGGGCTCACTTACGTGGAGGCGGCGGTGAAGACGGGATTGGCCGTAGACCGGTTCGCGCCGAAACTGTCGTTCTTCTTTAATGTCCATAACGATCTCTTCGAGGAGATCGCCAAGTTCAGGGCGGCGCGGCGCCTGTGGGCGCGCGAAATGCGACGGCGCTATAACCCAGCCGATCCCCGATCGCTCCAACTGCGTTGTCATGCGCAGACCGCCGGCTGCTCGCTGACCGCGCAACAGCCGTTGAACAACGTGGTGCGCACGGCCTTGCAAGCCTTGGCGGCCGTGCTGGGCGGAACCCAGTCCCTCCACACCAACTCGATGGACGAAACTCTGGCGCTGCCGACGGAGGACGCCGTCCGGCTGGCGTTGCGCACGCAGCAGGTAATCGCCCATGAGAGCGAGGTGGTGAACACGATCGATCCGCTGGGCGGGTCCTACTATGTCGAGACGCTCACGAATCGGCTCGAGGAAGGCGCGCGCGATTATTTCCAGCGGCTGGACGACATGGGAGGGATGGTCAAGGCGATCGAGCAGGGCTATCCGCAGCGGGAAATCCTGGATGCCTCGCAGCGGTACCAGCGCGAGGTCGAGCGGGGCGACCGGACCATCGTCGGCGTCAACGAGTTCGTCGAATCGGAGCCCCAGAAGATCCCGATCCTCAAGATCGGGCCGGAGGTCGAAGCGGAGCAGGTGGCCCGGCTCTCCGACCTCAGGAAGTCGCGCGACCCGTTCAAGATGGCGGGGGCCATCGAAGCAGTGCAGGAGGCGGCCGTCTGCCACGAGAACCTGATGCCGTACCTGGTCGAGGCCGTGAAGGCGAAGGCGACGTTGGGGGAGATCTGCGCGGCGCTCAAGGAAGTGTTTGGGACGTATCGCGAGCCCGTGGTGTTGTAAAGCGCCTCGTCTGGCGAAGGGCGGGCAGCTTCGGCTTCGCCATAATGCGATGATGAAGTGCCGCTCATTGATATTTGTACCATTGGCCGGGCGCCTTCTCGGATTAACAGAACGGCGCGCCGGCACCTGTGTGGTTTCTTGAAATGGCAACCGGCGCTATGACGAGAGCCTCCGTGCCCATCCCCTACAGCCGAGCCGCGGTGAGGGAGAAGATAGGAGGCAGAAAATGGAATGGGCCGCTATGAGCCCTGCACCTTCCTGTAAGAGATGAGGGACAGGACGCACCTTCACGAATCGCGGCTGACCAGTGACCAATGACGTTTGACACATGACGATTGATGGCAGCTATGAAACTCGGCGAGTTTGACATCTATCCCGTAACGGACGGGCGGTTCCGGCTGGACGGAGGGGCGATGTTCGGCGTGGTGCCGAAGGTGCTCTGGCAGCGGTGCTGCGACGCGGACGAGTTGAACCGGATTCCCTTGAGCCTGACCTGTCTGCTCATCAAGGCCCACGGCCGGAACATCCTCGTGGATACGGGTTTGGGCGACAAGGGCGACGACAAGTTCCATCGCATGTTCGCGGTGGACCGGAAGCGCACGTTGCTCGCCTCGCTCAGGGAACATGGCTTGGACGCGGATGACATTCACATGGTCATCAACACCCACCTGCATTTTGACCATGCCGGCGGCAATACCAGGCGTGACGGTCGAGGGTCGCTTGCCCCGGCCTTCCCCAAGGCTACCTATTTCATCCAGCAGGGCGAGTTCGAAGACGCGGCCCGGGCCAACGAACGGACGAAAGCCAGTTACCGTAGCGAAAATATCGTGCCGGTGGCGGAGCATTACCGGTGGGAGCTGTTGCATGGCGACACGGAGGTGCTGCCGGGCATTACCGCGGTCGTGACGGCGGGCCATACCCGCTATCACCAGGGGGTTAAGATCGAATCAGAAGGCCGAACGGCGTTTTTCCTCGGCGATCTCATCCCGACGGTCTCGCACCTGCCGCTCCCCTACATCATGGGGTACGACCTCTACCCGATCCAGACGCTCGAGACTAAACGGTGGGTGCTGGACCGCGCGTTCGAGGAACGTTGGCTGCTGATCTTCGAACATGACCCGCTGGTGCAGGCCGGCTATGTCCGCAGAGACCACGCCGGCAAATATGTCCTGGAAGAGGTGCGAGCATGGCAGTAGCGACGGAACCCATCCGCGTGTTGATCGGCAAAGTCGGGCTCGACGGGCACGACCGAGGCGTGAAACTCATTGCGCGCGCGCTCCGGGACGCGGGCATGGAAGTGATTTATACGGGCCTGCACCAGACGCCGGAACAGGTGGTGAACACGGCGATTCAGGAGGACGTGGACGCGATCGGCCTCAGCATCCTTTCAGGGGCGCACAAGACGCTGTTCGCGCGCGTGATCGAGTTGCTGAAGGAGCGGGGGGCGGAGGACATCGCTGTCTTCGGCGGAGGGGTCATTCCCGACGACGACCTTCCCCTGTTGAAGGCGGCCGGCGTCCGAGCGCTGTTTCGGCCGGGCGCGCCGATGGGCGAGATCGTGGAGTTCGTGAAGGGGCTCAAGTTGCAGAGGTAGCGAGAACGTTCAGGGGGCTCAGATGCGCGTGCTGAAGAGCGGGGTGAGCACAACCTCCGAGGAGTTTCGCCGGAACCGGCAGCATTATGAAGGCCTGGTCGCGGATCTCAAAAAGCATCTGGCTCAGATCCAGGCCGGAGGGCCGGCCGATGCGACGGCCTTGCACAAGAAACGCGGCAAGCTCACGGCCCGCGAGCGGATTGCCTTGCTGCTCGATCCCGATTCCTTCTGGCTCGAGCTGAGCCCGCTCGCGGCCTTCGGCCTCTATGACAACGGAGTTCCCGCCGCCGGAATCATCACCGGGATCGGGTACGTTGCCGGTCGCCCCTGCGTCATCGCCGCCAACGACGCGACCGTCAAGGGCGGTACCTATTTCCCCGCGACGATCAAGAAGCATCTGCGCGCGCAGGAGATCGCGCTTGAGAACCGCCTGCCCGCGATCTACCTGGTCGATTCCGGCGGGGTGTTCCTGCCCATGCAGGCCGAGGTCTTTGCGGACCGCGACCACTTCGGACGCATTTTCTACGACCAGGCCCGGATGTCGGCGCTGGGCATCCCGCAGATTGCGGTCGTGATGGGCATGTGCACGGCCGGCGGCGCCTATGTGCCGGCCATGTGCGATGAAAACGTGATCGTGAAGGGCACGGGGACTATTTATCTCGCGGGCCCGCCGTTGGTGAAGGCCGCCACCGGCGAGGAAGTCACGGCGGAGGCGCTCGGCGGCGGCGATCTGCATACGAGACTGTCCGGCGTGAGCGACCACCTGGCCGAAGACGACCGCGATGCGCTGGAGATCTGCCGCTCCATCGTGGCCACGCTGGGCAAGAAGCCGCCGAGGCGGTCACGTCCTGCCGTCGAGGAACCGCTCTATTCGGCCGGCGATCTCTACGGCCTGATTCCCAGCAACCCGCGCCAGACCTTTGACACACGGGACGTCATCGCGCGGCTTGTCGACGGAAGCCGGTTTCACGAGTTCAAGGCCCGCTATGGCACCACGCTGGTCTGTGGCTTCGCGCACTGGATGGGCCATCTGGTCGGAATCGTGGCCAACAACGGGGTGCTGTTCTCCGAAGCCGCGCTCAAAGGCGCCCATTTCGTGCAGCTCTGTTCGCAGCGGCGCATTCCGCTCGTCTTCCTCCAGAACATCACGGGGTTCATGGTCGGAAAGGACTACGAGGCGCGCGGGATCATCAAGGACGGCGCCAAGATGGTGCAGGCCGTGGCGACCGCGGAGGTGCCGAAGTTCACGGTGATCATCGGCGCGTCGCACGGCGCCGGCAATTACGCCATGTGCGGGCGTGCCTATGGCCCGCGATTCCTGTTCGCCTGGCCCAACGCACGGATCTCGGTCATGGGCGCGCAGCAGGCGGCGCAGGTGCTCGTGACCGTGAAACAGCAACAGCTCGAGCGGGAAGGCAAGACCTTGCCGGACGAGGAACGGGATCGCATCACCGAGTCCATCCGGCGGCAATACGAGCAGGAGGGGAGCGCCTATTTCAGCTCGGGCCGGCTCTGGGACGACGGGATCATCGATCCGATCGACACCCGCCGGGTGCTCGGCCTCTGTCTGGATATAGCGGCGTCGTTGCCGACCCGCGAATCCCATCCGCCGGTGTTCCGGATGTAGCCATGATGGAAGGAGCCCCTTGAGCGAGTCCGCCGTTCTGGTCGAGCAGCAGGACGCCGTGGCCCGGGTCACGTTGAACAGGCCGGATCGCCGGAACTCGTTCGACGGATCGATGGTCGGCGAGCTGTGCGAAGCCTTCGAAACCTTGGGCCGCGACCAAGCTGTCCGGGTGGTGGTCTTGGGCGGGGCCGGAGCGGTCTTTTGCGCGGGCGCGGATCTTCGGTGGATGGGTTCGGGCGGCTCGGTCTCTCCCCAGCAGGCACGAGGGGACGCGGGGAGCCTGGTGAGGATGTATCGCGCCATCGATGAATGCCCCTGTCCCGTCATCGCGCGGGTCCAGGGATCGGCCTTCGGGGGAGGGGTCGGCCTGCTCGCCGTCTGCGATATCGTGATCGCGGTGGAGGGGGCTTCGTTCGCGTTGAGCGAAGCGCGGCTCGGGTTGGTGCCGGCGGTGATTGCGCCGTTCGTGCTGCGCAAGGCCGGGGAATCGTTCATGCGCCGTTATGCGTTGACCGGCGAAACGTTCTCCGCCTCGGTGGCTCGGCAATTCAACCTGGTCCACGATGTGGTCGAGCGGAATGGACTCGACAAACGGGTCGACGAACTGATCGACGCGGTGGCGCAACTGGCCCCGCAGGCGCTGCGGCACAGCAAGTCACTGCTTCGCCGGATCGTCCAGTCACCCGATCCAGAGCGCTGGCATCTCTGCGCGGAGGCCAATGCGGAGGCGAGGCTCTCGGAGGAGGCGCGGGAGGGGCTCCAAGCGTTCTTGGCGAAACGCGCCCCCGCCTGGGCGGGGCCGCGTGTGAATCGATAGTACGAAGCCGCAGCGCAACGAGGACATGAATGAGTCCAACCCTGCCGCACACCGGTGAGACCGGCACGGCCAGGAGGCCTGTCCGGATTGTCGAGGTGGGCCCGAGGGACGGCCTGCAGAGCGAAGCGGCCATCCTCTCGACCGAAGTCAAGGTGGCCTTTATCAACGCCCTGTCCAGAACCGGCGTGGCGGAGATCGAGGCCGGGTCGTTCGTCTCGGCCAAGGCCGTGCCGCAACTGGCGAACAGTGAGGACGTCTTCCGCAAGATCGAGCGGGTGCCCGGCGTGACTTACTCGGCGCTGGTTCCGAATGAACGGGGGCTGGAGCGGGCGCGGGCGGTTGGGGCGCAGAAGATCGCGGTCTTCATCGCCGCCTCCGACACCTTTACGCGGCGCAACATCAACGCGACGATCGCCGAATCGCTCGAACGGTTCCGGCCGGTGGTGGCCGGTGCCAAGCGCGACGGCATGGCCCTGCGCGGCTATGTGTCCACGGCGCTCTTCTGTCCTTATGAAGGCCGGGTCGCTCCGGCTCGGGTTGCGGATGTGACCAAGCGCCTGCTCGACCTCGGCGTGGATGAGATCTCGCTGGGCGATACGATCGGGAAGGGGGCCCCCACCGACGTTCGGAAGCTCTTGGACGCGGTGCTTCTCGGTCTTCCGCCCGAGCGGCTCGCGCTCCATTTTCACGATACCTATGGGATGGCGGTCGCCAATGTCTTGACCGCCTGGTGGGAGTACGGAATCGGGACATTCGACTCTTCCGCCGGAGGGCTGGGCGGCTGTCCCTATGCGCCTGGGGCCTCCGGCAACGTGGCCACGGAAGACGTGGTCTACGCGCTGAAAGCTTGCGGCGCGACCGTGGCCGTCGACGAGCGCAAGGTGGTGGCGGCCGCGCAATCCGTCGGCCGCGAGCTGAACCGCCGGCTCTCGTCCCGGCTGTCGCAGGTCGAGTCGTCCGGAACCCTTGAGGCATAACATGGTCTTTCCCGAAGTCGGCCCAATGACCAGGACGCAGGTGACGACCGATGTCGCGTCACTGATCGAGCAGGTCAAGACAGGCGACGTGCGCGCCCTCTCCCGTGCGATCACGTTGCTGGAGATCGGCGGCCCGAACGGTGCGGCAGTCTCCCAGCGGCTGGGACCGAGGCGTGGGCGCGCCAACGTGATCGGCGTGACCGGGTATCCGGGCGCGGGCAAGAGCACGTTGATCGCGCAGCTCATCGCGGCCTATCGGCGACTGGGCATGACGGTCGGCGTGCTCGCGGTCGATATCAGCAGCCGCGTGACCGGCGGCGCGCTGCTCGGTGACCGCATCCGCATGCAGGATTGGGCCGCCGATGCCGGGGTCTACATCCGCAGCATGGCGACCAGAGGCCATGCGGGGGGACTGGCGCGGGCCACAGGCGACGCAGTGAGGGTACTGGAGACGGCCGAATATGATGTGGTGTTGATCGAAACGATCGGGGTTGGTCAGGGAGAGCTCGACGTCATGGATGTCGCGGCCACGGTTGTGGCGGTGGTGGCGCCGGGACTGGGCGATGAGGTGCAGGCGATGAAGGCCGGACTCCTGGAGGTGGCGCACATCGTCGTGGTGAACAAGGGCGATCATCCCGGCGCCGAGACCACCTTGCGCGATCTGCGCGAATGGTGCCCGTCCGTGCTGAAGGTGGTCGCCACGACAGGCGAGGGGGTGGGGGACCTGCTTGCGTTGATCGCCGAGCGGAGGCGGATGAGGGACTTGGCCGCCTCCGGAATACGTCCCTCCCTCCGTTCGGCGCGACGTCAGTCGTGAAGAGTGAGATCGTCATGCTGAATCAGTTGCTCACGATCACGCACCGGACGGCCCGCATCACGCTGCATCACCCGCCGGCGGGGATGAAGGGATGAGGCAAAGAACTGCGTCAATCGTCATGCGTCAACCGTCAAACGAATGAATCCCGGCTGCGCGAAGAACGATTTGACGCTCGACGAATAACGTCCCCGATGAGGTGACCATGCTTGCAGACCGTCTTGCGCGATACAGCCGGTTGCTCTGTTACGAGGATCTGCCGGGCGAGGTCGTCCATGAGGTGAAACGGCGGATCGCCGACAGTCTTGGCTGCGCGTTCGGGGCCTGGAACGCCCCGCCTTGCCGCATCGCGCGCGATCTGGCGCGGTCGGTTGCGGATGCCCACGGCGCCACGCTCTGGGGCACGAAACACAAGGCGCCGCCGGACCTTGCCGCCTTCGCCAACGGGGCGCTGGTCCGCTACCTTGACTTCAACGATACCTATCTGTCCAAAGAGCCGGCCCATCCCTCCGACAACATTGCAGCGATTCTGGCGGCGGGCGAAGCCGTCGGGGCCTCCGGCCAGCGGGTCATCCAGGCCATCGCGTTGGCCTACGAGGTCCAATGCCGGCTCTGCGATGCCGCGGCTCTGCGGCCCCGGGGTTGGGACCATGTCACCTACGGGCCGATCTCCTCGGCCCTGGCGGTGGCCAAGGTGCTGAAGTTCACGGAAGGGCAGACGCGACAGGCGGTCAATCTGGCGGGGGTCGCCAACATCGCGCTGCGCCAGACCAGAGTGGGCGATCTGTCCATGTGGAAGGCCTGCGCCTTTTCCAACGCCGCTCGGAACGGGCTGTTCGCGGCGCTGCTCGCCCGGCGTGGCATGACAGGCCCTTCGCCGATCTTCGAGGGCGAGAAAGGGTTCATGAAGCTCGTCTCGGGCCCATTCGAGCTGGCGCCGCTGGCCGGCGAAAAAGGCCTTGAACGAGCCGGCTTATTCAAGATCCTGGACACCTACATCAAACACTACCCGGTCGAATACCACGCCCAGACGGCGGTCGAGGCGGCGCTCACGTTGCGGGAAGAATTGTTGAAAAGCGAAGGATCGGAAGCGCTGACAAAGATCGCGGCGGTGACGATCGACAGTTACGACGTGGCGATCGAGATTATCGGGCGCGACCCGGAGAAATGGCGTCCGCAAACGAGGGAAACGGCCGACCATAGTTTCCCCTACTGCGTCGCGGTGGCCTTGCTGGACGGCACCGTCACGCTCCGTTCGTTCGAACCCCGCCGGCTCAACGATCCGGCTCTGCTGGAGCTGATACAGAAGGTGCGCGTCTCCCCACGACAGGATTTCGTCGGGCTCTATCCGGAAGCCATGCCGACCAGGCTGACGGTCCGTACGGCGTCCGACCGTGACTATGAGGCGCAGGTGGACCATCCGCTGGGCCATCCGAAGAACCCCATGACCGACCGGCAGGTCGAGGAGAAATTCCTTAGCTTGGTGAAGGGCAAACTGGATAAAAACCAAGCCCGCAGCCTCTTGGATCTCATCTGGAATCTCGAACGCGTGAAGGACATCGGCATTCTTTCGCGCCACATGAGCATGAAAGGAGCGGCCTGACTGTGACGGAGCGTCAAGACAGCCCAGGTAGCCGCCTGCGCCGATTGTTGGATCGGCAGATGGTCACGCTGCCCGGCGCCTTCAACGCGCTCACGGCCATCCAGATCGAACGAGCCGGCTTTGAGGCCCTCTATATCTCGGGCGCCGGCCTGTCAGCGGCCCGCGGGCTGCCGGATCTCGGGCTGCTGTCGTTGACTGAGGTGGTGTCAGACGCGGCCACGATCAGCCGCGCCGTCACGATCCCGGCTCTGATGGACGCGGATACGGGTTTTGGCTCGGCCCTGAACGTGATGAGAACCGTGGAGCAATGCGAGGCCGCCGGGCTGGCCGGTATGCAATTGGAGGATCAGGAGTTGCCCAAACGTTGCGGGCATCTGCCGGGCAAGGTTTTGGTCTCGACGAGCGAGATGGCCGACAAGCTGCGGGCGGCCTGCCTGGCGCGGAGGGACCCGGACTTCCTGATCGTCGCCCGCACCGACGCGCGGGCGGTTGAGGGGATGGAAGGTGCGGTCAAGCGGGCCTTGGCCTATATCGAAGCAGGGGCCGATGCCCTTTTTCCCGAAGCGCTCGAGTCGGCGGAAGAGTTCCGGTTCTTCGCCGAACGGATGGCGAAGGAAGGCGTCAAGGTGCCGCTGGTCGCGAACATGACCGAATTCGGCAAGACACCCTATCTCAGCGCGGGCGAGTTCGAGGCCCTGGGGTACCGGCTCGTGCTGTTTCCGGTCAGTGCACTCCGCGTCGCCGCCAAGGCGGTCGAGGAATTCCTCCATGACCTGAAGCGGGTCGGCTCGCAGAAGGACCGGCTGTCGCAGATGCAGACGCGCCGGGAACTCTACGACCTGCTGCGTTACGAGGACTATGAACGACAATCCCGTCTCTTGGAGAAGCACCATGAGGAGCGCCATGACGACACAAGCGACCGATGACGAGACCAGGACGATTCCCTATCGCCCCGGGCTCGAAGGGGTGCCGGCCGGGGAATCCGCGATCTGCCAAGTGGACGAGGGGGACCTAGGCCTGCGCTATCGCGGGTACGCGATCGGCGACCTGGCAGAGCAGGGGACGTTTGAAGACACGGCCTACCTGTTGCTCTACGGCGAGTTGCCCGGCAAGAAGGAGGCGGCGGACTTCGCCGAACGACTCCGGGCCGAGTGGCCCCTGCCTCCGTCGGCGGAGGCGTTTCTGGACCTCATCCCGCCGGCGGCCCATCCGATGGACGTGCTCCGGACCGGCATCTCCCTGCTGGGCATGGTCGATCGGGAGGTCGAGGACGGGTCGCGCCAGGCGAATCTCCGCAAAGCGATCCGGCTGTTGGCTCAGACGCCGGAACTGATCGCCGCCGTCTATCGACGGACCCGCGCTCTCCCGCGGCTCCATCCGCGCGCGGACCTGTCCCTCGCGGAAAACCTGCTCTACCTGTTGACCGGCCGCCAGGGGGATGCTCAGGCCAAAGCGATGGCCCGAGTCCTCGATATCTCGTTGATCCTCTACGCGGAACATGAGTTCAACGCCTCCACCTTCGCGGCGCGGGTCACGGCCTCGACCCTGACTGATCTCCATGCTTCCGTCACCAGCGCGATCGGCACCCTCAAGGGACCGTTGCATGGAGGGGCCAACGAGGCGGTCGCGGCGATGCTGCTGGACGTGGGCTCTCCAGCCCGGGCCGAACGTTGGGTCAGGACGGCCCTCGCCGAGAAGCGGCGCGTGATGGGGTTCGGGCATCGGGTGCTGAAGAAGGGGGACCCGCGGTCCCTGATCATTCAGCGGGAGGCCGAGCGATTGGGCCGTCTCTGCGAGAACCAGCGCTGGTACGACACGGCCGTGATCATCGACCGGATCATGCAGAAGGAGAAGCACCTCTATCCGAACTTGGATTTCTATACGGCGGTCGCCTATTTGTTGATGGACATTCCACGGGAGCTCTACACGCCCGTGTTCGTCTGTTCCCGCCTGTCCGGCTGGTGTGCCCACGTGATCGAACAGCAGGACCACAACCGTCTGATCCGGCCTCGCGCCCTCTACACGGGGCCGGCCCCGAGGACCTATGTCCCCCTCGACCGCCGTGGATGAGCGCATCGCGCGGGCGCGCGAACTGTCCGGCGAGCCCTCCTCGCTGCCCTGGCAATCCTTTGCCGAGTTCTATCGGGCTCGGGTCTACGATCCGGACCTGATCAAGCGGACTTTCCTGACCTACTACGACGACGAAAGGCAGGTCCGGCGCAGCTACACCTACGGCGAATTCAACGCGCTCGTGCAGAGGGTGGCGGCCTTTCTCCATGACCGCCTCGGGCTCGTGCGGGGTGACCGGCTTGCGACGATCCTGTCGAATCATGACATTACCGTGATGGTGTACTTTGCCGCCTGGACTTTGGGCCTTGCCGTGGTCCCCATCAACGCTGAGGAGGCGCCGGAGAAAAAACGTTACATCCTGGAACATTCGGAGGCGTCGGCGGTCCTCTGCTGGGAAGGCTCGTTCGAGGAATTGAAGCAGCTTCAGGGCGAATTGCCGGCGCTGCGCCACGTGGTGGCGCTGGAGGACGCGACCGAGCACGGATCGTTCACGATCGCCGAGCATGCGGGGCTGGACGGGGCGAGCCGCCACGTCCAATCATTGCCGCCGCATCTGCTGGACGAGGCGCTGATCGTCTATACCTCCGGCACAACCGGCCCACCGAAAGGAGTTGTGCTCACGGCGGAAAATCTGCTGATCGACGCCGACGCGATCGGCCAGTGGCACCGGTTCGGCCCGCAGGATCGGCTGATGTGCGTGTTGCCGATCCATCACGTGAACGGCATCGTGGTGACGCTCGTGACGCCGTTCTATTGCAAGGGGACCGCGGTGCTGAACCGCAAGTTCAAGACCGGGCTGTTTTGGAAGCGCCTGCACGAGGAGCAGGTCACCTGCGTGAGCGTGGTTCCGACCCTGCTGGAATTTCTGCTGGAGGCGAACGAGGACCTAACGCCCTATCACCTGCATCCGTTCGGCGGGTTCATCTGCGGAGCCGGTCCGCTGCTCAAGGACACGGCGGCCCGGTTCGAAGACCGGTTCGGCTTTCCGATCCGGCACGGATACGGCCTGTCGGAGACCACCTGCTACTCCTGTTTCCTTCCCAACGACCTCACGCCTGAGGAACATCGCCGGTGGCTCACGGCCTATGAGTTCCCGTCGATCGGCGTGCCGCTGCGCCATAACCTCATGACGATTCTCGATCAGTCCGGGGCCGCGTTGCCAGAGCTTGCGCGCGGGGAAATCTGCATCAAGGGCGGCACCGTCTGCGTTGGCTACTTCAAACGGCCCGACGCCAACGAGGCAGCGTTCAAGTGGGGCTGGTTCCGCTCCGGCGACGAAGGGTATTTCGTGAAGGACGAACAGGGGCGCCCGTTCTTTTTCATCTCCGGCCGGCTCAAGGAACTGATCATTCGCGGCGGCGTGAACATTTCGCCGCTCGAGATCGACGAGGTGCTGAAGGGTCATCCGGGGGTCAAGTTCGCCATGGCCGTGCCGTTCGAACATCGCTTCTACGGCGAGGAGATTGCCGCCTATGTCGTGCCGGCGGAGGGGCAATCGGGACTCACGCCCAAGATGCTGGAGGAGTTTTGCCGGCCGCGCCTCCCGTTCTGGAAACGGCCCAAGGTGATTCTGTTCGGGCAGGAGGTGCCTTACACTTCCACCGGCAAGCCCAAGCGACTGGAGTTGAAGGCGAAGCTGGCTTCGGAACTGGCGCGCTATCGGGACCTTCGGTTCAAGGACGTGGCGTAACAACGGAGCAGGAGCCGGATCATGGCGCAACTCTTTAAAGGACTCGAAAAGATCGAGGAAGCCCGCGAGAAGCTGACGGGCCGCAGCTTCATGGCGGGACTCTATGAAGGGCGCCCGGATTTCGAGTTGCTGTTGCCGCCGGATGAGCCGCCGGAGGAGCGGGCCGCGGGCGAAGCCTTCTGTAAGACGATTGAAGTGTTTCTCACCAGTCAGGTCGATCCTGACGAGATCGAGCGGACCGCCAAGATTCCCCCGCATGTGCTCCAAGGGTTGTTCGCGCTCGGCGCCTTCGGGATGAAGATCCCCAAAGAATACGGCGGGCTCGGCTTCTCCTACACGAACTACGGCCGGGTGCTGACCCTGATCGCCGGTTGGAGCAACATCCTGGCCTTGACCGTTGCCGTGCCACAATCCATCGGCATCGCCATGCCGGTGTTGCTGTTCGGCAGCGAGGAGCAGAAGAAGACCTACCTGCCGTTGGTGGCGCGGGAGCAACTCTCCGCGTTCGCGCTGACGGAGCCGGTCACCGGGTCGGATGCGGCGAACATTCAGACCGAGGCGATCCTGAACGAGGCGGGTGACGCCTTCATCGTCAACGGCCAGAAGCTTTGGTGCACCAACGGTCCGATTGCCCGCTTCGTCACCCTGATCGCCAGGGTGCCCGCCAAACGTGTGCAACGGGACGGCAAACCGGTCTGGGCGCCGGTGTCCGACAAGCGCCAGGCGGAGGAGTCCGTCCATTCTGCCTTCGTGCTCGACATGATGTGGCCTGGCGTGCAGGTGCGGCAACGGTGCCAGTTCGAAGGGTGCCGCGGCATCGAAAACGCCTGGATGACGTTCGAGCAGGTGCGCATTCCGGCCGGTAATCTTGTGGGCGAAATCGGAAAAGGCCTGAAGTACGCGCTGACCATTCTCAACATCGGCCGCGCCATCAGCATCCCCGCGATCTGTCTCGGGATGGCGAAGCAGGCCTGGCAGCCGACGTTGGACCGGGCGCACAGCCGGAGGACATTTCAAAAGCCGTTGGCGGAGCGGCAGACCCAACAGATGCGCATCGGCCGCATGGCAGCCGACCTGTTCGCGATGGAGTCGCTCGCCCATCTGGTTTGGCGGCTCGCGGATCAGCACCAGTTCGACATCCGCATCGAAGCCGCGATTGCCAAGATCTTCTGCTCCGAAGCCACGATCCGGTTCTTAAAGGACGCGCAGACCCTGTTCGGCGGCATGGGCTACGAGACGGCCGAGTCCAAACGCCTGCGCGGCGAGCCGGCTTTCGGGATCGAGCAACTGGTGCGCGACGCGGAGATGTACCGGATCGGCGAAGGGGCCACCGACATCCTGCGGCCGTTCGTCTCGCGCGAAGGGCTGAATCCCCATCTCGAACGCGCGCAGCCGTATTTCGAGAAGGGAACGACTGCGGGCCGACGGATGGCGGAGCTGCTCAAGCTTGCGCGGTTCTATATTCCTTGGTACCTCAAGCTGTGGAAAAAAGCGCCGCTACCAATGCGCCCGGAATTCCTGGACATGCCGGTCCTGTCCCATCTCTCCTTGGTCGAACGGCTCAGCCGGAAACTGACCAGGGCCATCCTCTACGCGATGGCGATGAAACGCGAATCCTTGCGGGACGATCAAGGAAGGCAAAACCGAATCGAGATGATCGGAGAAGACCTGCTGATAATTGCGGCTGCGACTCTAAGAGCCAGACAGGAAGAACGGGAGACCGGCCGTATGGGTGTTTGGGAACTGGTCGAGCGGGTGACGATGGACGCGAAGGAACGGATCACCCGCGCCATCCGAGAGCTGATCAGCAACCGCGACGAGGACATGGCCGCGACGGGGCGCAACGCCCTAGCCGGACGGTACGACCGGCTCAATCACGGCATCGTGCAGCGCCGACTCGACGACTACCTGCCCAAAAAGAATTCATAAAGAAGAAAGACCTTCCAGCTCAGCGGACAGCAGAGCTGGGCGTGCTGTAACTGGGGAATGGATGAGGGGCGATCCCATCTGTTCTGACTCAGGAGGAACGCGTCATACCACTTCGATGAGTGTTTCCCCACCCAGCAAGACGTTGCATGATCTCGGGCAAGAGCGGTCCTAACCAGTTCCTGCGCGAGGAGTTCGTGGCGTTGCCCAATCGCAACCAGACCACCGACGCTGGCTGAGCGACGAGTGTGGCGAGAACCGCAAAGTCCTCATCTTTCGTCATGATGATGTATCCGTGCCGCCGGGCGAACTCGAAAACGGCGCGGTCATCGAGATTCAAGCCAGGCTGATCGCTGACATAGATCGCCTCATGTGCCTTTTTGCGGAGCCAGGTGGCGAGACCGGGTGGCAGGCTGGCGTCCACGAGGAACTTCATCCAGTCCGCGCAGGCACGATACTGTGATTCAGATAGGCGGCGGCGTAGGCCATGGCGGCTCGGATGTCCTCACGCTCCAGGTAAGGATAATCGCGCAAGATCTCGTCCTCGGACGTGCCCGCTGCCAGCATATCCAGTATATCCTGGACACGAATGCGCATACCGCGAATACAGGGGCGGCCGCCGCACTTGCCCGGTTCAATGGTAATGCGTTGGAGAAGGTCGGTCTTCATGGCTGACGGCGAGGAGCCCTATCAACACGCTACGTGAGGATCGGGCGCACTATAGCACCGGCCCGGAGGTCGATCAACAAATGGAGAACTTTGACGAGCCATTGAGATCTTATTCTCGCCGTGGCGACCCCCTCCGCGTCCATCCCTTCCAGTCGAGGCTAGGAGTCTATGACGTTGCGCGGTTTTACGACAAATTGCCAAACATAAAGGAGACTGGTCATTTTCAAGGGGCGATTCCCATGGGCCATGCAAATTCGAATCGCGACCGCGCGTAGTGGTTCATCGCTGCGCGCATTGAGATGCGAGGGTGCACCTGGTAGGCGGAGGCGGAGCGGGTGAGCCATGAGGCTTATGATTTGTTCAAGGGCATGCACAAGACAAGACTTGACCCCACATTTGGTGTGTATCGCGGCGAGACCACCTGCTGCCCTCATGCAGAGGGCGTACCCTGGAGAGGTTATTCCGAGGCTTCGAGCTCGTTCAGGCGGTCGACGCCGCGGGCCGTCAAGAGATAGCAGTGCCGCACAGGATCGTGCTCGACATGCCCGCGTTCCACCAGGATCGCCATGTGGCGAGCGAGGTCAAGCGGGCCGGCCTCGATATGTGTGAACTCCTCTTCGCTCCACAACCCGCCCTTCGCCCGCAACAGGCGCAAGATCTTGCGCTGGATTTCGGTCTCTTCATCGAATGGCATGGCCGCACTCCGTGACACTGGTCCCCCATCGTGTAGAAAATTGCGAGCGCCCCTGGTCCGAGTAGGCTTAGGCGGCCTGTCTCGCGTCCTGCGGGATCACGGATTCGTCCTTGGAAGACCGCGCGACCGCGGTGCGGCTGGTCTCCGCCCACAGGCGATTGACGGCGATGCCTGGGTCCACGACATTCCCGCAGTTCATACAGCGCATCACCGTGACCCAGTGCGGCCCCATCGACTCCTGAAGATCGATGAAATGATCTTCTACCATAAGACCCTGACACCGCGGACAATTCATGCACACCTCCCTGGTTACGCAACACCGCCCCCCAGCTCCGCGGGCACATGTTCCAAGGATAAGGCCTGGCAAGAACTCTGGTAGACCCGATGAGGGTAACTCGAAAGCGGGGGATTTGATCGGAAGGCGAACGAGCGCGTGGGAACTTGCGGATCTGAGACTATCCCCTGAGCCTAGATAGTGTCAGCGACGAGGACGGCGATAGTCGAAGAACTGTCGCAGATGAGACAGGAGACGGTGGATCTCGTATAAAGAAGCGGTCCGCAGAACGGTCAAGACCTACGTGTTGGTGAACAATCGGGCCGAATGGAATGCGCCGATGACGGTTCAGGCGCTGGCCGATCGCCTCAGGGAACAGCCTTTCCCCCTGGAGTCTTGTTGTTCACTGCCGAAACATTAGTACAAGTAGAATCGCTAAGACTACGAGATTCAACAAGAAAACTCCGAGAATAATGGTGTATCGCAGCCCCACAACGGCTGTGTTCCTCCAGACCCCGAGCAACTTCAAATGGACCATGCCATTGATCAGTATAAACAGGGCCAACACTCCAAGGGGGCTAATACCTTTCAGAAGCTGCATCAAGTACAGAATTTGGGTTCGCTGCGGCATGTAGTTTCCTCCTTCCAGTCGATCTCGGCTCACCAATACTGCTCTTTCAGATTCTCGTCCCTGATTGTGCTTTTTGTAATACACGCTCTTGCTTACCTCGTTGGAATACGAGCTTTCGTTGCCGTTGTTGTCGAACGCGGTGACGACAAAGAAGTAGGTAGTCCCCGTGGTAGCCCGCTCGCCACGTAACTGGTCACGTTCCCCTTGATGATGGCGATGGGCGCGCCGTAGACCCACAATACGAGCCCATACAGGGAGAGTGTGAACACCTCACTGAAGGTGAAACGCGTGGGTCTGTGATCTGTGCGAGGCATGGTTCCGGTCCTCCTTGGTTACATCCGGCGCTGGCTACCACGCTCGTTTGGGTAACTGCAGGGGAAGGACACATGCAGGTTACCGAAGTCACCCATCGAGCCAGCGTGGCAGCCAGACTGACCGTCGGGTCTCTTCTAGGTTCCGATGAGGTCTCTTAGCTTTGCGTCCCGCCTTTACAGGCGGTTTGCCCTTGTCACGGGACGAACCTCGCTCTGCGTTTCACCAGAACGTGATCCATCCTATTGGTTGTTAAGCAGACGCGGGTACCGTCGAAGTCACGGGAGTCGCCTATGGGGTATTGGTTGCGCTGGCGGCCGAGACGGTGATCACTCCATTGTAGGTCCCGTCTGCCACCCTGGAGAGGTTAACGGCCGCCGTGATGGTGCTGCCGCATTGCGTGGCGGTGAGCCAGTTCGCATTGTCCACGACGGCCCAGGTGAGGGTCCCGGTCCCCGGGTTCGTGACTGTGATGGTCTTGGATGCGGGGTTACTTCCGCCGGTGGTCCCGCTGAATGTCAGCGGTCATCCAATAATCCCCAGGTGTGGTCATTGAATTTTCCCCACCCTCCTAACTGAAGGAGGAGGGAGATGGGACTTGACGAGACGGGAGCGTCGGCGATCATGCGTGCCCAGGGGGACCAATCTGGGGAGGCATGCATGGTGGATCAGGAGCGATGGGCGGAGATTCGACGGTTGTTTCACGAGGAGCGGGTGTCCATTTCAGCGATTGGGCGGCGGTTGGATCTGGATCGCAAGACGGTCCGGCGCAGTCTGCGGCAGACGACGTGGCACCCCTATCGCCGGGCAGCGGTGGCGGAGACGCTGCTCACCGCCCATGCCGACTTTGTGCGGACCCGCGCCCCGCAGGTGGGGTACTCGGCGCGGATTCTCTACCAGGAACTGCGGGCGAGCCGGAGCTACACCGGCAGTTATGAGACGGTGAAGCGGTGTGTGGCGCCGCTGCGCGAGGTCCAGCTGCAAGCGGAGCGGGCCCTCCTCCGCTTTGAGACCCCGCCGGGGCAGCAAAGTCAGATTGATTGGGGCCAGGCCACCGTGCCCTTCCGCACCGGTCCCGTCGTGGTGCACGTGTTCGTGCTCACCTTAGGGTTCAGTCGCCGCGGCTTCTATCACGCGTGTGCCGATGAGCGCCTGGCGCAATTTCTGGAGGCCCATGAACGGGCCTTTGCCCATTTCGGCGGGCACACCCGCGAGCATCTCTATGATCGTCCGCGCACCGTGTGCTATGCGGATGAGACCGGCCGACGCCTCTGGAATCCCACGTTCAAAGCCTTTGCCGACTATTGGGGCTTTGAGCCCCGCGTGTGTCGGCCCTACCGGGCGCAGACCAAAGGCAAAGTGGAATCGGGCGTGAAGTATGTGAAGCGGAACTTTCTGCCCGGGCGGACGTTTGTCGACGTGGTGGACTTCCAGGCCCAGCTCGACGAATGGAACGTGACGATCGCCGACCAGCGCCTGCACGGCACGACTCATGAGCGACCGATCGCGCGGTTTGAGCGAGAACGCGAGCACCTCGTGCCACTGGCGGGCCAGCGCGGCTTCCAGCAGGAGGCGCGGGTCTCGCGGATCGTGGCTGAAGACTATCTGGTCAGCTTCGACACGAATCGGTATTCCGTGCCCTTCCGCCTGATTGGGCAACGGGTTGAGGCGCAACGGCGGGGCGACACCATCCATATCTTCCATCGCGACCGCGAGGTGGCCACCCATCCCGTGTTACCCGGCCGCCACCAATTCCGCATTCTGCCGGAGCACGGCCCCGGCGCCAGTGCCCGCATTGCGCGCCAGCGCCGGTCAACCCTGAGCGAACTGGCCACTCACCCCGGTGCGGTCCCGGAGGTCGAAGTGCGGGATCTGGCGTGCTACGAGGCGGTGTGCGGGAGCGCGGCGGCGCACGAGGTGCAGCCATGAACCCGGCGCAACTGGAACGGCTCCGTGAACAGCTGACGCGGCTGCGGCTCCTGAAGAGCCGCGAGCGGCTCGACGCCCTCTTACAGGAGGCGGCGGCCAAGGACCTGTCGTATGCGGACTTCCTCGATCAGGTCCTCAGTGAAGAAGTGACCGCCAAAGCGGAGAAGAACATTACGATGCGCACCAGTCTCGCGCGGTTTCCGTTTGTGAAGAGTCTGGAGGTCTTCGACTTCGCCTACCAGCCGTCGCTGGATAAGAAGCAGATCCAGCAAGTGGCCACCTGCCACTTCATCGAGCACGGCGAGAATCTCGTGATCTTGGGGCCGCCCGGGGTCGGCAAAAGCCACCTGGCCATCGGGCTGGGGCTCAAAGCGATCGAGCGAGGCTATCGGGTGTTGTTCACGACGGCCGCCGCCATGATCGCCACACTGACTCGAGCCCTGACGGAGAATCGGCTGGAGGACAAGCTGAAGCTCTACACGATCCCGCGGTTACTGATCATCGATGAGATCGGCTATCTGCCCATTGACCGCACCGGGGCCAACTTGTTTTTCCAACTCATCTCGCGTCGCTACGAGAAGGGGCCGATGATTCTCACCAGTAACCAGAGTTTCGGGGCCTGGGGGGAGGTCTTCGGGGACCGGGTGCTGGCGACCGCGATCCTGGATCGGGTCCTGCACCACGCCATCACCATCAATATCCGTGGTCATTCGTACCGGCTCAAGGAGAAACTTAAAGCCGGTTTGGTGCGCGTCGAAGAAGCCGCCACGACCACGTAACCAGGGTGGGGAGTTTTCGATGACCATAACTGGGGAAATTTGGGTGACCCTTGACACCGCTGAACGCCAAGCAGATCGGGCTGAGCCCGATCGTCGGCTGCGCCGGCCTGGCCGGTTCTCTGATTCTCGTGGCAGGCCCGCGACTTCCGCACAGGGCGGGGCCTTCCGCGGGGCGGAGGTCCTGCCCTCTTTCCCATCACAGGGCTATGGCGTCTTGTTGACCGACAGCGGGTGAGGTCGTCAATCCGACCGTCGCCCCAACCATGACAATCGGCGAAGTGAGGGTTTTCTTTGGAGGAGAGGGCCGCGAGTGACGGGCCTCGTGCCGGCGGCCCTGGCGCGAAGATCCTGCGGGCCTGGGAAGAGCCCATCAGAAGGGCTGAGCGGGGGGGCGAGGATTTTTTGGAAGTATCCGTTTTGCTCGTTTCTCTCAGCTCTGCGTGTGGGGTCTTCTGAACACGAAGGTATGCTTTAGCGATGGAGTTCTCCGATCAACAGAGTCCCCGATCACGAGAATGCAGTCGAGTGTCCAGTCATCACTGCGATATGATCATGTTCCGCGGTAGAGACAAGTGGTCTCACGTGACAAGATTTGACCAGTGTGGGCAAAAATCCACAGTGAACAATGCTCCTATTTCTCTGTTGAGATGAGAATGGTTCCGGCGATTCGAAGTCGCTTAGGATCAGGTTTCCTGCTCGCCCCAAGCGATCCATCTGGCCGTAGGTATTGGTGAATCTCGACGACCCACTGCCCGCCAAGATCAAGGTATCGTATAATCTGGCTCCGGGTTCCCTCAGGTTGCCCGCGAAGGCTCGGATTTTGCAGTACTCTGTCCTTGATTATTTGGGGCACAAGAAGCCCCCTGGCGATCATGCTCGGATATTGACTGTTGTTGAAAGTGGTCCGTATAGTCTCTGGCGGGACGCGCTTTACTCTTTCAGGAGGCATTATGATTTCTGAACTCCTCCAAACCTCAGCCTTAACTCAGGAGATTATCCAGTACCTCAGCAGGGAGCGATCAGCTTCCGAGTTGGAGGAGTGGCTTGTGGGCAACCTGCAGGACATCCTTGACTCCGGAGATCATAAAGCCATCGAAATCGCCAACCAGGTTGACGCACTCCTCATTGAAAAAGGGGAGCAGTTACTCAGCGAGGATCAATTTCGGGATAGCGTCTACGCACTGTTAATCGAGAAAGGTCTTCCTGCCGAGTTCAACTCAAGTGCCTCAGGGAATACGGTCATCCACACGGAACCGATGATCCTGGCACCAACCATCTACTTTCGCGTTAGCCACTCATTTTCACAGGCTGGGGCAGGTAAATAATCCTGAACGGGATGCGCGAGACGCGCCGCACCCTTCCCTCTCCTGACAGATAGATATCAAACCACCAGAGCCCCGGCACATCGAACAGTATCTGCATGTCAGCGCAGATCCCTACTCCTCTGTCTCCTGGTGACTCAAAGTTCACAGGATATACAGCCGCTTGCAACTTCTCATTGTTCGGCTTTATGGGCTGAATACTGATTTGATAGGTCCCGAGCGCCTCACCCGACTTGAAATTCAGGACCAACGCAAAACGATAAGGAAATGGCTCCATCACATCAGGGCCGGGTGCCGCATGCGTGACTCGGTCGATGATACGGATCGCTGACATGACCCCGTCCTGCTCTCGTAAGACCTTTTCACAGATAAAGGCCGCGTTGAGGTAGGGACCGAATTCATCTGGTGTGCGCATTTCCTCTGCCATAGGCTGTTCCTTCCCCTTCATTGGGCTCAAGTGAGGCGCAGTTCGTTCCTACTACACCTTCGGCAAGATCCCCCACCACTCCAGCTCCACCAGCTACGCTTCCGCCGGGCGGAGGTCCTGCCTTCCTCAGGTTCTCAGATTCGGGTCTTGATCGATGGCCTTCAATTCTTCGAGTCTTGTTCGGCCCATCTCGGCCAAGTAGTATCGGCCGCTTCTCGGCTCAATACACTTCTGATCCTCAAGTCGTTTACGGGCAAGCTCATAGCCATGAGACATATCCTTTGTCTTCTGGGATTCTGCCAACTCCCAGCGCCTGAATTCCTCGTCGCTACGCCCGTCTGGATGGTTATGGTATTCCAGAACCGCTTTCTCGTACTGAGTATCTTTTTGCAACGGCATGGCTCCTCCTATCGTCCCTTCGGCAAGATCCCCCGTTTTTCCAATTCCGCCAGCTTGGCCACCGGCTGGTGTTCTGTGATGCCAAGGATGTTTCGAAAAGAATGTTCTATTTCATGTCGAATCTGTTTAACCGGCTCGTCCAGCTCTAATATTTTGGCCCCAAAACCTTTTGGGTCCTGTATCCCTTGTGTTAAGTCGTCCGGTGCTCTCTCTCCTGCGAAGCGTTGAAGAAGTCCCAACTTAATAACCAACTGTTCTATTAGGTCGCACAAACCGTCTGGAAAGTAGATTTTACGAGGCTCGAAATAATCTTCGAACGCCCTGAATTTAGACAGTGCCTCCCGATAGTAATCAGGCTGTCCACCCTTCCCATATATTAAGGCGATCCTAATAGCAGAATGGGCATCAACCAACTTGGCATACAACTCGGCAATAGCCTCCGCCCGCTTCTCATGGAGTTTTGCAAAGGTGGTTTCCTGCTGGAAGGCGGCGATTCGAAGGTCCGCCCGAAGCCGCTCCAGTTCTTTCTCATTAATCGATTTCAGGTCGGCCTTGAAACGTTCGAGATCCATGGACAAGAGATGCTTCGATAAGAACTTGGCGAGAAATACAAAGGCAGCGGAAGCAAAACCGGTAGCTGTGAGGGTGGTGACGAACGTATTCCAGTCCATCCCTACTTTCCCTTCGGCAGCAGCCCCTTCTTCTCTAACTCCTCAGCGGCTCTCGCGCCGCTTTTCCCGGTACTTCTTCATCAAATCCCTTAGCCCTTCCTCAACGAGTTCATTCATCGGTTTTCCCTCATCGACGGCCAGGTGCTTGATTTCTTTCATCAGGGAATCAGGTAGGCGAATCCCGAACATCTTCCGATCTGAGGAGGGCTTGGGGGTAGGCATGGCGGAAAACCTTACCTGATAACAACTTATGTCGTCAAACCACCTAGCTTGATAACTAACTACATAATAAGTTATCATATTATGTAGTTATCACAAAGGAGGTGCGTATGAAGCTGGTGCGGATTCTCATCATGGTGCCGGAGTCGGTGAAGAAGCGCCTGGATGCGATGCGGGCCAAGGGCTACACGTACAGCGGTTTCATCCGGCATGTGCTGGAGCGGGAATTCAACGAGGGTCCCAAGCCCGCGAAGAAAGGCGGGTGAGAGGACAACCCAAGGGGGGGAGAGAAATGAAGACCACGAAACGGAAACCGAAACGGGAAACCTTGTACGTCAACGGGGTCAAGGGCGTGGCGACTGAAACGATGAACGGAACAATCCAGACCGGGCGTTATGGGGTCCGTTTCCTCTCCGACTTGGGGGCGCAGTTGAACGGGACCTACAAGGCCACCTGGGACGCGGAACGGCGAGTGCTCCGATTTCGGACCGATCGACAGACGGCGGATCGGCTGTCCAGGCTGACGGGGCAGATCACGATGGAATTCAGGACCGGCAGCCGTCGCCGCCCGGGGGGATTACTCTTCGCGAGCGTCCATGCGGCGATCTTGAACGAGGATCATTCGGTGGAATGGCTCATTAACTAGGGGGTGAAGCGATGAGTCACACGTTGAGACGACGAGGGGTGCAGCGAACGTGCGAGAGCGAACTGTATCGAGCGTTGGCGCAAGTGAAGGCGAGGCTCTCAGCGCGCGATTTTCAGGCGCTCTGCATGCTGCTGGCGCTCCTGGCCCTTGGGGTCGCTGATGGACAGAAGAAAGGAGGCCGACGATGAACGGAGCCTTGCCATTCGTGGATGCGGTGAAACAAGCGGCAGACCAGATGCTCCTCGTGGGGTACCTGGCGGGCGGAATCGTGCTGGTGGTCGGTGTCGCCCTCGTCCTTCATGAAGCCTATCTGGAAGCGAGACGGAACGCCGGTCGCGTCTGGAAGGATCGGGAGGAAGGCTGAGCAACTGAAAGGAGGAGGCATGAGCAAACCGAATCAGGACCAACTGACTGAACTCTTCGGAGAGCCGATCAGCCGGTACAGGGATCAGGAGGCGCTGTCGGACGGTGCGATCGTGGACATTTCATCCTGTGGTG